>JBHHZP010000006.1:0-50877 GCA_046758085.1 Acidiferrobacterales bacterium
CACGAGCCTTTCCAAGGAAGGCATCTTAACCATCGTGTCTGGTCCCACAGAAGTCCGGTCCGTGATAAGACCTCAATGTATCGTAAATGTCCTGTATTCGCGTCACCACCATGGCTCCGTAATTCTGCCGCATACCGGTACGTCTGCCTAGGGGGAGGTCGTTCTGAGGCTTGGCACTCGGAGATTCGTGTCTACTATTAAGTAGATGCATATATACAACGAATCCGCGAGATCGTTATGATAAGCGTATCCAGACTGCCGTGGCTCTGTCGCCTGCTTGTACTGTTGCTACCCCTGCCGGGATGGGCGCAAACGATCACGATCCCGATCGGGACGGTCGTCTACGGCGAGCTCGAGCAACGGGTAAGTTCGAAGAAAAAGGAACAACCTCGGGTCGGCGATAGGATCAAAGCGCACGTCTGGCGCGACGTGGTGGTCGACGGACGAACCGTGATAAAAGCGGGGGCGCCAATGGTTGTGCGGGTGGCCAAGGTCAAGCAGGCCAAGTTCGCCGGCATCAAAGGCAAAATGCAGCTTGAGGCCGACTCGGTCAAGGCCGCAGACGGGACCGAGATCTTTCTCGATGGGGGCTACAACAAGGCAGGCAAGGGCCGCATGGCCTTGTCGATTTCGCTGGCCGCACTGGTCGCGTGGCCAACGATCTTCATCAAAGGCAAGCAAGTTGTTCTCGAGCCCGGCACGCTGTTCGCCGCATCGGTCCAAAATGCGACCGCCGTCGCCGAAAGCGCGGCAGCGAAATACACCGTCCGCCGAACAAGCACGGGCCTGGAGGCCGAAGTCATGTATGACCGCATAGATCCCAAGCAAAAGAAATTAAAGACGCTTCCGTTGCGTATACGCCGCTGTGGCGGCCTGCTTGACTCTGCCAGCGTGAGCAGCGTCAACGGTTCCGAGATCGCACCGATCGACATAGCGCTGGAGACGCCCATGGTGCAGGCGAGCTGCGCCACGGCCGAGGGTAATGCCGACTTCAAGGCCCTAGTCAAGCAGTTCAGGCCGGGCATCAACCGCTTTGAGGTTGAGGCCAGCGGCGCCCGCCGTGAGATCATCCTGGATATGGAGATGTAAGTGCGCGCCTGACGCGCGCACATTAAGGAACCGGCGCGCGGAAAACGCTCCCACTGCATTGTTCCGGTCGGGGCCCATTCAGCCGACGTCACAAACTAATAACCAATATCGTCATGGCTGCAAAGCAATCACACCTGACCGTCTTGTTCGCTGATATCAGTGGCAGCACGAGCCTGTACGAGCGCCTCGGCGATCTCGAGGCACGACGACACGTGGTCGCCTGCCTGTCTACGATTACCGCTCAGGTCAAACGACACGCAGGCACCGTCATCAAACCCATTGGCGACGAGCTTATGTGCACGTTCCCAAATGCCCAGTCGGCTTTGGATGCAGCGATGGCAATGCAAAGCGCGTTCACCGACGAGGATCAGGCACTAGCCAATAAGGACATCGATATGGCCATACGCGTCGGTTTCCACGCCGGACCCGTAATCCAGGACGGCGGCGATGTGTTCGGCGACACGGTCAATGTCGCCGCCAGGATCGCAGGGCTCGCCAAGGCCGGCCAAATCATCACCACGCAGGCCACCTTCGACCAGCTGCCACCGGCGTCGCGCGCCATGATGCGCTTGCTGGATTACACCCCGGTTAAGGGCAAGAGCGCGGAAATCAGCATCTTTGAGGTCCTGTGGCAGGGTGACGAGGCAACCAGGCTCGCAACCAGCGTGCTCGCGGCGCCGTTGGCGGCAGCACGATTACTGCTGCGCTACGGCGAAGAAGAAATGCTGCTTGACCGCGCCCGCCCGCGAGCCTTGCTTGGTCGAAGCGAGCCCTGCGACATCATCGTCAACAGTGAGCGCGTTTCCCGGCAACACGCCCGAATTGAGTACCGACGGGGCAAATATGTCGTAGTGGACCAAAGCACAAACGGTACCTATGTCAGCTTCGGTGGTGAGGAAGAGGTGTTCCTGAGGAGGGAGGAAATGCCGTTAAGGGGGCGCGGCACGATCAGCCTCGGGCTTAGGTTCGACAAGGCCCCTGAGGCGCTCGTTCACTTCATGTGCGAGTCATGCGATAAATAAAATGCGCGCCAGTGACTGGCGCTCAGGCTTTGGCCGCTGGCACCTAGCGCAACTTCTTCAGTCGCTCCTGCGCCCCTTTGTGCCCCTGCCCGGCCGCCTCGCTCAGCCACTTGCTGGCCTCAGCCCTGTTCTTGGCGACGCCGTGACCGCTTGCATACATATTCCCCAGTGCCGCCTGGGCGTAGACGTGCCCTTGCGCGGCCGCCTTTCCATACCACCTCGCCGCCTCGGCCTCGTCCCGCGTCACGCCGCGGCCGCTCTCGTACAGGGTGCCTAGATTGTACTGCGCGTCAGCGAGCCCTTGCGCTGCCGCCTTACGGAACCATGTTGCCGCCTCGGCCTCGTCCTGCGTCACGCCACGGCCCATAACGTAAAGAAAGCCGAGGGTTGTCTGGGCGCGGGCCTCGCCTTGTGCCGCGAGCGGTTTCAAAAGCTGTAGCGCCCTCCTAGAGTCGCCGCGCTCAAAAGCATTGAGCCCCGCCTGCAGTTTGTCATTGTTGTTCGTGGCCACGCCGGCGCTTCGCATTTCGGCCAGGCGTGACCGAGCGAGGCGAATCTTCGGGGACCGCGGCGCGATCGCCGCCGCCTCACCCAGATAACGTTGTGCGGTCTCGAACTGCCCGCGTGAGGCAGCGGCCTTGGCCAGCTCTAGGTAACGAATTACGATCCGCCTAAGGCCTTCCCTGGCCGCCGGATTTCCGCGGTCCAGGGCCTGAACCTGCCGCAGGCGCTCCAGCGCATTATCGCCCTCGGGGCTCGAGAGACGCGACGCCTTGATGTCTTCGTCTGACTGGCCCAGCAGTTGTCGAATCTTTTCCTGTCTTCGTGCTTGAGCCCGACGCTCGATCTCGACGCGACGTTGGCCGGCTGCCTCGCGTGCGAGTTGCTGCTTGACGCGGCGGCGGTCCTCGCCCTGTTTTTTCGCCAGCTCATTACGTGCGCGCTCGACCAAGGCTGAGTCGGGCGCAATTGCGGCCGCCTGTGCGACATTGCGTCTGGCCTTGTCGAACTCCCTGGACTTCGCGGCCTGGGCTGCCAGTCCAAGATAGCGATCGACGAGCGCGCTCAGGCCGCGCTGCGCCTGCGCATTGTCCGGGTCTAGTGCTATCACCTCGCGATAGCGCTCCAAGGCGTTATTGCCCGGGGGCCTTGTCAGCCGACGCGATTGAAGGTCATCCTCCGCCTCGGCGAGCAGCTCTCTGATCGAACGCCCGCGGTCGAGCCCGGCCGCCTCTGTGGGCTGCGCTTGCTGCATCGACGGCTCGGTTTGGGTCGAGGAAGTACCCAACAACGGCTGGCGCGCGGGTCTGAAGATCCATTGATGGCTTACAGCTCCCACGGCCAATACGAGCATTGCTGCCATAGCCCACCATTTCAGTCCGCGGCGGGCCGGGCGTGCAGTTTGTGCGGGGCGTGGCGCACCGGCCTTTGTGCTTGCAGTGGGCAATCGCTGCGTCGGTGGCACAGGCGCTTGAAGTTTCTCCTTGCGATCACCAGCCTCGGTGGTGGCGACGGTCGGCGCGTCCGCAAGCGTACGGGCGTTGACCGCACCTGCATCGCCAACGATCATCGCACGCCATTGCGCCACGCTTTGCGGGCGGTCGCGCTCCAGAAACGCAAGCCCCGCGTCCACGGCCTCCAGCAGATGTTGCGAGTACCAGCCCTTGCCGATCTCGACAACGGGCTGCAGTGGATCGGGTTCCTGCTGCAGCACCACGTTGCGCTCGATCGCATCCGCCGGGGTCTTGCCGCTGATGGCGCGGTACATGGTGGCGGCAAGGGCGTAGATATCGGTCCACGGGCCCTGCCTCTCACCTTTGCTGGCGTACTGTTCAAAGGGGGCATAGCCGGGGGACACCAGCGTGGTCAGGGTGCGCGTGTACCCGGCAAAGGCCTGGCGAGCGGAGCCGAAGTCGAGCAGAACCGGTGTGCCGTCGGTGCGCACCACGATATTCGCGGGTTTGATGTCGCGGTGGATAAACCCGGCCTCGTGAACCCGCTCCATCCCGTCAAGCAGCGGCATGACGACGGCAAGCAGTCTGGCCTCATCGAGCGTGCACTGTTGCCTGAGCAATTTTTCCAGCCCGGTGCCCTGCTCATGCTCCATCACCATGTATCCGGTGTTATTGGCCTCGAACAGGCTGAGCACGCGCACGATGTTTGGGTGCTTGAACTGCGCGAGCGTTTGCCCCTCACGCAGAAAACGGTCCAGCCCCCAGGCGAACGTGGTACCGCGCTCCTCTGACACGGGCTGCACCGTGTTGTCACTGGCCCTCACCGCCAGTTCGAGCGGCAAGTACTCTGTGATCGCAACGAACTGATTCAGGTTGATATCGTGCGCCAGGTAGGTGATGCCGAAACCACCTTGCCCGATTACCTTATCGATCTCATACCAATGCAGCCGAAAGCCGGCCGCTAATGCGTTTCTGTGCTGTCGAGATGACACCGAACCATCCGCTCACCGAAAGGGGTATGTAAAAAAGTATAGTGACCGCAACAACGGGGCACCAATGATGTGATCGTCCTCAGCCGGGGATCAAAAATCGAGACGGCCACGCCGCCAATATACGAATAATCTAGCTTCCAGAAGCGCGGGAAATGTAGGCCTGGAAACAGGCTGGGGCTCACGCAAACGCACGACCCGGGGGCCGGCGTCGAATTAAGGCGCTGCACCGTAGCAGATCGCCTGAACCGATCCAACTTTGCCCGGGCCAAAATCTCAGCGTGTACGCCGATAGCAATGGGATGCGAGCGAAGCTACGATCCCTGCTTGCTGAAACAACACGCCGTTCGGCAAGTCACACCGCTAAAGTGCGGTGAGAACGACAGAAGATTTCGTTTTTTTTGGAAAGCGAAAATCTGCTCGTCGTCATTCCGATACTCACGCAAAGACCACGTTGAAGGCACGCAGGTCGTTGACCACGTACGCATCCGCGCTGCTCGCTTGTTCGAGCGCCCGCTCAAAATGCGCGCGGATGCTTTTGTTGGGGTTGGTGCCGGGCTTGCCGATGAAGACCAGCTCGGTGGTGACCCACCCGGCTTCGCCATTTTCGGGTTCGACCAGCTTGAGCCGGCCCCGCCTGCCAGTGACTTGGAGGATACCGTAATCGTCGGTTTCCAGGTCCAGCCGCACCATGCCCTTGGCCCGGAAGATGCCCCGCGGCAAATGTTCCACCGCCCGTTGCAGCGCAGAGAACGACCATTCCGCCTCGCTGCGAAAGGTCCAGGTGGCGAACTCCTGGTCGTGGTGGTGTTCGTGGTGCGGGGTAAGCAGCTTGTTTTTCTCCCGCAGGCTCTCCATGGCCCGGCTCATCTGATCGTCGAATACCAGCTCCAGTGAGACTGCCCCGAATGAGATAGACACGATCATCCAGCAAACGATCACCCTGGCGAATTAACAATCCCCGAATCGTCTGCGCCGAACTTTCTTGCACGCCAACCCTATTACTGGCGAACCTTGCGCCAGATGCTGGAGGGCAGCCGGGTCGTCGGTTCGCGAATCCACGATGCTCGGGATCGTGTCCCTGTGTCTGCAGCATGGCACGGCCCAGCTGTGGGCCGCGGATCGCGACTTCGGCCGGTTCAAAGGCTTGCCGGTGAACAAACCGCTTGTCCGCGAGTTCTAAATTATTTTTCACCCCCTCCCGGGGGCCGCGCGGGAATTGTGGCAAACATCGCGGGTGTCGGAGGTTTTTACACCGCTCCTCGGTACTTTTGTCGCTCTCTCGGCCGTTTTCTGGGCTAAAACCGTTTTGGCGATTCGGGAGGCGTCGGAAAAACTTACAGTTTCCTCAACAACTGTCCGCCTCCAAAAACATTTGTCCTTGTAAATCAATGGCGTATGAGGCTGGAACAAATAATGCACCGATAGTCAGGCCGGTATGGCTGGTAGCATGAGGACAAACGAATGCGTGTCGAAGAACGAGTGTTCCGCATTGAAGGTACCGGTTGGTACGTTCGCACCCCCATCAGCCCGGAAGGGCCGTTTGACACGCTCGATGAGGCGCTGAGCTACCTTGCACTGCTGGAGAAGGTATCGGCCGCCCGCATTGCCTGTAGCTACCTCGGGCAGGCCGATGAATTGCATTCGATTGGTCCCACCGGTCTTGGATGGGTACGGCAGGATAAGCAGAAAAACGCAGCATAGAAATATCATTTGCAGATAGGAGTAAGGGGTGGAAACTTACGACAGCGATCAGTCTGCCGCGTTGCTCGATGAACACGAGGTTTACGACCTGCCGCAGGACACTGGGCGTTTGGTGGAATGTCCGCAGTGCGGTCGGCTGGGCTACCGACACATGGCGGACTGCCCCCATAATCATCTGCCCCGGAAGAGAGTTACCGGGCAGTAACGCCCTTTCGCACGGGGATGCCCTATGTGCGGGAACCAGGATTCGCGTACCGCCACCAGCAACTCGATCTCTTGGTCTAGACTTTAAGCTGATTACGCTTACTGGAGGCGATAGCTATGCCCGGTAACAAGACGGCACATTTTCTCGTGCTTGCAATCGGCGTAGGACTTTTGCTCGCATCTCTCCTGGCCGACATTATCGGGATTGGAGACGACCCCGGTTTCGGACGCCAGCAGACAATGGGCACAATTGTGGGAGCAATCATCACGGTATGCGGGTTGTACCTTACGTTTAAAGTTAGAAAATAGGACCGACGCAAGCCTCTTGGCCCGCTGTTGCTTCCGGCCTCACATCCTGCGGTACTCTCGGATGGGTATGGCTGTGCAGAATGAGAGCGGATTCTCATTGCTTTTTCACACTAGCCAACCCCGCTTTGTGCGGGGATTTTTTTGCTTGTCCAGCATTTGGGTCCGAACCATTCAGTTACCGGTCATCTAACAACTGGTTCATCGTCCAGAAATTGTGGCTGATTGACGATAATGCCGGATTTTCAGAGTTCACCGAACCGTTAGCGATTTGGTCGTCAGGAGCCGGAAACACAGGACAGCACACCACCCATGCACGATGGACGAAGAAAAAGGGACCAAGCTCTCGCTTGATCCCCTATTTTCTGGTGGGCCCGGTAGGACTCGAACCTACGACCAACGGATTATGAGTCCGCGGCTCTGACCAACTGAGCTACAGGCCCACGGGACCTAACCCTTAGGAGTCGATGAAGCTTCGCAAGTGATCGGAGCGCGCTGGATGGCGCAGCTTGCGCAGCGCCTTGGCCTCGATCTGGCGGATGCGCTCGCGGGTGACGTCGAACTGCTTGCCCACCTCCTCGAGCGTGTGATCCGTATTCATGCCGATGCCGAAGCGCATTCTCAAGACCTTGGCCTCACGCGGTGTCAACGTAGAAAGGATGTCACTGGTCGCCTGCTTGAGCCCGGCACCGGTCGCGGCATCCGGCGGGGCGACCGTATTAGCATCTTCGACAAAGTCCCCGAGGTGCGAGTCCTCGTCATCACCGATCGGCGTCTCCATCGAGATCGGCTCCTTGGCGATTTTCAGCACCTTGCGGATCTTATCCTCGGACATGTCCATGCGCTGCGCGAGCTCCTCTGGTGTGGCCTCGCGCCCCATCTCTTGCAGCATCTCGCGCGAAATGCGATTGAGCTTGTTGATGGTCTCGATCATGTGCACCGGTATGCGGATGGTCCTCGCCTGGTCGGCGATGGAGCGTGTGATCGCCTGGCGAATCCACCAGGTGGCATAGGTGGAGAACTTGTAGCCGCGCCGGTACTCGAACTTGTCCACCGCCTTCATCAAGCCGATATTGCCCTCCTGGATCAGATCCAGGAACTGCAGACCGCGGTTGGTGTACTTCTTGGCGATCGAGATCACCAACCGCAGGTTGGCCTCGACCATCTCTTTCTTTGCACGCCGCGCCTTGGCCTCGCCGATCGACATGCGGCGGTTCACTTCTTTCAGGTATTGGATCGGCATGCCGGCACGCACCTCGATGGCTGCCAACCGGTGCTGTGCTGCATAGATCGTATCCAGGTTCGCCTCGATCACGTCGCGGTCGACCTCGCTCGAGCGCATGATATTGCGCGCCCAACGCCGGTTTGTGCTGTTGCCGGGAAAGCTCTTGATGAAGTTCTTACGCGGCATGCGCGCCTTGCCAACACAGACGTCCATGATGATCTTTTCCTGCGCGCGCGCCATCTCCACCAGGAAACGGACCTGCAGCACCAGGTAGTTGATCTGCTTCGGCACTAGCTTAACCTGCAAAAACTCGTCGATGAGTCGCTTGCGCCCGCGCGCCGCCTCGGGGCTGTCGTAGCCTTTCTTATTAATCGTTCTCATGAGGTTATTGTGCAGCCGACGAATCTTTGCGAATCGCGCCAACGCCTCCTCGCGGTTGGCGCCGGGATCCTCGTCCGCCGTCGACGCCGCGTCGCCACCTTCCTGTTGTCCCCCGTCGCGGCTCACCGCCAAGAGCGGGTTCACGGGGGCGATCAGCTCATCCGGCGCGTTCGGGTCGACAAAACCGGCCACCAGATCGGACAGCCGGACCTGTTCCTGCTCGCACAACGCCATGAGCCGCAGCAGCTCTTCGATTGCCGCGGGACAGGCGGCGATCGCCTCTGTCGTCTGGCGGATACCGTCCTCGATGCGCTTGGCCAGCTCGATCTCGCCTTCTCGTGTGAGGAGCTCGACGGTGCCCATCTCGCGCATATACATGCGCACAGGGTCGGTCGTGCGACCAAACTCACTCTCGACGGCAGATACCAACACCTGTTCCGCCTCTTCGACGACCTCTTCGTCGTCCTCGGAAGTCGTGGCCTCGGTCTTCAACAGCAAGGCGTCCGGATCGGGGGGTTCGTCGAAGACGTCGATCCCCATATCGTTGATCATGTTCACCACCGCCTCGATTTGGTCGGTGTCGTGAACGTCCTCCGGCAGGTGGTCGTTGATCTCGCGGTACGTGAGAAAACCCTGCTGTTTGCCCTGGATTATGAGTTTTCTGAGTTGGGAGCGTTGGGTCTCTTGATCCATGCGCAGGTCGTCCGAAAGTAGGGTTGCGGTTGGCAAAAATGGCCGAACAATACAGTTTAGCCTAAATATATATGGGTCCCAAGCACTTAGCGGTTGGGTTCGGGACTGTCCAGGCGACTCTTCTCCGCCAGGAGCTGGCTGAGCTCGGCCCGTTCTGTCTGGTCGAGGCCACAGGCACGCTCCTTGTTCAGCAGCGCGTCGGTGCGCTGTGCATGCGCCACCCGGCGCAGTTGCTCCAGCAGTCCGCGGAACTCCGCCTCCACATCGTGCTCGAGCATCGGATGGGTCCAGACCACAAGCTTTTCAAGGTGGGGGCGGTACTCGCTTTGGCGAAATCGTTCCATCACGGCGGCTGTGTTCAGCTGCGGCTCCGTTTGCAAGAGCACAAGCAACTCCCGCAATAACTCTACGCCCGGCGCGTCGATGCCGACAAACTCGTTTGGGTCCGGCACACGCTGTGCCAGCGCCGGGTTCTGCAACAGCATGGCCACCGCGGATCGCACCGGGGAGGGTGGCTTTTTCAGCCCGGTTGGCGTTCGCGCAAAAGTGCGCGTCACCTCGGTCTCCTCCGTCTTTAACATCAGTGTAGACAATTTTCCCAGATCGAGTTGGCTGATCGTGGACAACCGCTCCAGCATCATCTGGCGAAATACGCCATTTGGCAGCTTGGATATGATCGGGCGCGCAAGCTCGGCCAGGCGTGCGCGACCATCGAGTCGGCTGACGTCCGCGCGCTTCTGCAAGGTCTGAAACAAAAACTCGGGTAGCGGCATTGCCTGCACCTGGCGCACCAGAAACGCCTCTCTGCCCTCCTTGCGCACGAGCGAGTCGGGGTCTTCGCCCTCCGGCACAAACAAGAAGCTGATCTGACGGCCGTCGTGCAGCGCCGGCAACGCGTTCTCAAGCGCACGCCAGGCCGCCTGGCGCCCCGCGCGATCACCATCGAAACAGAAGGTTACGTCCGGCGTGAAGCGGAAAAGCCGCTCCACATGCTCGCGCGTGGTGGCCGTACCCAGCGTGGCCACGACGAAATCGATGCCGAACTGCGCCAGTGCTACCACATCCATGTAACCCTCCACCACGAGCGCGCGTTGCTCGCGCCGAATCGCCTCGCGTGCGAGGTAAAGGCCGTACATCTCGCGCCCTTTGTGAAACAGCGGAGTCTCGGGGGAGTTGAGGTACTTCGGGTCGCCCTGGTCCAGCACGCGGCCGCCGAAACCGACGATGCGTCCGCGGTAGTCATGAATAGGGAACATGATGCGGTTGCGAAAACGGTCATAGTAGCCCCCGCTTTCCCGCTTAGCCAGTAAGCCGGCGCGTAGCAAGTCTTGCAGCTGCGCGTCGGTGTGGCCAAGCGCGCGCACCAGGTTGTCCCAGCCCTCGGGGGCGTAACCCAGCCCGAAGCGGGCGGCGATCTCGCCGCTCAAGCCCCGCCTCTTCAGATACTCGACGGCGTGGTGGGCCTGCGGGTGCTCTCGGAGTTGAAGGCGGTAATAGCGATCTGCCTCCTGCAGCGCGCCCAACAGGTCCGCGCCCGCCTCGGCGCGCTCGCTGTCCGCCCGACTGTCCTTTGGTACGGGCATGCCCACAGCGCCGGCCAGCTCTTCCACCGCCTCGGGGAAGCTCATGTGCTCGTACTCCATCAGAAAGCCGATGGCGGAGCCGTGCGCGCCGCAACCGAAGCAGTGATAGAACTGTTTGTCGGCGCTGACGGTAAAAGAAGGGGTTTTCTCATCGTGGAAGGGGCAGCGCGCCTTGAAATCCTTGCCCATCTTGGCAAGCGGCACGCGCGTGTCGACAACGTCCACGATGTCGACACGCGTAAGCAGCTCGTCAATAAAGGCCTGGGGAATTCTGCCGGCCATCGGGGTATTCTATATCAGCGCGGAAGCTCCATCCCGGCAGGTCGCCCGGGCGCCGCCTGCCACCGCTCGACTCGGCAGACGCGCCGGATCAGCCGCTGCTGAGCTTAGCCTTGACCTTCGCGCTGACCTGGCCCATGTCCGCGCGGCCCTGGAGTTGGGGCTTGAGCACCCCCATGACCTTGCCCATCTCCTTCATGGAGGCGGCCCCGGTCTGCGCGAGCGCATCTGCGATGACTGCGTCCAGCTCGTCATCGGTAAGCCGGGCGGGCATATACGCTTGCCACACCGCGATCTCGCGGTTTTCCTTGTCTGCCAGGTCCTGGCGGCCCCCGTCGATGAACTGCTGCGCGGCGTCTCGGCCCTGCTTGATCAGCTTCTCGACCACCGAGATGATGTCGGGATCGTCCAGGGTGCTGCGGGTATCTACCTCGCGGCGCTGAATCGCGGCATGGAGCAAGCGGATGGCATTCAGGCGCTGCTGGTCGCGGGCGCGCAAGGCGTCCTTCATGTCCTGGCTGATTCTTTCCTTCAGGCCCACGGCAGCCGGGGGTGGCGCGGTCGGCGCCAGGGTGATCAGTATTTGCGCGTGGTACGTGCGACCACGCGTGCGAGCTTTTTGAGCTCGCGCTTGCGCGCTGCTGCTGCTTTACGCTTGCGCACTGCGGTAGGTTTCTCGTAGAACTCGCGCCGTCGCATTTCGGCAAAAATCCCCGCTTTCTCGCAGGACCGGCGGAACCGGCGCAAGGCGATCTCGAATGGCTCGTTTTCCTTTACCCGAACGGACGGCATAGGGTCTGGGTCACCTCTGTCAACGTTTTCAATATAGCACCCACTCCGGGGGCTTACCCTGCAAAGCGCGCGATTCTATAGGCTTATAGCGCCTTTGTACACCCGCGCGGCCCTTGTCCGGCGGCCGGATTGCTCCCAGAATAGCGCGTATGCGCGTCCTCGGGTTGGAGACCTCCTGCGATGACACCGGCGCGGCGATTTTCGACGCCGGGCGCGGCCTGCTGGCACACGCCCTTTACTCCCAGGCCCCGATCCACGCCGCCTATGGCGGCGTGGTGCCCGAGCTCGCCTCGCGCGATCACGTGCGCAAGGTGCTGCCGCTGGTGCAGGCGGTCATGGCACAGGCCGGAACACGGCCAGAGGAGATTGACGGGCTCGCCTATACCGCGGGCCCGGGCCTGGTGGGGGCGCTGCTGGTCGGGGCCGCAATCGGGCGGTCACTGGCCTATGCCTGGGGCGTCCCCGCAGTCGCTGTGCATCACATGGAGGCCCACCTACTTTCCCCGATGTTGGAGCCCGAACCGCCCGAGTTTCCGTTTCTGGCGTTGCTGGTCTCCGGCGGCCACACCCTGCTTGCGGACGTTTGCGCGGTCGGCCAATACACGGTCCTGGGCGAATCGCTGGACGATGCGGTGGGTGAGGCATTCGACAAGACCGCCAAGGCGCTCGGTCTGGGATATCCGGGGGGGCCTGCGATCGCTCAGGTAGCGCAGCAAGGCACTCCGGGGGAGTTTCATTTTCCGCGGCCCATGACCGAGAAGCCGGGGCTCGAATTCAGCTTCAGTGGCCTGAAGACGGCGGTGGTGCATGCGATCGCCGGGCGTTTGTTGGATGTACAGACAATTGCTGATGTCGCGCTAGAATTCGAGCAGGCCGCCATCGCCACCCTAGCAATCAAGTGCCGGCGCGCGCTCGATCAGACCGGCCATAAGCGCCTGGTGGTGGCGGGGGGTGTCAGTGCCAATTACCTGTTGCGCAAGGAGCTGGGCAATCTGGCGGCCGTTCTCGGAGCGAAAGTGTATTACCCGCGCCCTGAATTTTGCACCGACAACGGCGCGATGGTCGCGTATGCAGGCGCTCTGCGGCTCGCTGCCGGGCAATACGAGGAGTTCGCTTTTCGCGTGCATCCGCGCTGGGAGATCGATCGCCTGCTGCCCGTACACTGAGTCGCGCGAACGGACGTGTTGGCGGCGTATGCACGGGCACCCGCGAGCGTATAGAATCGTGTCATGTTTCAATGCAGTCTTCCCGCAGCCCACCGACCAGCCCGATCTCCTGTCACAGCATGAACTTCTGCAGTCACTGCGGCGCAGCCGTCACGCTTCGGGTCCCGGCGGGCGACACGCTGCCGCGGTATGTGTGCGACACGTGCGAGACCGTCCATTACCAGAATCCCAAGATCGTCGCCGGCTGTATCCCGGAGTGGGAAGACGGGATCCTGCTTTGCCGCCGGGCGATCGAGCCCCGCCACGGCCTGTGGACCCTGCCGGCGGGTTTCATGGAGAAAGGGGAGACCACTCTGCAGGCGGCGGCACGCGAGACGCTGGAGGAGGCCGGCGCCCGCGTCGAGGTCGGGGCCCTGTACACGGTGTTCAGTCTACCCCACATTGACCAGGTCTATCTGTTCTACCGCGGCCAGCTCACTGACCTCGACTATGCACCCGGGAGCGAGAGCCTTGAGGTCGACCTGTTCCACGAGCACGTCGTCCCCTGGGACCAACTGGCCTTTCGGGTAGTGCGTGAAACGCTGAAGCTCTATTACCAGGACCGTCTCACCGGCCGATTTCGAACCCATGTCGGCGATATCGTGCGCATGCCTGGAACCCCAGCCGAGTACGAGGTCAGCATCTCGGCTCAGGACGGCTAGACATCATGTTTTGGCCTGCCCGTGACTCCTGAACCGCGCGCGGTCGTTCAGCTTGCGGGACGACCGATCTTGCTCTCGCCACCCGTAAGAAGGTTCTTAATATTGGCACGGTGGCGCCAGACCAGCAGTATCGACATCATCACGCTGACGGCCACGTAAGGCGGTTGCCCGGGGAAGGTCCACCAGACATACACGGGGGCGAGCGCCGCCGCCGCCACCGCGGCAAGCGATGAGTAACGAAACACGGCAGCCATAGCGAGCCAGGTTGTGATCAGTGCCAGCGCGACCCACAGGCTCAACGCCAGCCACACCCCCAGCGCGGTCGCCACACCCTTACCCCCGCGGAAACCGAAAAATACCGGGTACAGATGTCCCAGGAACGCCAACAGCCCGGTCAACGCCAGGATCATGGGCTCAGCGGTAAACGCGCGCGCGATCAGCACCGGTATCACGCCTTTCAGGGCATCGCCCATCAGGGTCAACGCGGCGGCAAGTTTTCCACCATAGCGCAGGATATTCGTAGCGCCGGGATTTCGCGAGCCCACTGTGCGCGGGTCTTCCAGCTTCATGAGTCGGGCGACCACGACCGCGGTCGAGACCGAGCCCAGCACGTACCCGAGCGCAGGAAGCAGATATTCGATCATGCGGGTATTGGAAGCCTTTCCGCGCCGAGCCGTCAAGACACGTTTTCCGATTTCCGCTATATTGCGCGCGAACCTAAGGGCCCGTATGGATATCGTTTATCTCCGTGAGCTGAAGATCCCGTGCACTATCGGCGTGTGGGATTGGGAGCGACGCATCAAGCAGATCGTCGTCATCGATCTCGACCTGGCAGCCGATGTGCGTGCGGCGGCACGCAGCGACCGCCTCGAGGGTGCACTTGACTACAAGGCGGTCACTAAGCGCCTGATCGAATATGTCGGCGAGTCCCAGTTCCAGTTGGTCGAGACGCTGGCGGAGCACATCGCCGAGATCATCCGCACAGAGTTCACAGTCCCGTGGGTGCGGGTGTCTATTAATAAGAAGGGGGCTATCCGCGGCGCCTCGGATGTGGGTGTGGTGATAGAGCGCGGGGAGAAAGACTGACCGCGCCCAAGCTGCCAACCGATGTTGGCCGTCGATGAAAGCCTGGAGCAAGTGAGAATGCCGCGAGTTTACGTAAGTATCGGCAGCAATATCGATAAAGAAAAGAACATCCGCATCGCCATCAAAGCCTTGCATGACACCTATCACCCACTCACGCTTTCAAGCGTCTACGAGAGCATCGCCGTCGGCTTTCGCGGTAAGAATTTTTATAACCTGGTCGCAGGATTCGACACGCCGGCCACTGTAGATGAGGTCTCGGCCTGCCTGGTCGGCCTCGAGGACTCCTGCGGGCGCCACCGTGCGGGGCACGGGTTCGAGCCGCGCACACTCGACCTGGATCTGCTGCTTTACGGCGATCTACAGCGACACGACGATCATATCGATGTCCCGCGGCACGAGATTACTCGCTATGCCTTCGTGTTGCGCCCGCTTGCGGAGATCGCTCCACGGCTCAAGCACCCGCAGACCAGGATGACCTGGAGCGAGATCTGGCGTAACTTTGCAGACGAGTCGCAGAAGCTTTGGCCTGTAAAGTTTGATTTGGAGCCCTAATATTCGCGCACGACTCATGATCCCTGCTCGTTCAGCCCGGAAAGACGGCGTCACAGAAAGATACTGCGCCCGCCGTCGACCCTGATGATCTGGCCTGTTATGTAGCCACCATCGGCTATCAAGAACAGTACGGCACGCATAACATCTCCTGGGTCGCCGGTGCGCTTGAGTACGGTGCGCGCAATGACGCGCTTTTTGGCTGATTCATCGAGACCGTCTTCGGGCCACATAATGGCACCGGGCGCGATCGCGTTGACTCTCACCTCCGGTCCAAGCTCGCGCGCCAGCGATCGCGTCAGCATGATCACTCCCGCCTTGGCCGCGCTGTAGATGGGATAGCGCTTGAGCGGTAACTCACCGTAGATGTCCCCCATGTTCACGATGCATCCTTGCGTTGCCTTAAGGTGCGGCGCCGCTGCTTGGGCCAGGAAAAACGGTGTCTTCAGATTGGTGCCGATCAGGTTTTCCCATTGTTGCTCCGTTGCCTCTTCAAGCGGCGTCGGATAGAAGCTCGAGGCATTGTTGATGAGCACGTCGACACGACCGAAGGCCTTGACCGTTTCACTCACCAGACGTTGCAGAAAGTCAGCGCCTGCAAGCAGATCGCCGGACACCAGTTGCACGGATTGCGGGCGCGCCTCATTCAACTCTGTTTGCAGCGCACGTGCCCTGTCCTGCGAGGAACGGTAATGAATCACCAGCCTCATGCCGCGTGCGTGCAAGGCGCGGCCAATGTAAGCGCCGATGCGGCGTGCACCGCCGGTGATGATCGCCACTTTGTCGCTGAGCGTTTCCTCGGCCATACTCCAAGCCCCGTAAGATCTTACAGCGTAAGACAATAACGCCTAACATAGCTAAACTCCATGACCAATGACAGACGAACCGCCTCCAGGCGAAGGTGTCTTGCCGCAGATGGCCCATGCCGCAACATCGCTGCCGCCGCCGACAGCGGAGGAAAGCGCACGAAGTGCCCGATTAATTGAGCTCATTCGCGATGAAATCGCAGCAGCTGGGGGCAACATCGACTTTTCCCGCTACATGGAGCTTGCGCTCTACGCGCCCGGGCTGGGCTACTACCGCGGTGGGGCGCAGAAGTTTGGCGCGAACGGCGACTTCGTCACGGCTCCGGAGCTCTCGACGATCTTTGCCCACTGCCTTGCACAGTCGTGCCAGGCGATTCTCGCTGGTTTGGGCCACGGCGACATCCTTGAAGCCGGGGCCGGCAGCGGTGCGCTTGCGCTCGGTCTGTTGCATGAGCTTGAGCAGCTCGGAGCGCTGCCGGAGCACTATTTTATCCTGGAGCTGAGCGCCGAGTTGCAACAGCGCCAACGCGCCCTAATCGAGCGTGAGGCACCGGAGCTTTTCTCGCGAGTCCAGTGGTTACAAGCACTGCCAGAAAACGAGCTCGACGGCATAGTGCTCGCGAATGAGGTGCTCGATGCTATACCGGTGCATCGCTTTCGCGTGGAGGACGATGGCATCCACCAGCTCTGCGTGGGCTGGAGCGGAGGGCGTTTTACCTGGGACTCTCGACCGGCGCGCCCGGAGGTCGGCGGCCGCATCGCGCCACTCACACTGCCGCCCGGTTACACCTCCGAAATAAACTTCCAGGCCGAGGCTTGGATCAAGAGCCTTGCTGAGCGCATGAACACAGGTGCACTGCTGCTGATTGACTACGGCTTTCCACGGCGGGAGTTCTACCATCCGCAAAGGAGCGAGGGCACCCTCATGTGCCACTATCGCCACCGCAACCACGTCAATCCGCTGATTCTTACAGGCTTGCAGGACATTACCGCCCATGTGGACTTCACCGCCATGGCCGAGGCCGGTTGCGACTCTGGGCTATCGCTCCTCGGCTACACCAGTCAGGCCGCGTTCCTGCTCGCAAGCGATCTCATGGGACTTATCGCCGAGTCCGATCCCCGCGCCGTGCGCGAGCACCTGGCGCTGACGCACCAGGTCAACAAGCTCACATCACCGGCGGAGATGGGCGAGCTCTATAAGGTGATGGCGCTGGGGCGGGGTATCGATACGCCGCTGCCGGGGTTCACACTGCAGGATCGGCGGGGGCGGTTGTAGTACGCTGCTAGTAAGCACTATTTGTCTCTCAAATGGCGGCGAGCCTCACTTCCGCTTTCGTATACGTGAGACGACACTTTGCGCTTCTCGAGTTCGTTACCCATTTTCAAGCGCATGAAGCCGCTTGTTGAATACCGTGACACCTTGATGTAATACTTTTTCTCCACATAGCGAACCAAATCCATATATTGGTCGATAATGTCTGGACCAGCTTCAAACGAATCATAATTTACAATTGAGTAGACTCGCTTCCCAAGTGGCCCGAGGATTCCATCCACCGCTTTCTTAATCCGCTTCAAATCCTCTGCGTTACGTACCCTCATTCCTGCGTAGTTCATAAAGATCGTATTGGTCTCCGGATCATAACTGAGGCGATGTTCAATGCGTATGTCGAGCATGCGATCCCGAAGCCCCATGGGTGAATCATCGAGTATCATCGATTCCATAGGTTGGGGGTTGTCGATAATGGGTCGAAAAGGAAGTTGGTCAAGTATGTCCCGTTGCAGGTCGATGCCTGGAGCGTATTCGGTGAGTTCCATTCCGTCATCCACCAATCGGAAAACACATCGCTCCGTTATGTAGAGCACATCTTTTTCTTTCTTAGCAGCCCTCGCACCGCTAAATGTCACTTGCTCGACCCCTTCGACAAACTTTTTATGCTCCCCCTCTGAAACAATTGATAGCTTTCCATCAATGATTTCAGTCGCCAGACCGCCGGAAGAAAACGTGCTGACAAATACGGCCTTCTTACTGTTCTGACTGATGTTTATGAATCCACCACATCCTGCGACACGATCGCCGAACCGGCTAACGTTAATGTTTCCAAAACGATCACATTCAGCGAATCCAAGGTAGGCCAAGTCCAGTCCCCCGCCGTCGATGAAGTCGAACTGATAAGGATGGTCGATAACGGCGTTGAAGTTCAGGGCGGCTCCGAAATCGTATCCTCCTAATGGAACGCCGCCAATGACGCCAGGATCCACGATGAACGTCAGTAAATCTTGGATTTTCTCCTCGTTCGCGACGCTGCCGATCGCCTCGGGGAGACCGATCCCCAGGTTTACAACGCTGTTTGGTAGCAATTCCAGTGCTGCACGACGCGCGATTACCTTTCGGTGATCCAGAGGCAAACGAGCTACGGTCTCCAGGGGCACTCGGAGTTCGCCAGAAAGCCCCGGATTATATTGGGCGGCGTACGTCTGCATGTGGTTCTCCGACTTGGCTACAACTATGGCATCAACGAATATGCCTGGGACCCGAACACGGCGTGCATCCAGTGAGCCACTCTCTGCGACCCGCTCGACCTGACACAAAACGATACCGCCGGAGTTCCTCGCAGCCATCGCGAGTGCAAGATTTTCCAGGCGCAGGGATTCCTTCTCTGCAGTAATATTGCCGTCAGGATCGGCTGTCGTTCCTCGAATGAAAGCTACGTTAATTGGGAGGGCTTTGAAAAACAGTGACTCTTCGCCGCCTAGGTCCGCGACAGTCACTAAGTCTTCTCTCGCGGCATCGTTAACTTTGCCACCACCAAGACGAGGGTCAACAAATGTGCCTAAACCAACCTTCGTTAACGTCCCAGGTTTTCCTGCAGCGATGTCACGGTAGAGGTGGACAATCGCTCCTTCCGGGAAGTTGTACGCCTCGACCTTGTTATCAACTGCGAGCTTCTCGATTTTGGGAATCAGCCCATAGTGGCCACCGATAACGCGCTTTAACAAACCCTTATGTCCTAATCGATTAAGACCCTTTTCTTTGCTGTCGCCTTGACCACCAGCGTAGACCAAGGTCAAACTTCGTGGCTTTCCTGTTTCTAGAAAACGCGTTTCCAGCGAAAGCAGTAACTGTTCCGGAATCCCGTTTCCGCCATACCCGCTCGTTGCCAATACGTCACCGTCGTGTATCAGGGCAACGGCATCCTCGGCAGGTATGACCTTCTTGAGCGCCATGATGGTGCCTCCGCTCGTTTGGCGTCGATCTGAACCCCAGCAGACTACGCCGGTCGCCGGGTTTCAGGAAGACCCGTATGCCGGTCGCGGGGCACGGTCTATCGCGTGCCAGCGCGTGAGCAGCCTTTTCAGCCTGAGTTCAGCTTCGCCCGCCAGGCTTGAAATCGTAAATTTCAACGGAGACTGCAAAAGTGGACGGCAAGACGACGGGGCGGGCGTCAACGCGGACGCCCTGTCTCGGCTTGTAGAGCGCGGCAAGCGCCTGGACGAGTCCGTTGAAGGCTATGGCCTGGGCCTGGCGATCGTACGCGATATTGTCGATCAGTACGGCGGGGATCTCGCCCTGGGCAGGTCCGAGGTGCTCGGCGGCTTTCGTGTGGCGGTCACCCTGCCCTTGGGCCGTGACGATCGTGGCAGCTAGCGGCGGACGACCGTAAGGCCCGACCGCCTGGGGCGGCCGATCCGGTCCGGTCTAAAGGTCTCAGCAACCTTGGTGTTCCCCGCCTGCGCCGGATTCTTTCTTTCGTTTATTAAATTCGACACCGCTACAAGATGGCTCCTCGTTCTGCCAGCGCGTATCTGGTCAGCTGATCTGTGATGAACTCGCACGCGTCGTCCACTGAGTCCGTGCGATGCAACAACTCGAGATCCTCGGCGTTGATATTGCCGTACCGAATGAGGGCATCGAAGTTGATCACCTCGTTCCAGTAGCTGTTACCGAACAGCACCACAGGCAGATGCTTGCGTATCTTATGCGTCTGCAACATGGTCAAGAGCTCAAACAGCTCGTCCAATGTGCCAAAGCCGCCGGGAAAGACGACGACGGCCTTCGCCAGGTACGTAAACCAGAACTTGCGCATGAAGAAATAGTGGAAGTGTATTGCAAGCTCCCTCGTGATATAGGGATTGTCGAACTCCTCGATCGGCATCGAGATTGTCAAGCCGATGTTTAATCCCTTGGCTTCGGATGCCCCACGGTTCGCCGCCTCCATGATACCGGGGCCGCCGCCGGTACAGATGACAAAGCGGCGTTCCTCGTCGACCAGATCCTTAGACCACTCGGTCAAGCGCCGGGCAACCTCTCTGGCCGCCTCGTAGTACTGTGACATCTCGAGCCGGCGTTGCGCGCGATCGATATCCCCCTTGCCTTTCTGGGCAGCCTTCAGTTCTTGCTCGGCCTGAGCGCGCGAGATCGTTCGCGCGGAACCCAGCACTACAATCGTGTCATCCAAGCGATAGTGTTCAAAGCGGCTTTGTGGTTCCAGGTACTCGGAGAGAATCCGCAGCGCCCTGGCATCACGGCTGTTCAGGAAGGTTTCGTTCTGATACGCCTTGACGAAACGACGGGATCTCTTGTTCATGCTTGCACTGTCCTGAATATGAAATGGTTGTACTACCAATAAAGCGCAATAAGAGCACGGCGTCCAGAGTTTCGCACGCCGCTAGCAGTTCTGCATGATAATTGTCCGTCGTCAGTATCACGCTGCGGCGCGATCTCAGACACATTCGAGGCGAATCCACTAGATTCCGTGGAATTGGAACCAGCCGCACCTGGGCCATTGAATCTTGGGTAAGACAAGATCCCGTCCCCCAGGCAATACACACGTCTGTCCCGGTGTTAAAGCCCTGATCGCGGGCAATCATCAGGAAAAGATGAGCCGTGTTTGGAGGAGTGGTACCAAAAGCAGCAACAGATACGAGATGGAACCGTGAAGCGTAACTCATAACCTACCAAAAGCGGGCATCTTCCAACGGCCACCTGATTAAAAGACAGATGGTCACAGTGCATTCTTAATCGCCGTGGTGCGGGCCTTGCGGATCTTTTCGCCGACGACATCGCCCTTGGCGTCCTTGTCCTGCTCGGCGATGGTGACGGTATCGACCGACCGCGCCGCCTCGAATGCGTGGCGAAGAATGTCCGCTTGCGGGTACGGCCTGTCCTCGAGACCGGTGCGGCCGCGCGCATCGGCCTCACACGCAAGCAAGAACGGCTGCAGGCGCTCTGGCCGGCGAAAGAGATCGATTCCTTCGATCAGTTTCAAGATTGTCCTCGGGCGTAGCTCGGCAAGCTTGTGACATCGAAGGTGCTCGCGTGCTACCACGGCCGCAAGCTCGCGGTAGTCATTCGGCACGCGCCAGCGCTTGCAGAACGCGTTGATGATGTCGACGCCGCGCTGCTCGTGCCCTGGGTGGCTCGGCCATTCTTGCTGCGGCGTTTTGCCCTTGCCGACATCGTGCATCAGTGCCGCGAAACGCACACATGGATCGCTAGAGAGTTGCGCCGCCTGATCCAGTACCATCAAGGTGTGCACGCCAGTGTCTATTTCGGGGTGATACTTCACGGGTTGCGGCACACCGAACAGGCCGTCGATTTCGGGGAACAACCGTGCGAGCGCATCACACTCGCGCAGCACCTCGAAAAAGCGCCGCGGTTGTTCCTCGGCCAAGGCACGTACGGTTTCCACCCATACACGCTCGGCCACCAGATGGTCGGCCTCGCCCGAATCCACCATTGCGCGCATGAGCTCGATCGTGGCAGGCGCGACAGTGAAACCGCGGCTGGCATAGCGCGCCGCCAGCCGCGCCACGCGCAGAATGCGCACGGGATCCTCGGCAAAGGCAGGTGACGCATGGCGTAAGATGCCGTTGCGCAAGTCCTCGACCCCGCCGAAGGGATCGATCAGGCTACCGTCCTGCGCCTCGGCCATGGCGTTGATGGTGAGATCACGCCGGCGCAAGTCGTCTTCGAGCGTCACATCGGGCGCCGCGTAGACAGTAAATCCCTTGTAGCCGCGCCCGGTCTTGCGCTCGGTGCGTGCCAATGCATACTCCTCCTTGGTTTCCGGGTGCAGAAACACTGGAAAATCCGCACCCACGGGCTTGAAATTACGCCTGACCAGCTCCTCGGGCGTGGCGCCCACCACGACATAATCGCGGTCCTTGACCTCGAGCCCAAGTAGCTTGTCTCGTACCGCCCCGCCGACCAGGTAGATCTCCATCGCTACATCCTAATGTGGCATAGTGGCCACGCCAAGTATATTCGTGAGGGGCGAGGTGCAAGGCGTGAGGCGAGGGGCTTAAGACCATGAATCACGGCCCTAGGGCAGCGCCGCAAAACTATGTCGCATATCCCGAATTCGGCGATATGGGGTGGAAGGATCTTGATGCTTTACCTTACGCCTCAAACCTAACACCTCGCCTGTTTTTATGGTCGCAGCCCCGGCTCGGATGAAAACTCTATCTAAATTCGCGCTCGTACTCTCGCTAGGGATCTTGACCGCGGGCTGTGCGAAGCTCGGCTACTACGCACAGGCCCTTAACGGCCAGCTGCAGATCCTGTCCAAGCGCCAGCCGATCGACACGCTGCTCGAAGACCCCAGTACGGACCCCAAGCTCAAGGTGCAATTGACCAATGTGCTCGAGATGCGCGCTTTCGCGAGCGACGTGCTTGCACTGCCGGACAACAAAAGCTATCGCACCTATGTCGATCTCGAAAGACGTTACGCGGTCTGGAATGTATTTGCCGCACCTGAGCTGTCACTCGAACCCGAGGTATGGTGTTATCCCTTTCTAGGATGTGTCAGCTACCGCGGATACTTTTCCGAGCAGCAGGCACAAAAGTTCGCTGATAATCTGGCGCAGAAAAATTATGACGTCTATGTCGCCGGTATTGCGGCCTACTCGACCCTGGGTTGGTTCCACGATCCCGTCTTAAACACCTTCTTGCGCCGACCCGAGGCCGATGTGGCCGGTTTGATATTTCATGAGCTCGCACACCAGCGCGTTTACCTGAAAGGCGATACTACATTCAACGAGTCCTTTGCTGTCGCCGTGGAGCGCGAAGGCGTCGAGCGCTGGCTGACACGTAACGGTGCCGCCCCGATGCAGTTCGAGCGATACGTGGCACGAAAAAAGAAGCGCGAGCAGTTCATAGAGCTTGTCTTGCAGTACCGCGAACGGTTGCAACAGCTCTACGCATCAAAGAAGTCAGACGAGAAGAAACGCACGGGAAAGGCCAGGATCTTCGAAGACCTCAAAGAGGCGTATCGGGCCCTCAAGCGCAGTTGGGGTGGCTACTCGGGTTACGATCGCTGGTTTGCGCGGAACCTTAACAACGCCCATCTCGTACCGATCGGTCTTTACCACCAGTATGTCCCCGCCTTTCAGGCGCTGCTAGCCGAGTATAATGGCGACGTCGGGGAATTCTATGGCGCGGTCGAGACACTGGCGCAGCTCCCTGAAGTGGAGCGCATCGCCAGGCTCGAAGCCTTGCAGGCGGGCCGCACTAACCAGTAAAGAAGGCGGCAACAAGGCGACTTATTCAACACATAGGCCGAAACGATTTAAGGCAGCCCTATTGGTCGCGGCGCGCCAATTGGCGATAACCCGAGTACTTCTCGCTGCGGGCCGGGTGCTTGACGAGATAGGTAGGAACGATGCTCGTCAATGATGCCGGCCGAATGCCGAACACCGACGGGAAACCCTTTTCACAGACGCTGTCGATCTGTAGTGAGCGGTAGTTATCGAGCGAGAACGGCTTGCCCGGGATGAACTGCAGGCAGGCCGCCTGCATTTTTGACATCGCATCGTTAAGGTCGATGATCCGACGCCGTAAGCCTAGCCTATCGGCGACGTAGCTCACCAGCTCGTGTAAGGTGTAGACCTCAGGCCCGCAAAGATCATAACGCTGACCAAAAGTGTGATGGTCCTCGAGCGAGTGAGTAAAGGCCGTTACGACATCTTCGACATAGACAGGTTGGAACCGCGTGCGCGCGCAAGCGAGCGGGAAGAAAACTGGCGACAGACGCATCAGCCACGCGAATCGGTTAATGAAACTGTCATGCGGACCGAAGATCACCGAAGGACGAAAGCTGGTGACATTGAAATCGTTTTTCTCGGCGCTGTGCACCACCTCCTCGCCCCGAGCCTTGGTGCGTAGATAGTGACTGGGGGCTTCCATCGACGCCCCGAGCGCGCTCATGTGCAACAACCGACCGACGCGTACTTCCTGGCAAGCGTTAACAATCTTGCGCGGCAGCTCCACATGTACGCGCTCGAACCCCTTTCCCCGATACCCTCTTTCATTCAGGATGCCGACTAGATTGATAACGACATCCATGCCTTGAAACTGTTGCCGCAGTACAGCCGGATTGTGCACGTCGCCCTGGACCAGATAAAGCGTAGGCAGCACCAGCAAACCGCGTTTCTGTCGCTCGCGCCGGCGGGTGATGATGCGGACCTCGTGTCCGAGCGCGACCAGACGGGACGCGAGGCTGCGCCCGACAAAACCGGTCCCACCGAGGATACAGATTTTCAGATTTGTCATCACCTCGCTAATCCAAAAGACCTGCCCGCGCGAATGTCCGCCCGGCGCAGAATGGGGTTCAGGGCCCACCGCCATTTTGTACAAACCGTTTTGAATGTCAACGGGTTTCGCTCAGACCACCGGCCATACTCAGGAGCTATCGGGCGGCGATCGATCGCCCGTTCCGAGCGTTTGTTGGGCGGGTGCGGACGGCGGGCAAGTCGAGGCGATGCGCACGACATCGTTGTTCGGACCAACGGCGGGCATACGCCGGCACAGGCGAATGGGTTCGCGATCCAGGCGGTGATCGTAGACGGCGGCGTATGCCATGACATTTTTGATGTAGTCACGTGTTTCGTCGTACGGGATGGTTTCAATCCAAATATCGGCGTCAAGCGTTTGCTCCTGCGGCAACCACGCGCGCACACGACTGGGGCCGGCGTTGTACGCGGCGGTGGCCAACATCTGATGCCCATCGTAGCGTCGTAACATATTTTTCAGGAAAGCCACTCCTAGGCGTACATTGTTTTCCACCTGCAGTATCGCGCCGGTGCTTCGCACCTTGAGCTTGATGCGCCGCCCGGTCATACGACCGACGCGCGGCATCAACTGCATCAAGCCCAACGCCCCAGCCGAGGAACGCGCATCGGCGACAAAGGCACTCTCCTGGCGCATCACGCCATAGATCCAGCTCGGGTCGAGACCATTGGCTTTCGCATTGGATTCCACCAGGTCCCGATAGATCAGCGGAAATCTCAGGCCGAGGTCGTGCCTGTGACCGCTCTTGCTAAGCGTGTAGAGGGCGCGGTCGGGCCAGCCCCAATCGCTGGCAACACGCGCAGCGACCTCGAGCTCACGTCCGCTCATGCGGGCGATCGCCCAATTCCATTGACGACGCGCCGCCACAGAATCGCCGATGGCGTAGAGCTCCCGCGCTGCTTGCACGTCTACGCGCGCGCGTATGCCATTGAGCTCCTCGTAACTGGCAGAGATGGGGCTATGCTGCATGGCGTAGCCGGTGTCGATGCGATCGGCGGCAAGAAACCCATAATAGTTACGCTCGCGCGCGACCAGAGCAAACAGGTAGCCGGCCTTGGCCGGTTCATTGGTCTGTTCCATCACGCGCGCGGTCCAATACCTCCAGAACCGGTCCGCCTGCTCCGCTTCGGTCAAGGTCGCGACGAAGCGTTTCGCCAGCTCCCAGTCGCCGGCCCGCAAGGCGGCCCGGAGTCGCCACAGCCGTAGATCCGGATCACCATCGGCATCAGCAATCTCTGCCAGCCACTGCACGGCGGCTGGGTCATGACGTCGTGCTCCCGCGATGCCGACCCAGCGCCGGACGTAATTGTCGTCCTGGGCCAGGACTGCGTGCTTATACTTGAGACGCCGCCACTGCTTCATGGCGGCCGCGGGATCGCGATAGGCCAGACGTACGACGCCATGCTTGATGATGGTTCGGAACCGCGTCGAGTCCACGGGAAAATCCGGGGCTTGCAAGCTCTTCACCGGATGTCTGTACATTTTCTGCCAGCGCCGTAACCAGGTTCTGTCCTGCGCGTTCAAGTACCGATTCCCCAGCTGCCGCGCCAGGCTCAGCCTGCCCCGTTGCATCAAGCGCTCTATGCGCGCCCACACCAGCTCATCATTCAGGTAACCAGCCGCATGCCACTGCCTAAATACCGCATTGCACGCCGCTGGCAGCCGTTCACCTGTGAGCCACAGCGCCTCGACGTCGTCACGCAATTCCGCGCGGTTGCCATCGTTCCCCAGCAGGTAATCGAGACGGTAACACTCGAGCTCAACGTCATTGTTGTGCAGCGGGTATTCCTTTATAAAGGTATCCCAGTCGCCTTGCCTGACCAAGTGGCGTAGCCAAGTGCGTCGCAGGCTCGCACTGATGGGGGCGTATCGAGTTTCATCGAGGAAACGGCGGATCATGCCCTTCGGGGTTACATCAATGTGAGTCTTGAGGAACTCGTAGCGCAAGTAACCTTGTAGCACGTAGCCTTCCAGACGTTGAAGCAAGGCGTCATAGGTCTTCAGGTCATCCTCCTGCAAAGCCTGCAGGGCGGAGACGTAGTCGCGCCGTTGCTGTTCCAGCTCGTATGCGTTTTCACCGTCCGCAGATGCGAGCGGGAAGTGTGTCAGACCCACCAGCAGAAATACATAAACACGAGTGCATGCCATCGTCGTTCGCATAGTCCCAAGTATAGACGTCTGCTTGTAACCGAACGGCTTGTTTCCAAACGCCGCGTGGACCGGCTAGCCCGGAAATAACACGAACTCATCGCAGAGCGCGCAAAGATCGCAGAGAAATCCCCAAAAAACATCCAACGCACAGGCGCAAAGACGCAAAAAAATAATTATAGCTACTCATCAGCCTGCCGCACCTCCCCGCTAACGCTCTGGACGAAACGCGAAGAGCACAGAGAACTTCCAAAAAACAACGCCTCCAACGCAGTGGTGCAAACACGCAGAGGATTTAAACTAAAAACCGCTCATCTTGAGTATTCTTTGCGCCTTAGCGTCTTTCCCTCGTTAGGTCCGCAAACGCTACATTCGTGTAGCGCTCCTGCGTTAGGTGTTTTTATTTGCCAATCAGGCCCGATTCTTGCGGTATGCCCACACCATCATGCCGACTCCGAGCAGAACCATAGGGAACGTCAGCACATGGCCTATCGTCACCCACCCGAACGCAAGGTAACCGATGTGCGCATCGGGTTCCCGTACAAACTCGACCAAAAAACGAAACACGCCATAGCAAATTAGGAATAACCCGGACACAGCGGCGGTCGGGCGCGGCCGGGCCGAGTACAGCCAAAGGATCAAGAATAATGCTACACCTTCGAGCAGGCACTCGTAGAGCTGCGACGGATGACGCGGCTGCTCTCCGGCATCGCGGAAAACCATCCCCCACGGCAGGTCCGTCACCCGTCCCCAGAGCTCCTGGTTAATAAAGTTTCCCAATCGCCCGGCCCCGAGACCGATCGCTACCACAGGCGCGATAAAGTCCGTGACCGCGAACCAGTGCCGGTGGGTGCGCCGCGCAAACACCCACATCGCAAATATGGCTCCCAGAAACCCCCCGTGGAATGACATGCCTCCCTTCCAGACCTGGAACAAATCAAGGGGATGCTCAAGATAATGCGGTAGGTTGTAGAACACCACGTATCCCAGCCGACCGCCGATAATGACGCCCACCGCGATGTACACCAGCAGGTCCGAGATCTCTTGCTTGTTCCAACCGGAATCCGGGCGACCGGCGCGGTAGAGCGCGAGCAACCAGCCCCCGACAAAGCCGATGACATACATGATCCCATACCAATGCACGGCGAGCGGGCCGATGCTTATAGCAACGGGATCGATGTCTGGGGCGCGTAGCATCAGAATAAAAGCCGGGTTGACCATAGTATCAGGCATTGTGCTTAGGCTGGCGAGCGTTCACCGACGCGCCTGTCGCACGACAGGCGCTCACCGCGGTGCCGCACCGGCAAAGCGTGCTTTTTAACATCCTGCCCGGTGCCAAGTAAAATGCGTGATTGAGTTAGACGCCCCGCAGTGAAGGCAGCACGGAAAAATGACGAAAAACTCCTTTCAGCGGCCCGCTATGATCCGTCTGCGAGGATGGTGCGGGCTTCCCACAGCCGGACTCGCTGGTCACCGTAGGCCGCCTCGAGCACAGGCTGCTCGAGCACAGCCGCACGTGGCTGCCACCCGTTAGTGTAGGTCACAACGATGCCATCAGGATGATCCATGGCCCACTGGTGAATACCTCCGGCATCGACAACCTCGAGCGGCGCCGTTAATCGTCCCGCAAAATGATACTGGCCGTCATACGGTCCGACATGGGCGACGGGTATTTGCCCGCGCTCGACGGCCCCAAGGTAGGTCCCCACGATCTTGGCCTCATAGAGTTGATCGAACTGCCAACCAATGCCGAGGATGGCGATCACTAGCAAAGCTGTACCCCCGACCGCGATATTCATGATTCGTTGCTTGATCCCGCTAACTGGCAACCAAGCCACTGCGATGCCGATGACGGCAATCGCAATGCCGATATAGGCTGCACGCGGCTCCCACAGCAACGCAGGCAAGGCCTCGACCCGCGGTAAACCCGGCACCGCAGCCAGTACTCCTCCGACGATGATCAACGGTAGCGCCATGCTTGACAGTGCGCTGTCCTGCGCGTAATCGACGAGCTCGTCGCTCAGGAGTAAGTACGCGGTGCTCAACGCCAGCGCCGGCAGGATCGGCAACAGCGCCTGCGGTTGCTTGACAGTGAGCAGCGACAACACAGCAATGGCCGGCCATACCCAGAACAGGCAGAACGTCATACCGGTGTCCATTTTCTCGCGGCGGGTGTGCCACAACCGCATCCACACCAACGGAAAGATCGACCATGGCAACGCCACGACTGGCAGTACCGCCAGGTACCACCACCAGGGCCGCTCGGGTGAAAATAAAATCACGCTCGCGCGCGGAAGGGCGTTTGAAAACAACCCCTCGACATAGCCTAGTTCGATACGATTGTAGAGCGCGAATGCCCAGGCGACGATGATGACCACGGCCAGCAACATCGCCTTGGTGACACCGGCATACCAGCGGCCCCAACCCCACCCATACGAGCGGCTGACCCATATCGGTGCGAGCACGACCAGCGGCACAAGATAAATGAAAATCGCAAGTGCACCCGCCAGCGGCCCCAAACCCAACGCCAGACCCAGCAGCAGATAGCCATGCCGGATGCGACCACGCCACATCGCGGCAGCACCCAGGGCGCCCAGTAAGGTAAAGAACGCAAGCAGCAGTTCCCCGCCCACGAGCGTGGTGGAAAAAGCCCAAAAGAACATAGCCAGCAGTAACACGGGTGCAAATCGGGCCACATTGGCCTGGTCCGGCCACAGGGTGCGCGCCAGCCGTTGCGTCAGAAACAAACTGGCGAGACCGAACAACGCGGGAAGCAGGCGGGGCCACCAACCGTTGACGCCAAGTACGCCCCAGCCGAAGGTGATCAGCCAGAAAAACAACGGTGGCTGGTCGCTGTACACCGCACCGCCGAGGTGAGGCACCAGCAGATCGCCCCGCAGCCACATCTCCCAGGCGACGGCAAGCGTGCGTGTTTCATCCACGGGCCAAGGGGAACGTACCGCCAACGCGGCCAGCACCGGAAACAGTGCCAGCCCCACCCAGGTCGTCACGGTCTTCGTGGCCAAAACCCATACCGGACGGCTCTTCCGTTTGCTAGTCCGTGGGCCGCGAACCGGGGGCGCAACCACGTCAGCGACTTCAATCTCCTCGACAACCAGCTTCTCGATTGCCGTGATACCGGGCGTGTCGCCTGAGTGTGAGGAGCGTCTCCGTCGCCGTTTCTGGTGCCGTTTCTCGCGCGGGGTGCGCGCCTTGGGCCAGAGCTTTGAAAATAGACTCGAACTCATCGCTACCGTCAAGTTGCGTGCGGTTCAGGTGTTGACTGCCCGGATGGGCTTCGTGACAAGCTAACTAAAATACTAGCAGCACGACTCGACCAGCGTGAGCCACGACACCAAGAAAAAGCAGGGTTAGTCAGGTGAGCTTCGCCTGAGGCTGCCGGACACTATAAATCCATATTACTAAAGCGGAAAGCGCGTTGGGCGCGGTACGACAAAGCCCGGGAAATTCGCTATAGTGCAGGCGCCGAAACCCAAGCGCGCGAGCTATGCCAGACAGCCAACACACAAACCGCCTGATTTCCGAGACCAGCCCCTATCTGCTCCAGCACGCGCACAACCCCGTCGACTGGTATCCGTGGGGCAAGGAGGCGTTAGAGCGGGCGCAGCACGACAATATGCCGATCCTGCTCTCGATCGGCTACTCGGCATGTCACTGGTGCCACGTGATGGAACATGAGTCCTTCGAGGACGAAGCTATCGCCAAGGTGATGAACGACTCCTTTGTGTGCATCAAGGTGGACCGGGAAGAACGGCCGGACCTCGACAAGATTTACCAAACGGCTCATCAGATCCTGATTCAGCGACCCGGCGGTTGGCCTTTGACCATGTTTCTCACGCCCGATGATCATATGCCGTTTTTCGGTGGTACGTACTTTCCTGATCAACCGCGCCATGGATTACCGGGCTTCACCGATGTACTGCAGCGCGTGGCAAGCTTCTACCGGGAGCAACGCGATCGCTTGGCCCAACAGAGTGTGTCCTTGCGCGACATCTTTGCGCGCATCCAACCACAGGCCAGCGACGCACAGATCAGCCAGGACGTGCTCAATCGCGCTTACGCTGAGCTCAAACAGCAATTTGATCCGCGCTACGGCGGTTTCGGCTCGGCCCCCAAGTTCCCGCATCCGCCCTCGATCGAACGCAGCCTGCGCTACTGGGCACAGAGCGCATTGAACCAGAGCGAAGATAAGCAGGCGTTACACTTGGCTGCGCACACGCTGCACGCCATGGCTGCCGGAGGGCTGTACGACCAGCTTGGCGGTGGTTTCTGTCGCTACTCGGTCGACGAAGCCTGGATGATCCCGCATTTTGAAAAGATGCTGTACGATAACGCCCAGCTACTGAACCTGTACACGGACGCGGCACTCGCCACCGGGCGACCGCTGTTCCGGCGCATCGCCCTGGAGACTGCGGCCTGGGTCAAGCGCGAGATGCAATCGCCCCGAGGTGGTTATTACTCCACACTGGACGCCGACTCCGAAGGACAAGAAGGTAAGTTTTACGTGTGGTCCGAGCAGGAGATGCAACAGCTGCTCACCGCCGAGGAATGGTCCGTGGTCGCATCACACTATGGGCTGAGCGGCGCCGGCAACTTTGAAGGAAAATGGCACCTCAATGTCAACGCCGATATCGACGCCGTCGCCAAAGCGGTCGGTTTGCCGGGGCAGGAAGTACGTGAGCAGCTCGCTTCAGCGCACCGCAAGCTCCTCGATACGCGCGAGAAGCGCGTGCGCCCGGGACGCGATGAGAAGATCCTGACGTCATGGAACGGCCTGATGATCAAAGCCATGGCGCATGCCGGGCGCTTGCTCGGTCAGCCCGAGCTGGTCGCCTCGGCCGACTCCGCGCTCGCGTTCATCCGCCAGCAGCTATGGAAAAACGGTCGGTTGCTTGCCACCGCCAAAGACGGACGCGCGCACCTGAATGCCTATCTGGACGACTATGTGTTCCTGATCGATGGCGTACTCGAGCTGCTGCAGGCGCGCTGGCGCCGTGCCGACCTCGAGCTGATCCAGACCCTGGCGGAAACGGTACTGAAGCATTTCGAGAATCACGCCGAGGGGGGCTTCTACTTCACCGCCGACGACCATGAAAAACTGGTCTACCGCCCGATCCCGACCCATGATGATGCGGTCCCCTCCGGCAATGGCGTCGCCGCACATACGCTCTTGCGCCTCGGGCACCTGCTGGGAGAGACGCGCTATCTGGAGGCCGCCGAGCGCACTTTGAAGGCGCTGTACTCTGCCATCAGCCATACCCCGTCGGGTCACGGCACGCTGCTGCGGGCGGTGGAAGAATATTTGCTCCCGACCCAAACGATTGTGCTGCGCGGAAACTCCGACGCTATGCAGCCGTGGATCGCGCGTTGCAACCAGGCCTATGCGCCGCGACGTCTTACCGTCGCCATCGCGAACGACGAGCAAGACCTCCCCGGGTTGCTGGCCGCACGCGAACCTAAAGCTGCCGTCACCGCGTACGTGTGTTCCGGCCACAGCTGCCTGGCACCCATAACAAACCTCGACGAACTCGATACGGAATTAAAACAAACTGAGGTAGCTAGTTGCGGGTAGCTGGTAGCGGGGAAAAGGCAGGAAAATAATGGCGAGATACAGTCCACCCGGTTTCCCAGCACTGACTCGCTACTAGCCACACACCACTCGCTACTTTCATGACAAAAACCGCGGTATCAGTATCAAGGACCAGACAACGACCACAAGCATCAATGCCACGAACACCGCGGCCGAGCCGAGGTCCTTGGCAGCGCCCGAGAGCTCGTGGCGTTCAGTGCCGATGCGATCCACCAGTGCCTCCACCGCTGAGTTGAGCAACTCGACGATGAGCACGAGCATGAGACTGCCGACCAGTAGTGTCCGCTCTACTCCGGTCTGCCCGAGCCAGATCCCGAGCGGTGCCAGAACGACGAACAAGGCGAGCTCCTGACGAAAGGCCGTCTCGCGTGATGCCGCTGCCTTCAAACCCGCGAACGAGTACCCTGTCGCCCGTATGACGCGCCCCAGATCTCCCAGACCCCAGAATGGTTTCTTCACAGAGCCTGTTTACCGGGCAACGGTTTCCGAATCAAGTGAAGAAAGCGAACAGATTCCGTGACCAGTGCGACAATGCAAGCACCGCTAAAACGGAGTAGAATCGCGCGCGTTTTTGCTTGTTCACACCGCACTGCTTTGTAATTACATTCTTACCCATGAGATCACGCCGAACTCCGCAGTACATGAGCGTGCTCTGGGGTAGGTTTTTTCCGTTCCTGCGCTGGCGGCACCTGGTAAACGCGGATACGGTTAAGGCAGACCTCATGGCCGGGCTCACGAATGCGGTGATTGTGCTGCCCCAGGGCGTGGCCTTCGCCATGATCGCCGGCATGCCGCCGGAGTACGGGCTTTATGCCGGGATGGTACCGGCAGTTGTGGCGGCCTTGTTTGGCTCCTCCTGGCACCTGGTGTCAGGTCCGACGACAGCAGCATCCATCGTTCTGTTTTCGGCGCTGAGCGCGCAAGCCGAGCCGGGCACTGCCGAGTACGTCAGTCTAGCGCTGACATTGACTTTCATGGTCGGCGCCATCGAGCTGGTGCTTGGTCTGGCCCGCATGGGTATGTTGGTGAACTTCGTCTCGCACTCGGTGATCGTGGGCTTCACCGCTGGCGCGGCCATATTGATCGCCGTTAAGCAGCTCGAGAATTTCTTCGGCGTCCCCATTCCACGCGGCGGCCACCTGCACGACATGTTGTATGACTTCGTGCAAGTGGTTCCGCAGATTAACGGCTACGTGACCGCAGTCGCGCTGGTCACGCTGCTGTCGGGCATTGCCGTGAGGCGTTGGCTGCCGCGGCTGCCTTACCTCATCGTCGCTATGGTGGTGGGCAGCGTGACGGCTTTTCTCATCAACCGCGTGCTTGGTACCGAAACCACCGGTATCGATGTGGTGGGTGCGCTGCCCCGGGCGCTGCCGCCGCTGTCGGCGCCCGACTTCTCGCTCACTACGATCAGACACCTGGCGCCGGCAGCCCTGGCGGTCACACTGTTCGCCCTGACCGAGGCCGTCTCCATCGGGCGTGCGCTCGCCATGCGTAGCGGCCAGCGCCTGGACGGCAATCAGGAGTTCGTCGGTCAGGGGCTGTCCAATATTGCCGGCAGTTTTTTCTCCGGCTATGTGGCGACCGGTTCATTCAACCGCAGCGCCATGAACTATCAGGCCGGCGCCAAGACCCCGCTGGCGGCGGTGCTCGCGGGAGTGTTCCTGATGATCGTCGTGGTGCTGCTGGCGCCATTGGCGGCCTATCTCGCGAACGCGGCCATGGCCGGCATTTTGGTGCTGGTCGCTTGGGGACTGATCGATTTCCCCGAGATCCGTCACATCCTCAAGAGCAGCCGCGCCGAGACGGCGATCTTTGGAGTGACCTTCTTGGGCGCGCTTTTTCTGGAGCTCGAGTTTGCCATTTTCGCCGGCGTCCTGCTCTCGCTCGTGCTCTACCTGATGCGCGTCTCGCGACCCGAGATCGTTATCCGCGTCCCGGATCCACGCCTGCCGAAGCGAGCCTTCAGCAGCGACCCGCAGCTTCCACACTGCCCACAGATCTGCTTTTTGCGCATAGACGGCCCGCTGTTTTTCGGGTCGGTCAATCACGTCCAGGAGGCGTTCGCCCGGCTCGAGCTAGAGAGGCCAGCGCAAAAACACCTTGCCATTATCGCCGGCGGCATCAACTTCGTTGACCTGGCCGGTGGCGCGGCCTTGGTGCACGAAGCACGAAAGCGCAAGGCCAATGGCGGCGACCTGTACTTTATCCGCGTCAAGCGAGGGCTCTGGGATTCGCTTGATCGCTATGGCTGCCTGGACGCGATCGGGGCGAATAATGTTTTTCAGTCCAAGACCGCTGCGATTACCGCCATTTTCCAGAAGCTCGACAAACAGGTCTGCCGGGACTGCACGCAACGGATCTTCCGCGAGTGCGCCACCGTGGAACCGCGGGTCACGAGCGAACCGCCGGGCGCCAGCGCCAAGAAGGCCGGCCGTTAGGCTTTGCCGGTGTAATGAGAGTCCTGTGCAAACGCTAGTGGCCCCAGGCGTGATATTCGAACGCTGAGATCGCGCGCCTCAGGCGCCCGGACGCCAGGTCAGATCCAGCTGCCGTGCCGCCCGCACGTCGTCGAGGCGACACACCGGGGTCGTGTGCGGTGCACCCTTGACCTGCTCGGGGCGGTCCTTCGCCTCGGCCGCTATTTCCGCCATCGCATCGATGAACCCGTCCAACACATCTTTGTCTTCGCTTTCAGTGGGCTCAATCAGGAAACACTCCGGCACCAGCAGCGGAAAATAGGTGGTCGGTGCGTGATAACCCTTGTCGAGCAAGCGCTTGGCGACGTCCATCGCGATCACCTCGGTCTCATCCTTGAGCTCCTTGAGCGTGATAATAAACTCGTGCGAGGCGCGCCGGTCAGGGTAGGCGAGCTGAAAACCCGCCTTGGCCAGTTGCGCGGCCATGTAGTTGGCATTGAGGGTAGAGAACTCGGCAACGCGTTGCATGCCGTCGCGCCCGAGCAACCGCGCATACACATAGGCCCGCAGCAATACGCCGGCATTGCCCATGAAGGCCGATAAGCGTCCGATTGAGTGCGGCAGCAATGTCTCCGTGAGCCAGCGATACTCGCCACCCTCGTGCGTCACTACCGGCACTGGTAAAAACGGCTGCAGTCTCTCGTTGGCGCCCACAGGACCAGCGCCCGGGCCGCCGCCGCCGTGTGGGGTAGAGAATGTCTTGTGCAGGTTCATGTGAATGACATCAAAGCCCATATCACCCGGCTTCACCTTGCCGAGAATTGCATTCAGATTGGCACCGTCGTAGTAGAGCAGACCGCCCGCGTCATGGACCACGCGAGCGATCTCGATAATGTGGCGCTCGAACACGCCGAGTGTAGATGGATTGGTCAACATCAAACCGGCTGTCTTGGGCCCGACGGCCGCTTTCAACACTTCCAGGTCCACATCACCTTCCCGGCCCGTCGGAATCTCACGTACGCTGTAGCCGCACATCGTGGCGGTGGCCGGATTGGTGCCGTGCGCCGCATCCGGTACGAGGATCTCGCTGCGCCCGGTGTCGCCGCGTGATTCGTGATAGGCCCGGATCATGGCCACGCCGGTAAACTCCCCCTGCGCGCCGGCGAGTGGAGTCAGTGAGACCGCCGCCATGCCGGTGATGTCTTTGAGCATCTCTTGCAGCTCGTGCATACACGCGAGGAAGCCCTGGCCGGTGGTTTCGGGCGCGTAGGGATGGCGCCCCAGAAGCTGCGGGAGCATCGCCAGGCGGTTGCAGGCGCGCGGATTGTATTTCATAGTGCAAGAGCCAAGCGGGTAGAAATGGGTATCGATGGAGAAGTTCTGCTGCGACAGCCGGGTGTAATGGCGCAGCGCTTGGAGTTCGGACACCTGCGGCAGCAGCGGGCGTTGCTTGCGCCGGAACCTATCCGGGATCTTCTCGATCGCCGCTTTTTCAACCGGTGCCTGCGACGGGTTGTGACGATCTTGTTTCGAGATTTCAAATATCAGCATGGTCTTGCTCATTGGTTTCTATTCAGTGTCGCCTACGGGCGATTATGTACTAACGGGGTTCCGCCCCCGTACGACGGGTTCCTTTCTTTGCGTGCCCAAAGAAAGGAACCGAAAGAAAGGGCACCCCGGACTCTGCGCCCGCACACCCCGCGGGTTCCCTCGCTCGGCACTGGCCTCAGTGGGTCCGGGCAAGGGACTTCCCTGTCCCTGGCCCGGACGCACGAGATCCCTCTCGTGCCCCTTCGGGCCTGGGCTTCGGCTGCGCCCCTCGCTCGGCTTGAGTAAGGGGGTTTAAAAGCAAAACCAAAGCAACCTCAACCCCCGTCTGCACGGGCGTAAGATGATCTACGTCGTTCAGATCGGCATCGACCAGCTTGAAGTCCGGCGCCTGACTCCCGACGGCCGGCAGATCGCCATTGGTGCTGACGGGATTTCCATTGAACAGGATGTTTGCCATTTTTGCTTGCTCCTCGCGGCTAGGCGATTACACGGCCCACACGAAATCGTAATCCTTATGCATCGCCGAACAATTGCGACATTGCCAGGTCTTACACCGTTTTGGCCGGGCAAGACGCTGTTAATCCTTCGGATTCGCTTTCACCGCGCACGGCGGATCGAGTCTGCGTTTGTTTATAATGCGCTCCATATGAAATGTGTACTTGTCGATATCCACCTGCGTGCGCGTCTCCGTGGCGCACACGAGAATCGCCTCCTCCAGCTCCGGGTAATGTTGCGCGAGGTTGTAACCACCGAGGATACCCTGACCCTCCAGGGCACGCAGTACGTCATTGGCGGGAGAGTTCAAACGCAGTACGGCTTCGTGAAACACCGGCCGATCGAACACCCGCTCGACACCTGGCATTGCTGTGAGCTTCTCCAGCAATGCCAGCGTGTTGGCATGACACTGCGCGGCGACCCGCTCCAGACCCTCAGGGCCCAACAATGCCATGTGGATGGTCGCTGCCGTCGCCAGCAAGCCTTGATTGGTGCAGATGTTGGAGGTGGCCTTCGAGCGCCGGATATGTTGCTCGCGCGCTTGCAACGTCAGCGTGAACCCCGGGTTACCCGTCGCGTCCACGGTACGCCCGACGATGCGCCCGGGCATCTGGCGCACGTGCGCCTGCCGGCAACACATGAATCCGAAGTACGGTCCGCCGGAGGACAGCGGTGCTCCGAGCGGCTGCCCTTCACCGACGACGATGTCCGCACCCGCATCACCCCACTCGCCCGGTGGCGCCAGCAGTGCCAGCGCGACGGGGTTTACCACTGCGATCACGAGCGCGTTGTGCCGATGCGCCCAGTCGGTAAGCTCGTCGACATCCTCCAGCACACCGAAGAAATTCGGCTGTTGGACCACAAGCGCGGCAAGGTCGCCGCCCGCGTGCGATTTGAGGGCATCGAGAACAGTGTGGCCGCCCTGCTTGGAGAACGGCATGCTCAGCATCTCGATGTCCTGATTCGTGACGATGCTGTGCGTTACCTGACGGTAAACCGGGTGCACCGTCGTCGGTATCAGCACCCGGCGCGCTTTCCTGTGCGTACGCACAGCCATTAGCACTGCTTCTGCAAGCGCGGAAGCGCCATCGTAAAGCGAGGCATTCGCCACGTCCATCCCGGTCAGGCTCGCCATCATCGTCTGAAACTCGTACAGCACCTGCAACGTACCCTGGCTCGCCTCGGCCTGGTATGGCGTGTACGCACTGTAGAACTCGCCGCGTGTAGTAATCTCCCATACCGCCGCAGGGATGTGATGCTCGTAGGCACCGGCGCCGATGAAGTTAATATAATGTCCGTCCTGCTCCGCACGCTCGAGCATAAGCCGCGTGACTTCGAACTCGCTCATGCGCGGTGGCACCTTAGTCAGCTCACCGCAACGCAGCTCGGCTGGGATTTCATCGAACAGTGTTTCGATGCTATCGACACCGATGGCCTCCAGCATCGCTTTAATGTCAGCTTCAGTGTGTGGAATAAATGGCATGATTGTCCTATCTCGATTTCACCGCAGAGCACACCAAAAACGCAGAGAACAGTTTTCTACACAAAAACCTTTTTGAGTCTTCGCCTGCGTTCAGATCGCTGAGCACATAGCATGAGCGTTTAGTTCACCTTACTGCAGCGCATGCAAAGAACACAGGGACATTCGATTTATTGACAATCTTTGCGATCTCTGCGCACTCTGCGGTGATATCAGTGATCTTCTTCGGCGGCGGCCTGTTCGTACGCCCTGGCATCAAGCATTAAATCGAGCGCGCCCGCATCCGATGGCTTGATGCGAAACAGCCAGCCCTCGCCATAGGGATCGGAGTTCACGATTTCGGGCGAATCAGCCAGCGCCGCGTTGGTCTCCGTGATCTCGCCCGCTACTGGCGCGTATACATCGGACGCTGCCTTCACCGATTCCACCACGGCGCATTCCTTCCCAGCGCTCACGCTCGTGCCGGCTTCGGGTAACTCCACGAACACGAGGTCGCCGAGCAGTTCCTGAGCGCGGTCGCTGATACCGACGGTAACGGTGCCGTCGTCTTCGAGACGCGCCCACTCGTGGGTCTTGGCATATTTGAGATTTTCTGGAGTTTGACTCATGTGCTTGCCTTTCCTGCGTTAGGTCACGCAGTTTTTCCCGTGACGGACAAAAGGAAGTTTGACAATCCGCGCGGTGGCCATTTTACCGCGCATATCCACCTGACACCGAGCACCAATTTCCACCCCCGCCGGTAGCCGCGCGAATGCGATGGATGCGCCAAGCGTCGGCGAGTAGCTTCCGCTGGTGATGCTGCCCGCGCGTTGCCCATCGCACACTACTTGCTGATGGTTACGCAGCACGCCCTTGTCCTCCAGCACCAGGCCTACCAGCTTGCGTGCAATGCCCTGATCCCGTTGTCGCGCCAGCGCCGCGCGCCCGATGAACTGCCTTTCGGGCGGATCCCACGCCACCGTCCACGCCAACCCCGACTCAAGCGGCGTAGTGCTCTCATCCATATCGGCACCGTAAAGTCTCATCCCGGCTTCGAGACGCAGCGTGTCGCGCGCACCGAGTCCGGCGGGAGTCACACGTGCCTGCGCCAGTTGCTGCCAAATTGCGGGAGCCATTTCGTTTGGCACCATAATCTCCACGCCGTCCTCTCCCGTGTAGCCGGTCGCCGCGATGAAAAGATCACCTATGGTGGTCGTCGCAAAAAGTTTCAGCCGTTCGACATGCTTGCGCACGGCTTCACCCAGCGCCGTAGCGATCTTGGTTCGCGTCTGCGGTCCCTGCACGGCGATCATCGCCAGATCGGAACGTGCGGTTACCACCACATCGCCGCATTCCCGTGCAAGATTCTGGAACCACTCCAGGTCTTTTCCGCGCGTGGCTGCGTTCGTCACCACGCGAAACGAATTCTCGCCCATAAAGTAGAAGATCAAGTCATCAATCACGCCACCGGCATCGTTGAGCATACAGCTGTAGAGCGCCTTGCCGGGCATGCGCAGCTTATCGACATTATTCGCGGCGAGACGACGTAAGAAATCCCGAGCGGCGCTGCCTTTCAATTCGCTGACGACCATATGTGAGACGTCGAACATACCCGCACCGGTGCGGACCTGGCGATGCTCCTCGACCTGGGAACCATAATGCAGGGGCATCTTCCAGCCGGCGAAGTCCACCATCTTCGCGCCCATCGCAATATGCTGATCGTACAGCGGTGTTTTGTTACTCATGTACATAACCGCGTTGCGAGTGGCAAGTTCGGAGTTACGAGGGACTCAGAGCTTAGCGAAGTTTCGTAGTCTCGTGCACTCGGTACTAGCTACTTACAAAAATAAAAAAGGCGACGGAACTCGCGTTCCGCCGCCCCTCTGTCCGGTAACCTGAGAGCATTGCCCCTTCGGTGCCCGGCCAAGAAATCGCAAAGAGATGGCTCTAACACGATTCAGTGGCTGGGTCTCTCCAGAGTCGACAGTTCTACCTGCGGTCCTTTTGCCTGAGCGATTCCGGGCGAGTTGCGCCGTCGGCGCCCGACCACAATTGTACTGACCAGCATCCCGCTTACCGCAGCAAAGATCGGTACGATTTAGTGGTCGGGTCTCTCCCGCAGGTGCAAAGTCGAGCCTGCACTATATCCCAGTCCCATCCGCAAGCCAAGACAGGTCTGTATCGCCATCACCCGGAGGGGCGCCGAACCTACACACGGCTTGCACTTCTTACATCGACTCGGGGCGGCGGTGGGCCCGATCACGGCCGGGTGCCGGAACGCCTAACCAGCATGACAACGGGAATCAGCCCAAGGAGCACCAGGTTGACGGCGGGCAGGGCGGCTCGCTCCCATTCGCCTTCCGAGGTCAGCTCAAAAATACGTGTGGCCAAAGTATCCCAACCAAACGGGCGCAACAGCAGCGTGGCGGGCATTTCCTTCATCACCTCGACGAACACGAGCAGTATTGCGCTTAACACCCCGGTGCGCAGGATCGGGATGAACACTCGCCAGAGAATCTCCCACGTACCGCATCCCAGACTGCGGGCCGCCTGCAGCAACGAGGGCCCGATGCGCTCAAAGCCGCTGTCCACCGGACCGTGTGCCACGGCCATGAAACGTACCATGTAGGCCAAAATAACGGCGATCAGGCTCCCGGTCAGCAACAGCCCGGCCTGCAGGCCCCAGTATGCGACCACGCCGGCGATACGCTGGTCCAGCCACACAAATGACAACATGATTCCGACGGCCAGCACCGAGCCGGGTAGCGCATAACCGAGGGTCGCGAATCGCACACCCGCACGCGTGAGTCGATCGGGTCTCAGGCGGTAAGTGTAGGCGAGCAGCAGCGCGCCGAAGGTGGTAATCAACGCCGCTGCGCTACCGAGAAACACCGTATTGGCAAAGAACCGGAGGTAGCGCAGGTCCAGTTCCTGTGCCATCGCGCTCCAGGCCCACAGCGCCAACTGGGCCACGGGGATCACGAACGCGAACAATAAGACACTCGCCGCCAGGGCGGTAGCACCGGCTGCGCGCCCGCCACGTAAACGGTAGCGTTTCGTGCGACCCGGACCGCCATGCACATCGTAACGGGCGTTCCCGCGCATGCGCCGCTCACCGTACAGCGCCAGCGCGACGAAGAGCAGTAGCAACGATGCGAGCTGCGCCGCCGCATCGAGATTGAACAACCCGAACCAGGCCTTGTAGATAGCAGTGGTGAAAGTGTCGTAGTTGAACACGGACACGGTGCCAAAATCGGCGAGCGTTTCCATCAGCGCCAACGCCACGCCGGCGGCGATGGCGGGGCGCGCCACCGGAATCGCAACGCGCAGGAATGCGCTCCACGGCCGCAGCCCGAATACCCGGCCTGTTTCCAGCATCGCGTGCCCCTGGCTCAGAAATGCCGCCCGCGCCAGCATGTACACATACGGGTAGAACGCGAGCACCAGCACGGTAACGACGCCGCCATGCGAGCGCACGGGTGGAAACCAATTCGGCTGCGCGCCTACGCTGTGGCGCAACCAGGCCTGGACCGGGCCGCCGACATCGAGCAGGCCGACGAAAACAAATGCCAGCACGTATGCCGGGATGGCGAGTGGCAGCATCAGCGCCCAGTCGAACAGCCGCCGCCCGGGAAAGTCGTACATCGCCGTCAGCCACGCCAGCCCCACGCCCAGCACCAGCACGCCTGCACCGACACCGACGATCAGTACGACGGTATTGCGAATCAGCTCGAGCAGTATCGTATCGGCGAGGTGGCGCCAGACCTCGCCGGAGGGCGTAAGCCAGGCTGCGCAAACTACTACGATAGGCGCCGCCACAGTCGCGGCGATGGCCAGGCTGGCGAGGCGCCAGTGCCATACGTTGACGTTCAGCCATGTCGAGATGCCGACCGACGCCCGCGCCGAATGGGCAAGTTGCCCGGCCGCCTGCGTCATGCTGGAGACAACTCGTTGGCAATCCGATGATCGCTACTGTCCTCGGGGCAACTCAGCGCCACATCCTCACATCCAGACAAGTGCCGTTGGTGAATATTATTTGTAGCCCGCGCGGTCCATCAACATCACGGCCTTGGCCTGCAGCCTCCCGGCCTGGGAGACATTGATCGGGTCCTGCTTGAACTCACCCCAAGCCGCGACCCGCGGGTCCGGCTTCACCCGCGGATTGACCGGGTACTCCATGTTCGCATCGGCAAACAGATTCTGCGCCTCCTCGGAGGACAACCACTCCAGGAACTTTACGGCCGCTTGCGGGTGCTTGGCATGCTTCGTCACGCCGGCGCCGGAGATGTTTACGTGGACGCCGTTGCCGGACTGGTTCGGCCAGAATAGCGCCAGCGGCAGAGACGGATCCTTTTTCATCAAGCGCCCGTAGTAGTACGTGTTCACGACACCGACGTCGCACTGCCCTGCGGCGATCGCCTTCATGACGCGCGTGTCGTTCGAGAACGGGATGGTAGCGAGATTGTCGACCCAGGAGCGTACGACCTTGGCAGTCTGCTTATCTCCCAAGCGGGCAATCATCATAGCGACCAATGACTGATTGTAGACCTTCTTCGACGTGCGTAAGCACAGACGTCCCTTCCACTTCGGATCACCCAGCGCTTCGTAGGTCGACAGTTCTTCGGGCTTGACCCGGTCGGTGCTGTAAACGATGGTGCGCGCCCGTACCGATAGCCCGAACCAGCGATTCTCGGGATCGCGGAATCGCCTTGGAATATTGGCCTGCAGCACGGGTGAATCGATTGCCGCCAACAACCCGGCATCGGCCGCGCGCCATAGATTCCCGGCATCGACGGTGATCAACAGATCTGCCGGCGTGCGTACGCCCTCGGCGATTAGTCGCACCTGTAGTGGGCCGGCCTTGTCTGTGATGAACTTGATGCGAACACCGTTTTTCGCGCTGTAGGCGTCAAAAAGGGGCTTGATAAGGTGCTCTTTACGCGCCGAGTACACCACCAGTTCGGGTTCGCCGGCAGCAAATGCTGCGCCAAAAATAGCCCCTAGGGCCAGGCACATGATAGCAAAAACACTTCTTATTACCGCCACTGCAGCCTCCGTGAAAGTTAAATGAGAATCATTATTATTTACTATTAGCTCTCGCTGTCAAGCCCCCTGTGTCAACGCGGATACGCGAACCCGCGGATGAAGGGGCGACAGTAATGCAAGCGACAAATGCAGAGCGGCGGCCTGCTGCTGCATACGCCTTTCTCACTGTCCCGCCCCACCTGTCAGCGCCTTGTCCTTCCCTAGGGGCGGCCTTTGAATTGCGCCACGACCGGGACGTGGTCGGACGGGCGCTCGAGCTGTCGCGGTGCCGTGTCGATGGTGCAAGCAGTGCAAGTTTCGGCCAACGCCGTGCTGCACAAGATATGGTCGATGCGCAAACCCATATTCCGTCGAAAGGCGCCGACACGATAGTCCCACCAGGTATAGCTTTTTTCCGGTTGCTCGAACTTGCGAAACACATCGACCATCCCAAGTCCCAGCAGGTCACGGAATGCGGCGCGTTCTTTGTCACTGAACAGCACCGAACCTTCCCACAGCGCCGGGTCATGCACGTCGCGCTCCTCCGGTGCGATATTGAAGTCCCCGAGCAAGGCAAGCCGTGGGTAGCGGTTGAGCTGCTCGCGCATATAATCGCCGAGCCGTTGGAGCCACGCGAGCTTGTAGGCATATTTCTCCGAACCGACCTCCTGACCATTGGGAACATAGATGTTGAGCATGCGCAGCCCACCGTAGCTCGCAGCAATGGTGCGTTTTTGCGTGTCATCCACCCCGGGAAAGCTCGTCGCAACCTCCTTGGCCGGGGCGCGGCTGAGGATGGCGACCCCATTATAGGTCTTCTGTCCGATGTAGGCCGCGTGATAGCCCGCTTGACGTATGTCCTTGGCCGGAAAGTCCGCATCGATCAGCTTGGTCTCCTGCAGACAAAGAACGTCGGGCTGGTGGGTCGTGAGCCAATCACAAACCTGACCCAGGCGCACGCGTAGTGAGTTGACGTTCCAGGTGGCGATTTTCATCACTGATGGTCAAGCCCTGACGCGCACGGCCGCACACACGCTGCCCGGGGCCCGTGGCTCGCAAGACAAGTAGTAAGCTTTATTGTTCCTGCTCTTGTTTCGATTGAGCAGTTTCTATCTTGGGATAGCCGGCAGCGTCAAGCTCACCTGCGAGAAGAGACTGCAGATAGCCCTTCATAACCTTATCGCCCACCATAATAGTGGGGACCGTCAGCGAACCGGTCTTCTCGCGCAGCTCCGCTTGCAGCGGAAAGTTTCCGTCGACGTTCTTGTCGGTGAACGGGACGCCGCGTTTTTCCAGGTACGCGCGCGCCCGGTCGCAGGAGGCACATTCCGGAGCGCTGTACAGTACAACCGGAAATTTTTCGGCGGCACCACTGGCCTGATCATCGGATGCGGGGGCAGTGGGCCGGCTGCCCACCTTGAAGTCCTTGCTCTCTACGCGGTAACCGGCGTCGCTGGGAGGCGGGCGGTCATGGTAAGACACGTTGCCGTCCTGATCGACCCACTTGTACAGCCGCACTGCCTGCACCGTGGGCGTCGCGAGCGCCGCGCATAGCACCACCAGCATCACTGTCAGCGTGTACTTGTTCACTTCAGATCCTCAGATACATTCCACCAAGCCTTCTACGGTGGCGCTCGCGCAGCCAGATTGCCCCGACCACGAAGCCCATTACAAGCATAGCAAAGGAAATCCCCAGCCAAAGGAGGTCGAGCGCGCCTACGAAATCCAGAAATCGCTGCTTGAAATCGGGCTCTTGAACCGGTTCGGGCTGGGGCTCGTCGCCCGAACCATGCCCGGCCACAGGCGGCCCCTCGCCCGGGGGCTGCGACTCCACAGCGCTCTGAGTCACGGTGGCAGGGGCTGGGTCGGCGGTGACCGGGGGGGCGGGCCGTGCCGGCGTGGCAGCCATAGCCGGCCGGTTCGCCGCGGCCTCGGCTTCGGCTAGCCGTGCCGCCAGCTGCTCGCGCTGGGCAGTCTCTTGTGCCAGCGCCGTCTGCGCCTGCTTCAGCTCTTCCCGGCTTTTCGCCAGCCGTGCCCGGGCGCCGGCGAGCTGGCGCTTGAGCGTGGCCTGGGCCTTGACAAGCGCTTGCTGGTCGGCGTCGTCCTGGTCGAGCACCGCCTGGGTCTGGCGAAGCTGCTCTTGGGTCTTTGCCAGCTCGGCGCGCGCACCGGCGAGCTCGCGCTCGAGCGCTGCATAGCGCAAGCGTGCGGGGGTCTCCGCGGTCAGCTCGCGGTTCTCGATCCAGCCTTCCCGCCCGGAGTCATCGCGCACGTGACTGAAATCGCCCACTTTTCCGAGTACTTCGAGCGCAGTGCCCGCCAGGATCTTGTGTACCACTGGACTTTCGTAGTGCGGACCACCACGAAGTTCGATGAACACCTTATCGCTCACGAAAGCGGTTTCGGCGAACACAGGCGGTGCTGCCAGAAATAATGCTAATAGTAAATAAGCCACTCTCATCGACCTGCGCGCTCACTCCGTCAGACCATTATGCCGGAGCAGTGCATCTATCTTGGGGGCCCGTCCGCGGAAGTCGAGGAACAACTCCATGGCATCACGCGTCCCGCCTTGTTCCAGAATACCGTGGAGAAACTCGAGCCCTGTCGGGCGATGGAAAACGCCATTTTCCTCGAACTTGGCAAAGGCATCCGCCGAGAGCACCTCCGCCCACTTGTAGCTGTAGTAACCGGCGGCATAGCCGCCGGAAAAGATATGCGAGAACGCATTCTGGAAGCGATTGTACGAAGGGGGAATGACGACAGCCACCTCCCTCCTGACCTCATCGAGCAGGGCTTGCACACTTTGGTCACCATCAGGATCGTAATCGCTGTGCAAACGCATGTCGAACAGGCTGAACTCGAGCTGTCGCACTATTTGCATGGCCGACTGGAAATTCTTTGCGCCCGAGAGCTTGTCGAAGAGCTCCTGCGGCAACGGCTCGCCGCTCTTGTAGTGGCACGCGATCAGATCCAGCGTCTTGCGCTCCCAGCACCAGTTCTCCATGATCTGACTGGGTAGCTCCACCGCATCCCACGACACGCCGTTGATGCCGGCCACACCGACGTAATCGACCTGGGTCAACATATGATGCAGCCCGTGGCCGAACTCATGGAACAGCGTTATCACCTCCTCGTGCGTGAACAGCGCCGGGCGGTCGCCCGCCGGCGGTGCACTGTTGCACGTAAGGTAGGCAACCGGGGCCTGCACGCCATGGGAGGTGCGTTTGCGGTTTATGCACTCATCCATCCACGCGCCGCCACGCTTGTGTGGGCGCGCGTAGAGGTCGAGGTAAAACCGGCCACGCAGCTCGCCGTGGTCGTCGTGAATCTCGTAGAAACGCACGTCGGGGTTCCAGGTATCGACCTCACCAGCTGCTACGATCGTCAGACCGTACAAACGCTGGACCACCTCGAACATACCCGTGATCACCCGGTCCACGGGAAAATAGGGCCGCACGTCTTCTTGCGAAAATTGATAGAGGTGTCGGCGCAGCTTTTCGGAGTAATACGGGATATCCCACGCCTCCAGCCGCTCGAGACCAAACTCCACTTTGGCGAAACCGCGCAGTTCCTCAAGCTCGCGCTCCGCGGCGCGCTTGGCGCGCGCAGCGAGGTCACGCAGGAAACGCAGGACCTGATCGACACTATCCACCATCTTCGTCTGCAACGAGTACTCAGCGTAGTTGGCATAGCCTAGGAGTTGCGCCGCCTCCCGGCGCAACCTGAGGGTGCGCACAATGATCTCGCTGTTGTCCCAGCGACCGGCATCCGGTCCCCGGTCGCTGGCGCGCGTAACGTAGGCCTCGTACATGCGCTGCCGTAGGGCGCGCCGATCCGCATAGGTCATGAAGGCGACGTACGACGGCGCATCGAGCGTGAACTTGAAGCCGGGTCTGGCGTCGCGTGCCGCGGCCTCCCGGGCAACGGCGCGCGCCGTCTCCGGCACACCAGCAACGTCGACCTCGTCGGTAACCACCAACTCCCATGTCTGGGTCGCGTCCAGTACGTGCTCTTCAAAGCGGCTGGACAGGCGTGCGAGCTCCTGTTGAATCTCCTTGAAACGCTGCTTGCCGGCGGCATCGAGCTCTGCGCCGCTCAGGCGGAAGTCGCGCAGTGCGTTTTCGATTATCTTTTTTTGCGCCGGTTGCAACTGTGCAAACTCCGGGCTCGCGGCAATCTGCTTGTAGATCCGATAGCTCCTTTCGTCTTGGGCGGCCTCCGTCAGGTACTCGCTGATGCGCGGAAGCCCTTCGTTATACGCCTCGCGCAAGGGCTGGCTATTTCGCACCGCATTGAGGTGGGCGACCGGGGACCACAGGCGGTTCAAACGCTCGCCTATATCCTCGAGCGGCTGCACGAAGCTCTCCCACGTATGGCTGTCATGACGTGCCAACAGTTGTTCGCGCTCGGCGCGATTACGCGCGAGCAATTCATCGAGTGCCGGCTCCACATGCTCCGGGCGGATCGCGCTGAAGCGCGGCAAGCTCGAGAGATCTAGAAGCGGGTTGGTTAGCGCAGTAGCCTTATCCACAATGGCAAATTGTGTCAGCGAACAGCCATGAGGCCGCATAATCTAACATGTCTTGATACAATCCCGTAGTTATCAATTTTAGAGAATTTGCGACGGTTATCGAGCGACGGATTATGGCCAAGCACTACGATTTGCTGGTGATCGGAGGGGGCAGCGGTGGAATCGCAGCCGCCAAGCGCGCGGCCGGCTACGGTGCTCGCGCCGCCGTGATCGAGGCCGGGCGGATAGGAGGGACCTGTGTTAACCGCGGGTGCGTGCCGAAAAAAGTCATGTGGAATGCCTCCACCCTCGCGGAGCTGCTGTGCGACGCCCCGGACTACGGCTTTGATGTCACAGTAGCGGGCTTCGATTGGTCAACAATCAAGCAATCGCGCGATGCTTATATCGAGCACCTGAACGCGATCTACCACCGGGGCCTTGATACCGCGTCGGTGGAGGAGATCGCCGGCGTTGGGGTATTCCGGGACCCGCATACGATTGCGGTAAACGGCAGCGCACTCAGCGCTGATCATATCCTGATTGCGACTGGCTCGGCCGCGGATATTCCCATTGTCCCCGGGGCTGAGCTCGGTATTACCAGTGATGATTTTTTCGAACTCGAACATCAGCCCCGCTGCGTGATGGTCGTCGGTGCCGGCTACATCGCCGTGGAGCTGGCGGGCGTGTTGAACGGATTGGGTTCCGAGGTCTCCATGTTACTGCGCAAGGAGATATTCTTGCGCCGGTTTGATGCCATGCTGCGCGAAACCCTGATGGAGGAAATGCAGAATGCCGGTGTGAGCATCATGCCCTGCATTCATTTGCAGCAACTGAGCAGGGCGGCCGACGGCACGATCCAGCTGTCCACGGTGAGCGGAGAGACCTACTCCGGATTCGATGCACTCATCTGGGCCATCGGGCGCAGCCCGAACACGCGCAACCTGGGGCTGGAGCAGACAGATGTGGCGACGGCGCCGGGTGGCCAGATCGTTGTCGATGAGTACCAGAACACCAATGTTACCGGCATCTACGCGCTTGGCGACGTCACCGGCAAGTGGATGCTGACACCGGTGGCGATCGCCGCTGGGCGCAAGCTCGCCGATCGCCTGTTCGGCGGCCAGCCAGCCGCCAGGCTCGAGTACGAAAACATCCCAACCGTTATTTTCAGTCACCCGCCGATTGGCACAGTCGGCATGACGGAAGATGAGGCGCACGAGCTGTACGGACAAAGCGAAGTCAAAGTCTATCAGAGCCGCTTTACCAACATGTTTCACGCCGTGACGCGGCGCAAGCCCCCTACGGTGATGAAGCTGGTCACGGTCGGCGCGCGCGAGAAGGTCGTCGGCTGTCATATCATCGGTGCGCAGGCCGATGAAATGATCCAGGGCTTCGCCGTCGCCGTAAAGATGGGCGCCACCAAGAAAGACTTCGACCGGACTATCGCCATTCACCCGACGAGCGCGGAAGAGCTCGTGCTGATGAGGTAGGCCCGTGGCGATCCGTGCTTACAAGAACATCACCCCGAAAGTCCCGGCCTCGGCCTATGTCGACGAGGCCGCGGTCGTCATCGGCGATGTGGGGCTGGCCGAGGACTGCTCCATTTGGCCCATGTGTTCCGTGCGTGGCGATACAAACTTTATTCGCATCGGCGCGCGCAGTAATGTCCAAGACGGCAGCGTCATTCACGTCACGCACCGCTATCCCGCCGCGCCGGATGGTTACCCGGTGTTCATTGGCGAGGATGTGACTATCGGGCACAAGGTGATCGTGCACGGTTGTACCATCGAGGACAGCGTTCTCATCGGCATGGGCTCGGCGATTCTCGACGGCGCTATCATTCGCTCGCAGGTGCTGCTCGCCGCCGGCAGCCTGGTCACAGAGGGCCAGGAGCTTACGGGCGGCTACCTGTGGCTGGGGCGCCCGGCGAAACGGGCGCGCGCCCTCACCGAGGAGGAGCGCACCTGGTTCAAGTCCGTCGCGCACCACTACGTCGAGCTCAAGAACGATTATCTCCAATAGGCGCAAAAGCGCAGAGAAGGAGGAATGCGATGGCTGTTATGCTGGGCCATTCGCTGCATCCACTCCGCACAGGCGCCTGTAACAGAGCTCGCCGCTAGCTAGCCCGCATGAATCGCTTATTCAGATTGTTCTTGTTAGCGCTCCTTGGCTTCGTCACCACGACGCCGGTCTGCATCGCTACTGCCGGCATTCCGGTCTACGGCTACAAGATCGTCAACACCTATCCGCATGACCGCGCCGCCTTCACCCAGGGATTGGCGTTCGAGAATGGATACTTATATGAAGGTACCGGGCGCTTGGGGCAATCGAGCTTGCGCCGGGTCGAACTGAAGACCGGGAAAGTTATCAGGGTGCTCCGGCTTCCACCGCGTGTATTCGGGGAAGGCATAGCGCTGTACGGAAACCGCATCATTCAAGCAACCTGGAAATCCCACGTCGCGTTTGTGTTTGACAAGGACAGCTTTCAGTTTCTCAAGGCATTCCGTTATCCTACGGAAGGCTGGGGGCTTACCTACGATGGTGAGCATATAATCATGAGTGATGGCACACCGACTCTGCGTTTTTACGATCCCAACACATTCCAGAAGGTTCGCGCGCTCGAGGTCCGCGACGACAAGGGTCCTGTTGCCATGCTCAATGAATTGGAATATGTGAACGGCGAGATCTACGCCAACGTGTGGTTAACCGAGCACATTGCGCGCATCGACCCGCGCACGGGTCGGATCGTCGGATGGATCGACTTGAGCGGGCTGTTGAGTGCGGCCGAGCAAACCGCGGCGGTCGATGTGCTGAACGGCATCGCCTACGACGCCGCAAACAAGCGGCTGTTCGTCACCGGGAAACTGTGGCCGAAGCTCTTTGAGATTGAGCTTGTCCCGCCCCGCTGAGGTCGCCCGCGATTATGTATTAACAGGGTTGCGCCCCCGTACGACGGATGTACTGTGTCGCCTACCGGCGGCTATGTACTACCGGGGTTTCGCCCCCGTACGACGAGTTCCTTTCTTTGCGTGCCCAAAGAAAGGAACCGAAAGAAAGGGCACC
>JBHHZP010000007.1:0-48036 GCA_046758085.1 Acidiferrobacterales bacterium
GGATATTGAACCCCTCGGCATAGGCGGCCATGAGACCGTACTCGATACCATTGTGCACCATTTTCACGAAGTGCCCCGCGCCATTCGGGCCGCAGTGCAGATAACCCTGCTCCGAGGGAGCGGGCTCGCCCTCGCGCCCGCTGGTGCGGGGAACATCGCCCATGCCGGGGGCGAGCGCTGCAAAGATGGGATCGAGATGGGCCACGGTGTCTTTTTCGCCACCGATCATTAGACTGTAGCCACGCTCCAGCCCACACACCCCGCCGCTGGTGCCGACATCGACGTAGTGAATTCCGCTTCCCTGAAGTTTTTTTGCGCGGGCAATATCGTCCTTATAATAGGAGTTGCCGCCGTCGATGATGATGTCGTGTGCTGACAAGCGCGCGTTCAGATCCTCGACAGAGCGGTCCACGACGGCCGCCGGCACCATCATCCACACCGGCCGCGGTTGGCTCAGCTTGGCGACGAAATCATCGATGTCCGACGCGCCCATCGCCCCTTTGCCTTTAAGCTCGCGGACCGCATCGGGATTCATGTCGAACACCACGCATTCGTGACCGGCGCGCATCAACCGCCGTACCATATTCGCACCCATCCGGCCCAAGCCGATCATGCCGAGCTGCATAACCCCTCCAGTCTTGACTGTCGATTTACTTACGCATCGGGTGCCGGGCGCTACGATGCCTGTGATGTATCGGTACGTGGCACAAGCCTCCAGCATAACCAGATGCTACCGTTTCAGGTTACACTGTAAAGCCAGACCTTCTCAACTGACAAAGGATAATGTGTTAGCGAGCGCCCGTCTGTAGGCATAATGGCGCTGTCCGGCGATCAGCTGAGCGCAAGATTCTGGCGGAAGGCCGCCGCCGATGTTACAGCGTGTGGACGATAAAGGGCCGCTGACATGTCACGTCGAGCCGCTGTTGCAAAATACGAGAGCAGCGGATAACGCCGCTTGATTGCCAGCGGGGACTGCATGGGCCACAGTGCGGCGAGTACGGGTTGAGGCTATCTTTGTGAGCAGGGTACCTATGGACGCGTTGAAAATCGAGATTACCAAAGATCGGTACGATGCCGTGCTGTTTGACCTCGACGGGGTGTTGACCGGGACGGCTAAAGTACACGCCGTTTGCTGGAAGCGCATGTTCGACGCGTTTTTGCAAGCGCGCGCCGCCCGCAACGGCGAGCCGTTCCGGCCTTTTGATATAGACAGCGATTATAAGCATTACGTCGACGGTAAGCCCCGTTACGAGGGTGTGAAAAGCTTTGTCGAGTCGCGCGGTATTAGCTTGCCCTACGGCGATCCCGATGATCCGCCGGGCAAGGATACGATCTGTGGGTTGGGAAATCGCAAGAATGCCATGCTCAACGAAGTGATCGAGTCGGAAGGTGTAGAAGTGTATGAGGGGGCGGTAGCCTGGGTGCATCAGCTGCATGACGCCGGAATCAAGACGGCGGTCGTCTCGTCGAGTAAGAACTGTGAAACCATTCTTCGGGCCGCAGGTATTGAAGACTTGTTCGAGCTGCGCATCGACGGGGTGGTGGCCGCGCAGCTGCAGATTGCAGGCAAACCCGCACCGGATACATTTCTCGAGGCGGCACGGCGCCTGGGCGTGGAACCAGAGCGCGCAGTAGTTGTGGAAGACGCCATATCCGGCGTGCAGGCCGGTCACGGCGGTGGTTTCGGTTTGGTTATCGGCGTTGACCGCGAAGGCGATGCCGAAGCGCTGAGGAAAAACGGTGCCGATATCGTGGTGGCCGATCTTGCAGAGTTGCTTTGAAGATTACACGCGACATGGGATTGTGATTGTTGTTCGAACTTTCAAGTAAGGGTGAGTAGTCATGCTCAGACATAAAACCGAGAAGCGGCCCGAGTATGTTTACGCGGTCGACGAATGGAAGATGATCGAGAAACAGTTCTACCCGCGGCTGCTCGCAGCGAGCGAGACCATCTTTGCCACGGCTAATGGCTATCTCGGAATGCGCGGCAACTTCGAGGAGGGATCGCCTGTTGCCCAGAGCGGGACGTATATCAATGGTTTCTATGAGTCGTGGCCGATCACATACGGAGAAGAAGCATATGGTTTCGCGAAGACTGGTCAGACCATGCTCAATGTTACGGACACCAAGATCATCAAGCTGTACGTGGATGATGAGCCGTTCCATCTTCCTACGGCGAATCTATTAAAGTTTGAACGGATGCTTGACATGCGCGCGGGTACGCTCGATCGCGAAGTTCTGTGGGAGACACCAGCGGGCAAGCAAATTGCTATCAAGTCGCGTCGGTTGGTGTCATTGCAGCAGCGCCATCTGGCGGCAATTTCGTATGAAGTCACGGTTTTGAATGCAGAGGCGCCGGTTACGATCTCCTCGGAAATGGTTAATGACAATACGCGGCGCGGCAACGGTGGTGATCCCCGCCGGGCACGCGGTTTCGCGCACCGCGCACTTTTTCCGAGGGCGCACTACGCCAACAAAACTCGCGTGATCCTGAGTCACGTGACGCAAAACAGCAAGATGAGATTGGCGTGTGGTATCGAGCATACGCTCGATACCACCTGTCCCTACTCGTATAAGAGCGACTGCGGCGAGGACACTGGCAAGGTGATTTTTGCGGTCGAGGCAAAGCCGGGCCAGCCGATTCGGCTCGTCAAATACATGAGCTACCATACCTCGGATACGGCCTCGGCGGCCGAGCTGCGCGCGCTGGCCGAACAGGCGCTCGACCGAGCGGTCGAGCACGGCTTCGATGAACTACTGGTCGTACAGCGGGCATACCTGGATGATTTCTGGCACAGAAGCGCTGTCGAGTTTCGCGGCGATCCCGCGGTCGCGCAGGCAATTCACTTCAATCTGTTCCAGATCTGTCAGGCAACCGCCCGCGCCGAAGGGACCGGTATACCTGCAAAGGGGCTCACCGGGCACGGTTACGAGGGGCATTACTTCTGGGACACCGAGATCTATCTGTTCCCGTTCTTGATCTACACGTTGCCGCGCATCGCCAAGAACCTGCTGGGTTTTCGCTATAGCATGTTAAACACGGCACGACTGCGCGCCAGCGAGGTCAACCAGAAGGGGGCGTTGTTTCCGTGGCGAACCATCAATGGCGAGGAGGCTTCAGCATATTACGCCGCGGGCACGGCACAGTATCACATCAACGCTGACATCGTGTATGCGTTGCGCAAGTATGTCGACGTGACCGGTGACAAGAAGTTCCTGTACGAGCACGGCGCAGAGATGCTGGTGGAGACCGCGCGCTTGTGGTTTGATCTAGGTTTCTGCTCGGATCGCAAAGGAGGAAGATTCTGTATTCACGGTGTCACCGGCCCGGACGAGTACAACACCGTGGTAAACAATAACACCTACACGAATCTGATGGCGCGCGAGAATCTTTGGTATGCCGCTGAAACCATGAGGGCGTTGCAGACCGAGCATGCGGAGCACTTCAAGAAGCTGGTGGACCGCACGGGGCTCGAGATGTCCGAGGTCGAGCAGTGGCAACAGGCCGCCGACAACATGTACATACCGTACGATGAAAAGTCCGGGATCCACTTGCAGGATGACAGCTTCCTGGACCGGGAGGTCTGGGACTTCGAGTGCACGCCCGAGCACAAGTATCCGCTGCTATTGCATTACCACCCGCTCGTCATTTATCGGCACCAGGTAATAAAGCAAGCCGATGTGGTGCTGGCGATGGTTTTGCTTGGTAACAAGTTCTCCACCGAGCAGAAACGACGCAACTTCGATTACTACGATCCGCTTACGACCGGCGATTCCTCGCTGTCGGCGTGCATCCAGGCCATTGCCGCTGCCGAGCTCGGCTATTCACAGAAGGCACGGCAGTACGCGATCTATGCGGCGCTCATGGACCTCGCCGATTTCGGCAACAATGTGCAAGACGGGTGTCACATCGCGTCGATGGGGGGAACCTGGATGGTGATCGTCTACGGCCTGGCGGGCATGCGGGATTACAATGGCGAGCTCAGTTTCCGGCCACGCTGGCGCGAGCGTGTGGGAGGCGTGCGCTTTCGTCTCACTGTGCGGGGACAGCTGCTGGAGCTCGATATCAACGCAGAGCAGCAAGCGGTAACGTACCTGCTGAAGGAGGGCTCCGAGCTGGCGATCAAGCACTACGATGATGAGATCAAGCTGATTACGGGTGCGCCTGTGTCGCGACGTTTGGAGCTGCTGGAAAACTGAAAACGAGAGACCAAGCCATGCCGGACGTCCTCTCCGAGCAGAAGTTGCGAGCCATGGATGCCTACTGGCGCGCGGCCAACTATCTCTCCGTCGGGCAGATCTATCTTTATGACAACCCCCTGTTGAAAGAGCCGCTCACGCTGGAGCACATCAAACCACGGCTGCTCGGTCACTGGGGCACCACGCCGGGCCTAAATTTTATCTACGTCCATCTGAACCGCGTGATCAAGAGTTATGACCTCAACGTGATCTACATCACCGGTCCCGGCCATGGTGGCCCAGGCCTGGTGGCCAATACCTATCTCGAGGGCACATACAGCGAGTTTTATCCGAACATTTCGCAAGATGCGGAGGGGATGAAGCAGCTGTTCAAGCAGTTTTCGTTCCCCGGAGGCATCCCCAGCCACGTTGCTCCGGAGACACCGGGCTCGATTCACGAAGGCGGCGAGCTGGGGTACGCGCTGTCACACGCCTACGGAGCCGTGTTCGATAATCCGGACCTGGTTGCCTGCTGCGTCGTCGGTGACGGTGAGGCCGAGACCGGACCGCTAGCCACTGCCTGGCACTCGAATAAGTTTCTCAGCCCGGCGCGCGACGGTGCGGTACTCCCGATCTTGCACCTGAACGGCTACAAGATTGCCAATCCGACGGTGCTCGCACGTATCAGCAAGGAGGAGCTCGAGAGCCTGTTTGTCGGCTATGGTTACAAACCATACTTCGTTGAAGGCTCCGAGCCCGAGACCATGCACGCGTTGATGGCCGAAACGCTCGATACGGTCATTGCCGATATTCAGACGATCCAAAGCGCTGCGCGTACAAGCCGAGTTACTCAGCGCCCGCGGTGGCCGATGATTATTCTACGCACGCCTAAGGGCTGGACCGGTCCGAAGGAGGTCGACGGCCAGAAGACGGAGGGCTACTGGCGCTCGCACCAGGTGCCCCTCGCCGAAATGGCCACCAAGCCGGAGCACGTCGAGCTGCTCGAGCAGTGGATGAAGGGTTACCGGCCGGAGGAGCTATTCGATGATTCAGGCACGCTGGTTTCCGAGCTCGCCGAGCTGGCGCCCAAAGGTGAACGGCGCATGGGCGCGAACCCGCACGCCAACGGCGGTGTACTGCTAAAAGATCTCAAGTTGCCCGATTTCCGCAGCTACGCTATTGATGTCGCGAAACCCGGGCAGGATCTGGGCGAGGCCACGCGCGTCATGGGCCGGTTCCTGCGCGACGTGATGCGACTCAATGCGAATGAGCGCAACTTCCGCGTGATGGGGCCGGATGAGACCGCCTCTAACCGGCTGAGTGCATTATTTGATGTCACCGACCGCGCCTGGATCGCTGATAAGTTTGCATACGATGATCACTTAGCGCCCGATGGCCGGGTGATGGAAATACTGAGCGAGCACACCTGCCAGGGATGGTTGGAGGGCTACCTCCTTACCGGCCGTCATGGACTTTTTTCCTGCTACGAGGCATTCATTCACATCGTCGACTCCATGTTCAATCAACATGCCAAGTGGTTGAAAGTGACATCCGAAGCGATCCCCTGGCGACGGCCGATCGCATCGTTGAACTACCTTCTGACATCGCACGTGTGGCGGCAGGACCACAACGGTTTCTCCCATCAGGACCCCGGTTTTATCGACCACGTCGTGAACAAAAAGGCCGATATCATTCGGGTGTATCTCGCTCCTGACGCGAATACGCTGCTGTGCATTACCGATCAATGCTTGCGTAGCCGTGACTTTGTCAACGTCATTGTTGCGGGGAAACAGCCGCAACCACAATGGCTCGATATGGATGCCGCCGTCAAGCACTGCACCGCCGGGATTGGAATATGGGAGTGGGCCAGCAACGACAAGGATGGGGAGCCCGATGTGGTGATGGCCTGCGCCGGAGATGTGCCCACGATCGAAACCCTAGCGGCGGTTGATCTGCTGCGCCGGCACGTACCTGAGCTGAAGATTCGTGTCGTCAACGTAGTGGATCTGATGACGTTGCAGCCCAAGGAGGAGCACCCGCATGGCTTATCGGATTGGGAGTTTGACGCCTTGTTCACGACGGACAAGCCCATGATTTTCGCCTATCACGGTTACCCGTGGCTGATCCATCGCTTGACCTATCGCCGCACAAACCACAAAAACCTGCACGTGCGCGGGTACAAGGAAGAGGGCACCACCACGACGCCTTTTGACATGTGCGTGCGCAACGATCTGGATCGTTTTCATCTGGTGGGCGACGTGATCGATCGAGTGCCGACGCTCGGCTATGCGGCGGCCTATGCCAAACAGGCGGTTCGCGACAAGCTCATCGAGCACAGGCAGTACATCACGAGCTACGGTGAGGACATGCCGGAGATCCGCGACTGGAAGTGGCCGTATTAGAAAAAAACCGGTGATTCGTGACTGGTGATTAGTATTTGCTGGTTACTCGCCGCCGCGATCCGCCGACTCTCGAACGATAGCCGATGGTCGATGAGGCCGGTGATCCAATGAGCGGCGTTGCGCCTGCCGCCGAAAAACAGCACCGGGGGGACGCTCGACGACGTCGTTGCCGCATCCCTTAATTAGAAGACATAAGGGAGGTACTCATGGAACCAATCTGGCTCGCGATTGCCTTCGTGCTCGGCCTGGGCGCGCGCCAGCTCGGCCTGCCGTCCTTGGTCGGTTTCCTGCTGGCCGGATTTGTGCTCAGTGCAGTTGGCGTCGAGAGCGGTGAGTTTATCCGGGAGATCGCCGATGCCGGTGTAACCCTGCTGCTTTTCACCATTGGCCTCAAGCTGCGGGTACAGACCTTATTAAGACCGCACGTGTGGGCGGTCGCCACGGCGCACATGGCCGCCACGGTGGCGCTCTTTGCCGGGCTACTGTTTGCGCTGGCGGCCGCCGGTATCGCCCTCACCGGCAAGCTCGATCTGACGCTCGCGTTGTTGATCGGCTTTGCCCTGAGCTTCTCCAGCACGGTGTTTGCCGTCAAGCTGCTGGAGGAGAAGGGGGAGATGGCATCGCTGCACGGTCGCATCGCAATCGGTATCCTGATCATGCAGGATCTGATTGCAGTCATTTTTCTCGCCGTTTCCGCCGGCAAGCTGCCCTCACCCTGGGCGCTCGCGCTGCTGGCGTTGATCCCGCTGCGTGGCGTGCTGACCGGGATCATGGCACGGTCCGGCCACGGTGAGCTGCTCATTCTTTATGGCTTGCTGCTGGCGCTGGGCGGGGCTGCGGTGTTCGAGTCCGTCGGGATCAAGGGTGACCTCGGTGCGCTGATCCTCGGCGTGCTGCTAGCGGGTCATCCGAAGGCGTCTCAGCTCGCGAAGACGCTTCTTGGCTTCAAGGACCTTTTCCTGATCGGCTTTTTCCTGAACATCGGTCTGTCCGGGGCGTTGAGCCTCCATGCGCTCGGCATCGCCGCGCTGCTGGTACTACTGCTACCGCTCAAGGTGTTGCTCTATTTTTTTCTGCTCGCGCGCTCCAACGTGCGCGCACGGACCTCGCTGCTGGCATCGCTCAGTTTGGCCAACTACAGCGAGTTCGGCTTGATTGTCGGGGCCATTGCCGTCGCCAACGGCTGGTTCACGAGCGATTGGCTGGTCATCATCGCGCTGGCACTGTCGATCAGCTTTATTCTGGCGTCGCCGCTCAACACTGCGGCGCACGCGATCTACGCGCACTACGCCGACCGGCTCAGGCGTTTCGAAACGCCTACGCGGCTGCCCGAGGAGCAGCCGTTCGACACCGGCGACGCCGAGATCGTCATCTGCGGCATGGGCCGTGTGGGTAGCGGTGCCTATGACTGCGTGCGCAGGCTCTACGGTGACATCGTGACCGGCGTAGACACCGACCCTGACGTAGTACGGGAGCAAGCGCAGGCCGGGCGCAACGTCATCCAGGGCGACGCAACCGACCCGGATTTGTGGGAGCGTGGTCAGCCCGGCGGCAAGATCCGGCTCGTCATGCTGGCGATCCCGAATCACAGCGAGAACCTGTATATCGCGAAAACGCTCGCGCGCTCCAGCTACCGTGGGCAATTGACGGCGACGGCCAAGCACGCCGATCAAGTCCGTGAGCTCGAGCAGGAGGGTGTGCACGCGGCGTTCGACATCTACGCCGAGGCGGGCGCGGGTTTCGCCGAGGACGTGCGCGCGCGCCTGAAAATCTGAGCACTACGCGCCCCCGGTTGATCATCGCGCCTGATCGAGTCGGCGTAGCCAGAGGTAGCCCGCCACCCCGGCGAACAGCGAGGCGAACAAAATTCCGGTCTTGGCGCTGAGCAGCTGATCTGCCTGGCCGCGGAACGCCAGCTCGGCAATGAATATGGACATGGTAAAACCGATGCCGGCAAGAAGCCCGACGCCCACCATGTGCACCGACCGGCAACCGGCCGGCAGCTGACCGAACCCCAGTTTCGCAGCCACAATCGAGACACCGGCAATTCCGACGAGCTTGCCCGCTACCAGCCCGAGCACGATGCCCAGCGTCACCGGTTGTGCGAACGTGCTGCCGAGCGATGCCGGCTCGATGGGCACGCCGGCATTGGCCAGCGCAAACAGCGGCACGATGAAGAATGCCACCATCGGGTGCATGGAGTGTTCCAGACGCTGGAGCGGTGATTCCACTTTGTGGATTCCGCTTTCGAGCGCCTGGACGATAGCACGGCGGTTCTGGTCGTGGATCAATGATCGCCGGCCGTCGTCGAGCGCGTCAAATCTCTTTGCCAATATGCGTATCTTTTCTCTGAACACTCGCGGCTCGAACTTCGGTCGACTCGGTATGGTCCAGGCGGCCAGGATTCCGGCAATCGTCGCGTGCACCCCGGACTTGAGCATGGCCAACCACAGCAGCGCCGCGACGGCAAAGTAGGGCAGGGGGCTTCGTATCCCCGCCCGATTGAAGACCGCCAGCACCACGAGCAGCAGCCCCGCTACCGCCAGCGCATCGACAAAGATGCGCTCGGTGTAGAACAGCGCGATCACGGCAACCGCCCCCAGGTCATCGACGATCGCAAGCGCCACCAGAAAAGTGAGCAATGACTTGGGTACCCGGCTGCCCAGCAGCACCAGCACACCGACCGCAAACGCGATATCCGTGGCCATCGGTATGCCCCAACCCTGCGCGGCCGGCCCACCCAGGTTGATGGCGGCGTAAAAAATTGCGGGCACAGCCATACCGCCGATCGCCGCGAGGATCGGCAACGTGGCGGCCTGCACATTGGACAGATCGCCCACCAGGACCTCGCGCTTGATCTCCAGGCCGATGACGAAAAAGAATAGCGCCATGAGCCCGTCGTTGATCCAGTGATGCAGGGTGTGATCGAGCGTCCAATTGCCCACGCTCAACGTGATATGGGTGTGCAGCAGGCTCGCATAGCTTTCGGCCAGCGGGCTGTTGGCGAGTATCAGCGCAATTGTGGTGCAGACTATAAGTACGATACCGCCCGCCGTCTGCTGGTGGATGAACTCTTCGAACGGGGTCAGGATGCGCCCGAAGGTCTTTTCCCACGGGGCGTAATGGCCCTCGGGTAGATCGAGGCGATCAATCATGGTAGGCGTGCCCGGGCTATACGGGTTAGAGCCTCAAGGTACACGGCGAGTGCACCGCAGGCAACACTGGCAGCTGCTGCCAGTCGGACATACAGGGCCTCGGCATTGTCATGCACAGAATCTTGAACATCCCGCCGTAACGAGTCGCAGCGGCGCAGTGGAATTTACATGGGTGTCGCCACAGGTGACGCGCGATACTCAGTGGGCGACATACCGTTCCAGCGTTTAAAGGCGCGCGAGAAGTTCGCGGGCTCGGAGAACCCGAGCAGAAAGGTAATCTCATTCACCGTTAGTTGCGACTGGCGTACATATTGGCCCGCCAGCTCGCGGCGTGTCGCGTCCAGCAGGTGTTTATACGTCGTCCCTTCCTCCTTGAGCTTACGTTGCAGAGTACGGGGGCTCAGGGTCAAGGCCTTGGCAATCGATTCCTGGGTAGTGTGCCCGGATGACAACCGCTCGAGCAGTTTCGCTTCAACCTGTATCTTGATGCTGCCGCGATCGAACCGCGCGAGATACTCGGTGACGATTCGATCATTTGCCCGCGCCAGTTGGGCGTTGGCTGTCGGCAAGAGTGTGTTCAGTTCGGTCTTGTCGAATGACAACCTGTTTTGCGACGCACCGAAGCGTATGGGCGCACGGAACACCCGCGAAAACGCCCCACGGTCAGCGGGTACCGATCTCTTTAGATTGACGCGCAACGGATTCAAGTGGGAGCCGTAGCTGCTGCGGCACATACCCAATATCGTTGCCAGCGCTGCATCGATGGCGGCATCGGCAGGCCGAACGCGTGTATCCGCCGACCCCAGGGTGAACTCGACCTCGTGCGTCGTTTCCTCAAGGCCGATGCTTGCCGCACTACTCAGTATCCGGCCATAGCGAACCAGCCGCTCCAACGCATCGCGTAATGTTTCGCTGGCCAGCCAGGCGTAGCCCAGGGCGTGAAACGTGGTGGGATGCCAGAAGCGCGCGGCCGTGAGGCCAAACGCAGCGTCGGCACTTGCTTGTGTCGCCAGGTTCCAGAGACGCGTGAGCGAAGTTACAGGATAACGCGCATTGGCATCGTATAACTTCTTGGGGTCGACGCCGGCCTGCTCGAACAACAGCCGGGCATCACATCCGTAGGACTCCAGTGCTTTCCATATCAATAACGCCCAGGAAGAGATCGTGGATGCGTACATTTGAGTTACGTCAGTTGCGAAGGTGTGAGAGCTTCTGGATCACCACTTGTACGTCGTTTCCAGCAGTATAAGTAAGGTAACGTGCCATGCGAAGCTAAGCGGAAAGCCGGTACTGGCTCGGCGATACCCCGGTCCAGCGCTTGAACGCGCGCGAAAAGTTTGCTGGCTCGGAAAAACCTAGTAGAAAGGTGATCTCGTTGACGGATAGATGGGACTCCTTGACGTACTGCGCCGCAAGCTCGCGACGTGTGGTATCCAACAGTTGCTTGTACGTCGTCCCTTCCTCTTTGAGCTTGCGTTGGAGGGTGCGGGGGCTCAGGTGCAAGGCCTTGGCAATCGACTCCTGCGTTGCATGCCCCGAAGACAGTTGCTCGACCAGCCGGGCCTCAACTTGGAACTTGATGCTGCCGCGTTCAAATCGTGCCAGATACTCTTTGATAACACGGTCATTAGCGCGTGCCAGCTCGGCATTGGCCGTAGGCAAAACCATTTCCACCGCCGCCTTATCGAGGAAAACGACGTTGTCGGTGGCGGAGAAATCCACGGGCGCCCGGAACATACGGGCGTACGCCCCCCTATCCGCCGGCGGGTTTCTTTGCAAGGCCACTCGTAACGGGTTGAACTCCGAGCCGTGGCTGGCGCGGCACAAGTTGACGACGACGGCCACGGCGGCGTCGATCGCCTCATCGGCCATGCGCGGTACCTCCGGGGCGCGGATGACCAATCGATAGCTATCGGGCGCCTGCTCGAGCCATACCTCAATGCCGTTGCTGACGATCCGGTAGTAGCGCACTGCGCGCTCCAGCGCCTCCTTCAGGCAATCGCTGGCCAGCCAGGCGAATCCCAGGGCATGGAGCGTGGTGGGGTGCAGAAAACGCGCGGCCGTGAGACCGATGCCCGGATCCTGCGTGGCCCGGACCGCCAGCCGCCACAAGCGGGTTAGGGCGGAAATAGGGTAACGCGCGTTCGCGTCGCGCAGCTTGTTGGGATCGACGCCGGCCTGCTCGAACAACGGCCGCGCGTCGCAGCCGTAAGACTCGAGCGCCTTCCATATCAGGAGGGCCCAAGAAGATAGGGTGGACGGGTGCACTTAAGGATCTAACGGTAATTTCGTGCGCACTGGGATAACAACTTGGCGCCTGATGATTGGGAAATCAGCGGAAATTCGCATTATCTTACCATTTAGATGACTCTCGCTACAGGATAGGCGCCTTTGGAGAATTCTGTGGGCACACCATCTCGCGCAGCACCTCGCCGCACCTGCGCTGGAATTCTGCCTGTCACCGCTTCTCGGCGCAACAGTTCGAGGGAGCGATCGAAAACCCTGGCAATTGATTGAAATAGGGAGGAAACCCACGATGGCACAGAGAACCCTCAAGGAGTCGATTCCTTACGTCGGTGTGGGTCTGCACACCGGCAAGAACGTTTCTATGCGCGTCCGCCCTGCCGAGGAAAACCGCGGTATCCGGTTCGTACGCAGAGATGCACCCGCGGGCCAGGGTGTCATACCGGCGCTGTGGCACAACGTCATTGATACGCGGTTGTCCACGGTAATCGGAAATGAGTACGGCATGCGGGTTCACAGCGTTGAGCACATGATGGCGGCCTTGCGCGGCTGCGGTATCGATAACGCCGTGATCGAGCTCGATGGCCCGGAAGTACCGATCATGGATGGCAGCGCGGAGCCGTTCGTCGCGCTCATAGAGCAGGCGGGTGTTTTGCGCCAGAGTGCACCGCGCAAGGCGATCCAGATTCACAAGCCCGTTACCGTGTCCGACGGTGACAAGTTCGCCGTGCTCATGCCTGACCGCATCCCCCGGCTCACGGTCGAGATAGATTTCGACAGCGCGGTTGTGGGTTTTCAGCGGCTCTCGCTTGAACTGGTCAACGGCTCGTTCAAGCACGATGTCGCCCGTGCACGCACCTTTGGTTTCATGAATGAGGTGGGGCACTTGCACAAAATGGGGCTTGCACGCGGCGGCTCTCTGCGCAACGCCATCGTCATCGACGGTGACCGCGTCATGAACGAGGAGGGGCTGCGCTTTCACGACGAGTTTGTACGCCACAAGGCGTTGGATTGCACCGGTGATCTGTATCTTGCGGGCGCCCCCATTGTCGGCCACTTCTTCGGACACAAGCCGGGCCATACGCTGAACAACGCCCTCATGCAACAGCTCTTCGCAGAAGAGGATGCCTGGTCTTACGTTACGCTGGATGACATGGATCGGGCGCCCGTATGGCGCAGAATCGCCGAGGTCAAGCTGAGCAGTGCCATCGAGCTGGCGCGGGCGTGGGTGCGCAAGGTCGCCTGAACACCGTAACCAGCGCGCTAACGCCCCCCAACGCCAGGCACCGTCCCGTCTTGGCCTTTGGTCTCCAAATAGGGGGCTGATCAACGCACACACGCGGTTGGTCGATGGAGACATGCCGGGCATTTATTGCTGAGACACGCTGTCAATTCATCTCGGTAGCCCGCAGTTCTCACCGCTTAGACTCGCACGGTGCTGCGCGTCTGCACCCAATTGGGCGTTGGCCTTCGGCCCCTGTGGCCGCGCGTCGCGTCTTGACGCGGGTGGAATTGTTAGCAAGGCAACGAACCGTATACAATCATCTCATGCTGGACAGCAACCACCGCAAGCACTATTGTAGCGGCTGATTTTGCATCACGGGAGGAATTTATGAGCAGCGCAAGGCTGTTGCGCATATCGGCAATTTTTTTATTTGCCACTGGCTTGTCAACGACTGTGCTGGCCAGTGTCACCGTCGATTTCGACAAAAACGCTGACTTCCCCAACTACAAGACCTTCGCCTGGAAAAAGGGCACGCCCGCCAAGGGCGAGCTGATGGAGAAGCGCATCGGCGACGCGGTCGAGCAAGAGCTCCAGGTCAAAGGCCTTACCCAAGTAGAAAGCGCACCCGATCTATACGTGGTGACCCATGCCTCGAGCAAAACGGAGCGGCAGGTTCAGGTCGACAACCTGGGTTACGCGGGTTACGGCTGGCGTGGCTGGCATCCGCGCGGACCGACAAGCGTGAACGTCTACGAAATCCCGATTGGCACATTGATGGTCGACCTGGTGGATGGAAAAACAAACGAACTCGTGTGGCGCGGCCTGGCGGAAAAAACTCTGAGCGACAAACCGCAGAAGGTCGCCAAGCTGATTTATAAGGTCGTGAAAAAGATGTTCAAGAAGTTCCCGCCGAAGAAATAAGCATGACCGCGCTTCGCATAGCATCGGTTGAAATCGTGACTACAGATTAAATCCAGGCGTGTATCACCTGGTCACCGCTGATGGCGTTGGGCGCGCAGTTTCTGCTCTCCGGGGTAAAATCGTTTATGACCGGGAGCGGGGCAGGCTGAACGTAGCGCGCTGGCTGCGTGCAGCCGCCGGGAACGGGTTTATCAATTTTCATCGGCATAAACTGATCGTAATCTGGTGCAGGAGCAACAATGAATAAAGCAAAATTATTGCTTGGCCTCGTAGCGCTGTGCTTTGCGACGATTGTGTGGGCCAGGGTTGAGGTCCATTTTGATCGGAATGTCGATTTTTCGCAGTACAAGACTTATGCGTGGCAGCAGGGGACGCCGGCCGCCGACCCCATGATGCAAAGGCGCATCGAGCGCGCGGTGTCGGCCCGACTGCAGCCGGCGGGGTTGAGCGAGGCCAGCTCTGCGCCCGATCTTAAAGTCATCACGCACGCATCATCGAAACAGACGAAGCAAGTACAGACCGGCAACTTCGGTTACGGCCCGATGTCACCGGGGTTTGGTGAGCAGGAATATACTATTACAATCAAGACCGGGACCTTGCCAGTCGATCTCGTTGATGCACGCTCGCACAAGCTGGTGTGGAGCGGTACCGCCACGAAGACCCTGAGTGACAACCCGAAGAAGGTCGCGAAGTTGATCGAAAAGGTCGTGACCAGGATGTTCAAACATTTCCCGCCGCGACCCTAGCTGTGCCGTAGCCTACTGGCGCTGCAGTTGATCCAGCAATTGTCGTGCCTGCGAGTCGCGCGGCGAGAGCGCGACCAGTTCCCGCGCGTAGCGGAGCGCGGCTTCGCGGGCCCCCCGGTCACGATTGATGGTGACCAGCGCCAGCAGGATCTGGCGGTCGTTCGGATGGTGCTGACGCGCGTCCTCCAGCACCGCCAGCGCCGACTCGGTCTTGCCTACCGCATTCAGGGCGATCGCGTAAACATAGGCGTATTGGGGGTCGTCCGGGGCCAGCTCGGCGGCACGCCTGAACAGTTCGACCGACTCGTTCGTTTTCCGCTGTCGCACCAGCAGCAGGCCCAGGGCCCGATGCACGCTGGCGTCATCAGGGGCGATCGCGAGCGCTTGGCGCAGCAGCGGTTCGCCGTCGCCATCACGCTGCTGGGCGCGATAAAGATCGGCGAGATTCACCAGCGCGGGGACGAAGTCCGGATCAAGCCGTAGTGCCGTGCGATAGGCGGCTTCGGCATCCGCGAGCTTTTCTTGCTGGGCGTAGAACACGCCGATGTTCAGGTGGGCACCGGGCCGATCCGCATTCGCCCGTTGTGCCTCGATGAACTCGGCAAACGCCCGGACGCGGCCGGTGCGTTGTTTTGGCGTGAGTCCGCCAACAGGCGCGGGCGCCAGCACACGCGCCGCTTCCACCCGGACCGCCCGAATCGGATCTACCAGCAGCGAACCGGCGACCCGAAACCGATACAGTGGCGGTATGCCCGCCAGCGCGTTGAGTGCGGCAATGCGTATTAACGGATTTTTGTCTGCAAGGCCGTTCTGAAGCGCCTGCAGCGCTACCGGATTCACATAGCCGTGCAGCAGCGTCAGTGCCGAGGCGCGCACAATAGCGGGTCTTGCGGGATCATCCGCGAGCCGCGCCAACTCCTGGTCCGCACCGGGCGCGCGCATGCGCCCGGCCTGCAGCACGCGCCCATAGTGTGGCATGCGCCGGCGCTTGGGCCCGTACCATTTGGCCACATTGTCAGCCGCCCATTGGGCCGGCTTGTCCGTGTGGCATTGATTGCAGGCGTTCGGCGTACCCAGCGCGACGGAGAGATCCGGACGTGGGACGCGGATGCTGTGATCGCGTCTGGGATCTACCACCATGTAAGTCTTCGTCGGCATGTGACAGGCGACGCATTGCGGGCCGGCGGCGTCCTTCTTGTGATGGGTGTGTGCGCGACTGTCGAAGCGCTCGGGCAAGTGGCACTGGGCACATACCGCGTTACCAGTGGCTGTGAGCTGCAAGCTATGCGGCTCATGACAGTCGCTGCAGGTGACGCCGGCATGATACATCTTGCTTTGCAGGAACGAGCCGTACACGTAGACTTCGTCTTGAATCTGACCATCAGGGTAATAGAACCCTTCGTCCAGCAGCCGTGGCAGATAGCTCTGCAGCAGCGGTTTGCCATATCCATAACGGTTGCTTAGCACGGTGCGCCGGGAGTGGCAGCGCCCGCAGGTTTCGACCTCAGTGTGGGTTATCGGCGTTTTGTTGCGCCTGGCGATGGCGGTGTCGCGATCGAACTTCCAGTGAACGTCCGCACGGTCGACCAAGGCCACTACCAGGCCCTTGCGCTCGTCATTGTAGCTGCTTTTATCTTTTGCTGCTGCTTGAGCCCAACCCACATGCGTGGATCCCGGACCGTGGCAGGCCTCGCACGAGACGTCGATCTCTGACCATTGTGTTGCGTAGCTGTCCTTTTCGAGGCTGTAGTTTTTTTCGAGATTAGTCGAGTGGCACTCGGCACACATGAAGTTCCAGGTCTGATTGCGGCCGCTCCAGTGCAGGGGATCGTCGTAGCTGATCTTTTCATCCGAGTAAAGGTGAAACCAATGCTGACCCCCTTCCGCCCTGGGGCGGCTATCCCAGGCAATGCCCAGTGCCTGATAGCGACCGCCGGGGAAGGCTACGAGGTATTGTTGTAGCGGGTAAGCGCCAAATGTGTAGCTGATCTCGTAGTCGCGCAGCATACCATCGGGTCCGTCGGTGCGGACAAAGAATTTCCCGTTGTGCTTGTAGAAAGTGGACGTTATGCCATCATAGGTAAACGTCACGTTGTCGAAATCGCCCAGTACTGTCTTGTCGTTAGCGCGCTGCATGGCCAGGTCGTGATGCGAGCCGGACCACAGCTGCGACTCGCGTTGATGGCAGCCCGCGCACACCTGCCGCCCGACAAAATTCGCCGGGGTGTGTTGCGTGATTTGAGTATCGGTGTTCTGGCCAGCGGATGGTTCACCCGCAGCACCCGGGCTTGAGACTAACGTGCTGGTGGCGCCGGCCATAAGCGTGAGAACTGCTGAAACGAAAACACCTGGTGTTCGCACGACCGGGATGTTACTTGACGGACCCCGCGGGGTTCAATTTCTGTGGCGTACCCGCCAGCTAATGACACGGACAAGCGCACACAGCTACTCGGGGAGCAGCGTGGTGTCGTTAAAGACCGGGAGCGGTACGGGCGGCGCATAGTCCGCACGGCATTGACAGACCGCCGGCTGTGGCGTCGAGCACGGGACAGCCGCCGGTTAATTGTGTTTGCAGCAGCGGTTTGAGCGTGAATCTGTGAGGATGATGGGGCACTCGCACGTATCATAGACATTCCCATGAGCGAACAAATCAATAGCACGGCCGGGCCACTCGTAAATATTTGTGGTCTTACGAAGACCTACCAAGAGGGCGACCGGCAGCGCGTCGTCTTTTGTGAGTTGGATGCCAGCGTGGAACGCGAGGAGATTATCGTACTGCTGGGCCGCAGCGGCTCGGGCAAGTCCACCTTGCTTAACCTCATTAGCGGTATCGATCTGCCGACAGCGGGCAGCGTCATGGTCGACGAAGTGGTGCTGAGTGCCCTCTCCGAAACCGAACGCACCTTGTTCCGCCGGCGTAATATCGGTTTTGTGTTTCAGTTTTTTAATCTCATTCCCACGCTCACGATCGAGGAGAATCTCTTACTCCCGCTGGAGCTCAATGGCGCTCTGGATGAGACGGGACGCGCGTTCGCGCGCGAGCTATTGCTGGCGGTAAGTCTTGCAGATCGTGCGGAGAGTTATCCGGATCGTCTCTCGGGCGGCGAACAGCAGCGCGTGGCGATAGCGCGTTCCCTCGTGCATAAGCCGTTGCTGCTGTTGGCCGATGAGCCCACGGGTAATCTGGACCGCGATACCGGCCAGCAGACACTCAAGTTGTTACAGCGTCTGACGCGGGACGCCCGTGCGACCCTGATCATGGTGTCGCACAGCACCGAGGCGGCGGGGCTGGCCGACCGCGTTTTCAACATCGAGCGTGGCCGGCTCATTCGGCTTCCCGGTCTGGAGCGACGCGGGGCATGATCCTCGACCGCGCCAGCCTGCGCTATCTGCTGCGTCATCCCTGGTTGGTCGGTCTGTCGGTGCTGGGGGTTGCACTCGGTGTGGCGGTGGCGGTCGCCGTGGATCTTGCCAACGAGAGCGCCCGGCGGGCATTTCAGCTCTCCGTGGAGACATTATCGGGACGCTTCACACATCAGGTCGTTGGCGGACCGAACGGCCTGCCCGAGTCCGTGTATCGCCGGCTGCGGGTAGACGCGGGTGTACGCAACTCGAGGCCGGTGGTGGAAGGCTACGCGCGCGCGCCGAAGTTCCCCGGTGAAACATTTCAGCTAATCGGCGTGGACCCGTTCGCCGACGCCGGATTCCGTTCCGATTTCGGTGGCCTCGAGACTCGCGCTGCCGTTACGCGATTACTGACACAGCCTGCGACCGCTGTGCTCGCGCGCCACAGCGCGCGACGGTTGGGTCTGAATGCCGGGGACACGCTGATGCTTTCGGTCGGCGGGCAAGCACACGGCATAACCATTGTTGATCTCATCGATGCCGCGGATCCCGTGAGCCGCCAGGCGCTGGATGCGGTCGTATTGACCGACATCGCCACAGCGCAGGAGCTGCTCGGCATGCGCGGGCGGCTGAATCGCATCGACCTGGTTATTGCTGGGGATAACAGCGCGCTGCTCGAGCGCGTGCGGGCGGTATTGCCTGCGGGCACAGACATCGTGCGGGCGGAGCAGCGTTCTCACGCGCTCGATCAAATGACCCGTGCGTTCCGAGTGAACCTCACCGCGTTGAGCTTATTGGCGCTGCTGGTTGGCACCTTCCTGATCTACAACATCATGACCTTTTCAGTGATACAGCGCCGCGCTTTGATTGGGGCCTTGCGGGTGTTGGGCGTGACGCGCAGGCAGATCTTCGTTCGCATCGTAACCGAGGCCCTGGTCATTGGCTTGCTGGGAACGGCTTTGGGGGTAGCGCTTGGGATTATGCTCGGTAACGGTCTGGTAGAGCGGGTGGTGCGCACGATCAACGACCTTTACTTCGTGCTCTCGGTGCGCGAGGTTACGCTGGTGCCATGGTCCCTGCTCAGGGGCACAGCACTGGGTCTCGGCGCGACCGTGGCCGCGGCGTTGCTACCCGCCTGGGAAGCCACGCGCGCACCGGTGAGCGCCGCGCTGCGTCGCTCGACCATGGAGGCGCGTGCACGCCAGCTGGCGCCACGCGCAGCGGTCGCGGGCTTAGCGACCGTAGCCTTAGGGACGATGCTACTGGCGTTTCCTAGCCGCAGCCTGTTGCTGGCTTACAGCGGGCTGTTTGCGCTGATCATCGGCGCCGCCCTGCTCATTCCATGGGCAACGATGGCTGCGATGCGGGGGCTACAATGGGTCATGGGAGCCGGGCTCGGAGTTTCCGGACGCCTGGCGGCACGCGGCGTGGCGGCGACGTTGAGTCGCACGGGTGTCGCCGTGTCGGCGCTCGCGGTGGCGGTATCGGCCTCGGTCGGCGTAGGCATCATGATCGAGAGCTTCCGGCATTCGTTCGTCGATTGGCTGACGGCAACCCTGCGTGCCGACATCTATGTCGCGGCCCCAGTGATTCACACCTCCCCGAGCGCTGCGACGCTCGACGCAGGCCTGGTTGCCCGCCTTGCCGCGGTGCCGGGTGTGGCGGCAACAAGCACGGGCCGGCGCGTGCGGCTTGACGCGCCCGCGGGCACGACCCAGCTGTTCGTGCTGGACACCAGCCAGCGTCATTTTAAATCCTATCGGCTCAAGCACGGCGACGTGGATGGCGTATGGTCGGCCTGGCACGACGCCGACGCGGTGATTGTTTCCGAGCCCTACGCGTATCACCACAATGTCGACGTGGGGGACACGATCCGGTTGCGCACGGACGACGGCGAGCGCGCCTTTACGGTTGTCGGCGTATACACCGAGTATGGGGCGGATGAGGGCAGGGTGACGATGAGCCGGCGCACCTACGAACGTCATTGGAGTGACCGCGCCATTACCTTTATCCGCATTTATGCCCGTGTCGGCACCGACATTGCCGAGCTCGTGGCTCGGCTGCGCAGCGCGGCGGCGGGGCACGAGATACGCATCCGCTCCCACGCATCATTGCGGGAGGCATCGATCGAAGTCTTCGATCGCACGTTCGCAATTACCGCAGTGCTGCGATTGCTTGCGACGGTCGTGGCATTCATCGGTGTGCTGAGCGCCCTTATGGCACTACAGCTCGAACGCGCGCGCGAGCTGGCGATCTTGCGAGCCACTGGCTTGACCCCGCGGCAGCTGTGGCAGCTGGTGACAGTGGAGACCGGGTTGATGGGATTTTGCGCAGGGCTCTTCGCCATGCCGCTTGGAATCGGCATGGCGCTGGCGTTGATCCTGGTCATCAATCGGCGTTCCTTCGGCTGGACCTTGCTGGTCTCCGTAGAGCCGATGATATTGGTTCAAGGGCTATTACTGGCACTGATCGCGGCGTTACTGGCGGGACTGTATCCCGCCTTCAAGATGGCGCGTACCTCACCTGCGCTGGCCTTGCGCGAGGAGTAAACGAGCCCAGCAGCTATCAAAACCCGACTAATACTGATAAAACATGCCGTGCACCTTGATCGTCACGGGGAGAACGGCAATGAGCGTAACGATAACTGTCGGACAAATTATCGTGTGGGTAATCGTCGGTGCGCTGGCAGGGTCGCTGGCGGGGATGATCGTCAAACGCCGGCGTGAAGGCTTTGGGCGATTCAACAACCTGATCGTTGGCCTGGTAGGCGCAGTGATCGGCGGGTTCATCTTCAAGCTGTTCGGGATCGATCTCGGTCTCGGTCAAATCGCGATCAGTTTCGAGGATCTGATCGCTGCGTTTGTCGGTTCCTTGATCTTTCTGGGGATCGTATGGTTCGTGCAAAAGCGCGGCAAAACCTTATAGCTGGACCCGCAGCAGTGGCATGACGGCCGCCGCGCGACCGCGTTGTCGATGTGAGCATGAAGTCGTAGCCACTCGTGACAGTGGATGGCCCGATAGCCTGGGCTGAATGACAACGTGGAGGGCGCAGAACCTAGATGGATGATCCATGCCCCCAGAGCCCGTGTGGCATCGGCTGCGGGCCTAGCACGCCGGTTTTTGCTTACGTTGAGCTGGATGTCGTGCGTATAATGCCGCCCGGAGGGTCCTGGTATGTCGCTCACATTTCGATCGCTGTTAGTAATTATTGCGCTTTTCACGGCGTGTGCCGCCAAGATCAAGGTCGCGACAGAGCACGACCTCGCGGCGGATTTTTCCAACCTCAAGACGTATGCGTGGTTTCCCGGATCGACGAAGGGGGGCACGCTCGCCGGTATCATCCGCAATGAGTTCGTCCATGCGACCGTGCGCAGCGCGGTCGAAACGCAGCTCGCGCGCAAGGGATATGAACGGATATTGTCCGGCACGCCCGATTTTTGGATTCGCTATTACGCGGCCCTTCGGACCAGGTTGGTGGTGCAGACGGAGTACGACTCAAGGCTGGGCGGGTTGAGCGAGCTGCAGCGCGGCGCGGTGTTGGAGAGACCTCCGCAGTCGCGCACGGCCGAGTTCAATGAAGGAACACTGGCGCTGGATGTTATCAACCCCGAGACGAATAAGCTGATGTGGCGCGGTACTGCGAAGACCAAGATAAATGTCAATGCAAGCGACCGCAAGCAAGAGGCAAGAATCAACAAGATAGCTCGAAAGCTGCTCGTGCAATTCCCGCCAAAAAAAAATTGAGCACAACGGCCTTCCCATTCTGGTATCAATCGCGAATGTCTAGTTGTTTGTTTTCTCTGCGATCTTTGCGATCTCTGGTGTGAGTTCATGCAATTTCCGGGTTAGGCATGTCCAGTCTCGGAGGGGCGCAAGCCGAGAGCACCGCCTCCTTTTGCGGGAGGGGGTTAGGAGGAGGGGGATCAGGTAACATATGGCCTTCGGACCTATCGATCGAATGCCGGGAGAATTCGAATGACGTTAAGGACAAACAGGCGCGCGGTAATGCTTTTGCTTACGGCACTGGCGGGCTGCTCTACCATGCAGGTCAATACGGACTTCGATCCGGCGGCCGACTTCGGCATCTTGCAGACCTATAACTGGATGCCCGGGCCACAAAAGGTAACCGGCGATCCGAGGCTCGACAACGAGGTCCTGGAAAAGCGTATCCACACGGCTGTGGAGAATCAGCTCAACGCGCAGGGCTTCCGCAAGCAGTCGAGCCGTACGCCCGATTTTCTGGTGGGATACCACGTGGCGTTGGAAAAAAAGTTGGCGGTTTCCACCATGAATACGTACTACGGGTACCGTGCCGGCTGGGGCTGGAGCTACGGCGTCGGGACAAGCGCGATCGGACCGGAGAGTTACACGTACGAGTATGAGCAGGGCTCGCTGATTCTGGACATCGTTGACGGGGATACCCGCCGGCTTATCTGGCGTGGGAGCGCGCAGACCGAGGTTAACAAAACGGCAAGCCCGGAAAAACGGCAGGCACAGATCAACGAAGCGGTAAAGAAAATGCTAGAACAGTTTCCGCCCAAGTCGAAGAAGTGACTCCATCAACTTACCGGTTTGGTTGCCGTGTCGCCACGCCCGGGCCATTGCTTGCTGGACTTGTCGCGGCCCCACACGAATTACCGAAGGGATCGTAAAGCAATTTACTTTGCCACCCACGACGAGAAACGCTCTGGAACAAACGCAGAGCACGCGAGACTCCATGGACGGAGGACGACTGCAGGGAGGCAGGAGGTAGGGCAACGCAAGGAGCGGTTGCCGAGGTAGGGCAACGCAAGGAGCAGTTGCCGGGGTAGGGCAACGCGGAAGCGGTTGCCGAGGTAGGACCACGTCGGGAACAGCGGTCGAGAGGCGCAGAGTTTTCGCAGTCTGGTGATTAGTGATTCGTGATTGGTGATCCGAATCGTTACGTTTACAGTTGGCGCTGGGACCAGTCGCGAGTCACCGATTAGCGGTTATCAGGGTGTACTCTTTGCACCTCCGCGTTGCAAAACAGGCGTCTGGATAGTCTGAGTGAGTGGGTGCGGCCACGTGTCAACAGTTGCGTGCTCGCGTTGATAGTTCGCCCCTATGAAAGCATTAGTCGTGTCGTCGCGCGTGTGGGTTGTGATCTTGCTGGTCGCCGCCGGCGCGGTGCTGGTCTCCTGGGCTTATTTCGAGAGCGGAAAGGACGATAAGCGTGCCACGCGCACCACGCTTTCTGTTGGTGCAGCACTGAGCGGGGGCGACACGGAGGGGTTCGCGCGTGCCTATCAACCGCGGAAGTTTTTCTTCCCCGCTGATCATGGGCCGCATTCGGACTACAAGCACGAATGGTGGTACTTCACGGGTAACGTCGATACCACCAGCGGACGCCATTTCGGATTTCAGCTGACATTCTTCCGCATTGCGCTAGCGCCCTTCACCGAACGACGATCCTCCGCTTGGGCTACGAATGAGGTCTACATGGCGCACTTCGCCGTGTCGGATATCGAGGGCGGGCGCTTCCACAGCTTCGAGCGATTCAGTCGTGCTGCCGCCGGGCTTGCCGGCGCATCGAGCAGCCCTTTTCGGGTGTGGCTGGAGGACTGGTCGGTCGACGACGGCAGTTCTGCCGATTCCGCTCGCGCCGAGCTTGTCTTGCGTCTGCGCGCTGCTGAGGGCGTGGTGAAAATCGATCTTTCCCTCAGCAGTGCCAAGCCCATTGTGCTGCAAGGCGAACGTGGCTTGAGCCGCAAGAGTGCCGCACCGGGTAACGCGTCGTACTACTACTCGGCCACGCGATTGGACACCAAGGGCTCGATCGAGATTGACGGGCGGCGCTACCCGGTCACCGGGCTTAGCTGGATGGATCGTGAATGGTCGACGTCGGCGCTGGACAAGGGGCAGATCGGCTGGGACTGGTTTGGGTTGCAATACACCGACGGACGCGAGCTCATGTTTTATCGCCTGCGCCGGCGTGACGGGACGGTAGACCGGTTTAGCGGCGGTACGCTCGTCGATGCCGACGGTTCGGCCCGTTCCTTGAGCGTGCGTGATGTCGAAATCGATGTGCGTGCCTACTGGCAAAGCCCGGCGACTGGCGTGCGTTATCCATCGCGCTGGCAAGTGCGAATCCCAGATAAGGACCTCGAGCTCGATCTAAGCCCCCATCTGCCCGGCCAGGAGCTCGACCTGTCGGTGCGGTACTGGGAAGGTGCGGTGGGAGTCACCGGCTCGGTGCGTGGCGTACCCATAAGCGGTAACGGATATGTCGAGCTCACCGGATACGGATCTTCTCCCGCCGATGAAAATGCCATTTCCGTGGCCCGTTAACCGCCGTCGCATTCATGTGGCTGACGGGCGAGGCTTACAGCTCGCCACGGTTTTATCGACCACAGAAAATGTTTATAGTCCCTTCGTCTGGCTGCCACCAGAGGAGCTCGCTGCAAATGCAAAAAACGCCGTACACCGTTGTGCTTGTGCTGACGGTTGTTTCGCTGGCTTTGCCGAATCCCGCGCGCCCCCAGGGAACCGACCAGCTGCCTGTGGTACGCGTTGGAACAGTCTCCGATGGCGCGCACAAGTATTTATCGACAGAGATTCGAAATCTGATCGAGCGCGAAGTGTTTGAGCTTACACACGGTGAGTTCGACGTGCGATTCCCGAAGAGCAAGCAGCTCCAGGCGGATTGGTCCGTCGCAGGCGTGAATACGGCACTCGACAAGCTACTGGCTGACCGCGAAGTGGGCATGGTCATTGCACTAGGGGTGCTGGGCTCGAACGAGCTTGCACGTCGTACGCGCCTGCCCAAGCCTGTCATAGCGCCCTTTATCATTGATCGGGAGATCCAGGCACTGCCCTTCAAGGACGGCGCGAGCGGGGTCAAGAATTTGAGCTACCTCACGTTTCCGGGAGACGTGCAAAGGGACCTTCGGCGTTTCCGCGAACTCGTACGTTTCAACACCCTGGGGCTGTTCTATCAGCAGGAGATGATGGAGGCGATCCCGGCACTCCGGCAAAAAGCCATGCAAGCAGCCCGCAATATCGGTGCCGACGTGCGCTTCATACCCGTGAGAACATCGGCCAATGCTGCGTTGACGGCGATACCGAACGATGTGGACGCCGTCTATCTGCCACCGCTGGTGCGATTGTCGCAGGAGGAGTTTGAGAAACTGATAAACGGACTGATCAAACGACGGTTGCCGAGCTTTGCATTGTTGGGCCGAACCGACGTCGAGCGCGGCGTGCTTGCCGGGGTGGCGCCGGCCGTCGAACTGGATCGCTCCGCCCGGCGCGTGGCGCTGAACCTGCAACGTATTCTACTGGGTGAGGATGCCGGTACCTTGCCTGTAAGCCTGCCGCTGCGTGAACGCCTCACCATTAATATGCGCACGGCGCGCGCCATTGGGTTCTCCCCCAGTTTTCGCATGATGCGCACGGCGGAGCTGCTGTTCGAGCAGGTAACGGCGAAGCGCAGGCTTTCCCTGGATGGCGTTGTACGTGAGGCCGTGCAAGCCAACCTCGATATCAAGGTGGCGCAACAGACCGTGTCGGCAGGTGAGCAGGATATACGCCAGGCACGCTCGGCCTTGTTTCCCCAGCTCGATCTGCTGGGCGACGGCGCGCATATTGATGATAAACGTGCGGCCGTGATCCCCGGGCAGGCAGAGAACACCACATCGGGTTCATTGGCGTTGAACCAGATCATCTACTCCGAGCCCACCTTTGCTAATATCTCTGTGCAGCGCTTGCTGCAGCGCTCGCGCGAATCGCAACGTGACACTGTGCGATTGAACGTCGTACTGGGTGCGGCAAACGCTTACCTTGACGTATTGCGTGCCAAGACCACCGAGCGTATCGCCAAGGACAACGTAGACCTATCACTGCAAAACCTCGAGCTCGCGAAGCTGCGCCGTCAGATCGGAACCGCATCGCCGGCGGAGGTCTTCCGTTGGCAGAGCGAGGTCGCGACCAGTCGCGGGATACTGGTGACTGCCGAGGCTCGCACACGTGTCGCCAAGATTGCGCTTAATCGGCTGCTGCATCGGCCGCTGGACGAAAGGTTTGCGACCACCGAGGTGGGCTTGGACGATCCTGCCCTTATCACCAGCCGGCAAAGTCTGATTGATTTGATCGACGACCCGCGCTCATTCGCGACCTTCAGCAATTTCATGGTCGAGGAAGGGCTGGCGGCCTCCCCGGAGCTGCGTGAGATCCAGGCCGGGGTCGATGCGCAACAACGCACTTTGAAATCTACCAAGGCTGCTTTCTGGCAGCCGTCGCTCAGTCTCGGGGCGGAGCAAACCGAAATCTTTGATCGCAGCGGCGCCGGCAGCTCGGGGCCGATCATCGATGCTGTCGGTGACTCCGAAACCACCATCGCGCTGCAACTCAGGCTGCCGTTGTATACCGGAGGTTCACGACGTGCGGATGAAACCCAGGCAGCCGAGGAGCTGACGGGCTTGCGTCTGCAACGCCAGTCCACCATCGAGCGGGTGGAACAACGCATTCGCTCGGCGCTGCAGACGGCGCGCGCTTCTTTTGCCAACATCGAGCTTTTGCGCCAGGCTGCCGACGCGGCGCTGAAAAATCTGGAGTTGGTTCAGGACTCCTATGCCCGTGGGGTGGTGTCGATCGTCGATTTGCTGGATGCGCAAAACTCGGCGGTGGTGAGCGAGCAACGGGCCTCTAACGCGATATATAACTTCCTCAAGGATTTGATGGAGCTCGAACGTTCGATCTCTCGCTTCGATTTTTTCCAGTCTGCCGATGAGCAGAACCAATGGATAAAACGACTGCAAGCGTTTTTCAAGCAAAGATCAGTGTTCGAACAGTAGGCCGCATATATCATTCATGCCATCATAACGTATGAACGGATTGAAATGTATTCTTGGTTTGACCCTGGCGGCGATCACAAGCAGCACACTCGTTTCTTGCGAGGAACCGGCAGCGCCGGAGCCCATACTGCGCCCGGTACGCGTTCAAAAAGTAACGAGTTCAGGTGTCGAGCGGCAACGCAGCTTTTCCGGTTTTGCGAAGGCAGGACTTGAATCCAAGGCCAGTTTCAAAGTGGGCGGAACCATCCGGCGCATTCCCATCAAGGTGGGTGGCCGTCTCAAGCGCGGAGCGCTTATTGCCGAGCTCGATCCCCAGGACTATGAGGTGCGGGTGCAGCAGTCCGAAGCTTCGCTTGCCCGTGCAAAGGCACAGGCACGCAACGCGAAGGCCAATTACGAACGCACGCGCGAACTTTATGAACACAACAACGCCTCGCGCAGCGAGCTCGACCAGGCGCGCGCCGGTGCGGAGGCCGCGGTGGCTGCCGTGCGCTCGGCTGCAAAAGGGCTCGAGTCCGCGCGTTTACAGTTACGTTATACGCGGCTCGCTGCTATGGCCGATTGCAAGGTGGCGGAAAAGAAGGTCGATAGGAATGAAAACGTGCGGGCCGGGCAGGTCATCGCCAGGCTTACCTGCGGGTTGCAGACCGAGGTCGAGGTCGGTATTCCCGAGGCCTATATTGCGCGAATCAAGCAAGGGAGTGTCGTCAATGTGGCGTTCGACGCGATACCGGGTAAATCCTACCGCGCGACTGTGACCGAGGTGGGTGTGGCCGCTATGGGCCAGGCGACATATCCGGTTACGGTGCGCCTGAATAAACCTGACCGCCGGGTACTACCGGGCATGGCGGCCGAGGTGAGCTTCCAGTTTGCCGGCGACCGGCCCGGTCCGCACGTTATCGTGCCACCCGCCGCCGTCGGTGAGGATCGACAAGGCCGTTTTGTTTTTATTGCGGAGCCTGCGGAGCCAGGTCTTGCCGTCGCCCGGCGTCGGCCGGTAAAGGTCGGCCAGCTCACCGCCGCCGGGTTCGAGATCCTCGAAGGGCTCAGGAATGGCGAGTTGCTCATCATCGCCGGCGTAAGCCGCATCGAGGACGGCCTGAAGGTCAAGTTGCCGTGACGGTGAAAGAGAGGCGACGGTGAGCCTTACGGCATTCGCCATCACCAAGAATCGCATTACTGCTGTCATACTTCTTTGCATTCTGGTAGCTGGTCTTGCCTCATACTTCAATTTGCCGCGTGCCGAGGATCCCGGATTCGTTATTCGAGCCGCCCAGGTAGTGACGTACTTTCCGGGTGCGAGTCCCGAGCGTGTCGAGCAGTTGATCACCGACAAGCTCGAGAAGGCGATACAAGAGATACCCGAGCTCGACTTTATTTATAGTGAGTCGAAGGGTGGTGTATCCGTCATTATCGTGAATATTCTCGAACGCTACCGCAACATGCGGCCGATCTGGGATAACCTGCGCCGCAAGGTGGAGAAGGTACAGCCGGATCTGCCAGAGGGCGCGACGATATCCATTGTGAATGACGAGTTTGGTGATGTTTTCGGTACTGTTATTAATCTCACCGGCGAGGGTTTTTCCTACGCGGAGCTGAAAGACATCGCAGATGATCTGCGTGACGAGTTATTACTCATCGACGAGGTGGCGAAGGTAGAGATCTACGGCGCACAGGAAGAACGTATTTTCATCGAGTATAGCAACGCACGCCTGGCCGAACTGGGGCTCTCGCCCGCTCAGCTTCGACAATCATTGGAGGCGCGCAACATCATCATACCGGGCGGCTCGGTTACCACTGGCATCGAACGCATCGTGCTTGAACCTTCGGGTAACTTCGAATCCGTGGAGGACCTGCGTCGCAGCATCTTGCAATTACCCGGGCGACAGCAGGTCGTCTATCTGGACGACATTGCGGACATCACGCGGGATTATATCGACCCACCGGAAACCATGATGCGCGGATCCGGAGCGCCGAGCCTCGGCCTGGCCATATCCCTGCGCGAAGGCGACAGTATCATCACGCTCGGCAACAGGGTTCGGGCGCTCATCGATCGCATGCGGGCTGTCTATCCCATTGGCATCGAGTTCGACTTTGTACAGATGCAGTCCGAAGCGGTACAAAGGAAAATCGATAATTTCGCGAGCAATCTATTGCAGGCGATAGCGATCGTCATATTTGTCATGCTCATCAGTCTGGGCCTGCGCACGGGGCTTATTGTCGCTACACTGATCCCGATGGCGATCATAATGAGCTTTTTGCTCATGCGATTCATTGACATCGGTCTCAATCAGATGTCACTTGCGGCATTAATCATCGCACTGGGCATGCTGGTAGACAACGCTATTGTCATGTCTGAGTCCATCATGGTGCAAATGCAAGCGGGTAAGCGGGCCTTTGACGCCGCCGTCGACTCGGCAGCCGAGCTCAGAATTCCATTGTTGACATCGTCGGCGACGACGGCCGCGGCTTTCCTGCCGATCTACCTGGCTGAGTCGGCCGTTGGTGAGTACACGGCGCCCATATTTGAGGTGGTGAGCATCACGCTGTTTTCGTCCTGGGTGCTCGCGCTTACGATGATTCCTGCGCTGTGCGTCTATTTCATGCGAGTAAAGAAGAAAAGCGCGCAGAACCGCTATGAGTCTCGTATTTATACGGCCTACCGCCGCGCCTTGATTGGTGCGCTAAAGCGCCCGGGGCTTACGCTCGGCGCCGTGGGCGCGGTCTTCGCCGTCGCCATGATGGGTTTTCGCTACGTGCCGAACATCTTTTTCCCGCCGAATGATCGGCCGACCTTTAGCGCGGACCTACGGCTGCCGGTGGGCACCGATATCAAACGAACCGAGCAGGTCGTCAAGCGGATTGAGACATACATCCAGGACGAGCTCGCAGTGGCGCGGAACCGCCCCGAGGGTGTCATCAACTGGGCGATTTTTATCGGCCAGGGCGCGCCACGCTTCGTGTTGCCCTACAACCCAGTCCCGCAGAGCCCCGAGTATGCAATCCTGATCGCTAACGCCTCATCACGGCCGATTGTAGATCTTATGGTCGCCAAGCTGGAGCGGTTCTGTTTCGAGAACTTTCCCGACCTGGATGCAAAGGTCCGTCCGCTTCAGAATGGGCCGATGATCGACAACCCGATAGAGGTCCGTATTTCGGGGCGTGATATCGACAGAGTTTTTGCCATTGTTGACAAAGTGAAGGCGGAGCTTCGCGATATTCCGGGGGTGAAAAATGTTACCGACAACTGGGGCAACCGCTCCAAGAAGATCTTGGTCAAGATCAACCAGCCGCGCGCTCGTCGCGCGGGTGTCACCAACGAGGACATTGCCATATCGCTGCAGGCCGGACTGAGCGGCATAGAAACGACGGAGTACAGAGAGGATGATAAAGTTATTCCGGTGACTCTGCGCTCCGTGGGTTTCAATCGGCACGACATCAGCATGATAGAAGGTCTGAATGTATATGCACAGCTGACGGGCCAGTCGGTGCCGCTGAAGCAGGTGGCTGCCGTAGCGATAGTGTGGCAGCCTGCCAAAGTCCTGCGCCGTAACCGCCTCAGGACGGTTACTGTGGAAGCCAGCGTTGGAGCAGGGGTAACTGCAACCGAAGTGGGGCGCCGGCTAATTCCGTGGCTCGAGCACGACAAAGCGAACTGGGACCTAGGATATTCCTACGAGCTGGGCGGGGAGCACGAAACCTCGAACAAGGCGAATGCGTCGATTGCCGATCAGCTACCCGTCGCCGGCATTATTATCCTGCTGTTGCTCGTCGGCCAGTTTAACTCTATCCGTCGGCCACTAATCATACTGGCAACTATTCCGCTGGCATTGATTGGAGTCGTTATCGGTCTGCTGGCGTTACAGTCCTACTTTGGCTTCATGACGCTGCTTGGCGTTATTGCGCTTGCCGGCATTGTTATCAACAATGCGATTGTCCTGCTCGACCGCATCAGGATCGAGATCGAGGAAAACGGGCTTGCGCCGCAGCGTGCCATTGTGGAGGCGGCGCAACGCCGGCTGCGGCCCATATTACTTACGACGGCGACGACCATTGCCGGCCTTATTCCACTTTATTTCGGTGGCGGTCTAATGTGGGAGCCGATGGCCCTCGCCATTATTTTCGGGCTGGCGTTTTCAACACTGCTAACGCTCGGTGTAATTCCGGTATTGTACTCGCGTCTTTTCAGAGTGAGCTTCAAGGAATTCGCGTATTGACCCACCGGGTATGCATGGTGTGTAAATATCGCGCGGGCTCGCGCCAGGATGAGTGACCTCAAAAGACAGGTAATCTTATTGTTAGGCGGGTTGTTCCTGGCGCTATCTGCGGGTGCGGCGCCAAGGGGCGCGCTCGGTGATATCATCCTCGAGGTGGCTGGGATCAAGCTCAAGGACAATACCAAGACCTATCAGCGCATACGCGAGAAGCTTCGCCGCGTCAAATCGAACAGAACGGTCACGCTACGGATCCTGCGGGACGGTCGCGTCATCGAGCTAATGGTCAAGAGGCCGTGGTGAGGTTGCGATGTCGGATTGTTATTACCCCTTTGGTTGTCTCGACTGGGAACGATTATGGCTCCACGGTACGCACCTAGGTTAGTTCTTGCCGGCTTCGGTGGCAGCTACGCTTATCTGTTGGCGTCGCTGCTGCTGTTCTTTGTGCTGGAACCCTTTTTTGAGGGGGGAGAAACGCAAAATATCCTGTTGGATATTTTTCTTTCGGCCGTGCTCATTGCGGGCACCTACACGGTGATACACAGCAGGGCGCAACTGATCATTGCGCTTTCCCTTGGTGTTCCAGCAATAATTGCGCGCTGGACGCTTGTATTTGTCGATACTAGCGAGCTTGTTGTGGCCACGCACGTGTTTATGATCGCGTTTTTCGGTTTTAACACGGTCACCGTGTTGTGGCACATAATGAGCCAACGCGAGATTACGCAGGACACCATATACGGGGCGATCTGCGGCTATCTTTTGCTCGCACTCTGCTGGGCCCTCCTGTTTTCGTTAATCGAGACCATGGTACCCGGATCATTTGCGGTCAACGTGACGCCGCCGGGCGATCAGGAGCGCGTGGCCTCGTTGATGTTCTATTACAGTTTCGTCAGCCTGACGACCCTCGGCTACGGTGATATCGTGCCGATGAGCCCGGTAACGCGGTCGCTTTCCACGCTCGAAGCGGTCATGGGCCAGCTTTACTTGACCGTACTGGTTGCGCGACTGGTCGGTTTGCACATTTCGCGGAGGCCGCACGATTGACCTATGCCTACAGACGGAGCCGTGCTATGGCGTAACGGCCGATTGCTTCGCGGTTGTTTAGGCGAATGCGACCGGTACTGGCCTGTTTCTGATGTCGACCAGCTAGCGTGGGTTAGGAGCGGATGTCGAGGCAAGCTATACTGACCGCGTCGCAGGCGGGAATGGATCGTATGTACACTAAAAGTTTTGGTTATTTGTTGCTGGCCATAATCGTATTAGGAGCGACCCCATTGGCTGTGCACGCTGTGAAGCTCTACAAATGGGTGGACAAGAATGGCCATGTCACCTACCAGGATAAGCCCCCGCCCCCCGAGGCGGACGTGGTGAAGGAAAAGACCATCAATCCCGACGAAGGCGTTACCGAGTTCACGAAGCCGAAACCGTCCGAGCCCGAGGTCAAATCGGCGCCGGCTCAGGGCGGTGGCTCGATAGCGGCGGCGACGGACGGGCGAAGGGCGATCGTCGGCGGCGAGGGGCGGCGCACAGAGCGGCGAACGGGGGTCGCCCCGACTCCACCACCCCCACCGGCCCCGGCAGCACCCGCACGGCCCCCGCGTGCCATTCCTTTCATTCCGCCGGGTCGTCCCGTGCCCAAGGGACGCAATTGAATAGGGGCTGATGGTCGCCGCGTCAGCTCGCATGAGCTGGGCACAGGGACTGGTCGCTTGGTTCTTGCACACGAAACCCGGCATCGATCGTCGGCATTAGCGCGCAGCGCGAGTGCCCCAAGACAGCGGGCAATTACCGATATGTCCGGCGGGCTAGTCGGCGGGGTAGAGAAGATCCACCAACGCCGTGTAGGTTGATTCGTCGAGCTTGTGGAAAATCAGGGTGGCGCCGTCCTTGTCTACCTTGACGACCTTGGCCTTGACACGGTGCTGTTTGGGCTTACCGTTCGCGGGTAATTTCAATAACAGCTCGACACGCGCATTCTTGCGTAGTTCGAGCTGGTTGGTTTCGACAAAGAGACCTTCGAGGCTGATATCCCGCGTGTGGCAACGCTGTAAGCCCAGGCGCCGGTGGTTGAGCATCACCTCCAACGCCAAGTGTCTGCGCGGACCCAAACGACGTTCGTCGTGCATCCCATACCCCTGCATTTTTCCTTACCGGTGGCAGACCGTAACACATTATAGCGCAGACTTGGCCTAAATCGACAGCACCCTATTTGGACCAAGCGTGGAGGTGTACATGCGCATGCTTAAGGTCAGCGAATTCGCTGCCCGCAGCACGAAATCGCAGACGTGGCGCACCGCGCGCACAATGAGGTCAGTACCGCAGCAGTATCGGTCGTGTGCGTGCCACACGCCTGAGGGCCCTGCTCTCGTTACTCAACGATTGTAAAATACTGCAGCCATGAAGCTGTTGCCTAAATTCCTCGGTGGTATGGTTGGCAGTGCGCTTGGAGATGCCATTGGCGAGCTGGCCTTTCGCTATCCTGAAAGGCAGCGGTTGGATACCCGTATCGCCGAGGTGGATACGTTGATCTACACCGATGACACGGCCATGACAATAGCGCTGGCGGAGTCGCTGATCGCCCTTGGCGATATCGATGCCAAGCACCTCGGCGATTGTTTTCGCGTGCACTTCGAACGTGAACCGTGGCGCGGCTATGGTCCCGGCCCGCCTGCAATTTTTGCGCGTGTCGTCGACGGCAATATCAGCTACGAGGAAGCCGCGCGTGAGCTCTACGGTGGAGCAGGCTCGCTCGGAAATGGAGCAGCGATGCGCGTCGTGCCGCTCGGGCTTTTGTTTCATGCATCCAAAGGGCTTTACAGCAAGGCTGAAACCACCGCTTCAGTTACCCACGCGCATACGCTCGGCATCGACGGGGCGGCGGCGCAGGCGCGGGCGATTGCCCTCGTTACGGGCCGGCCCGCCGGCACGGATCTCGATGTGGACGCGTTTGTTCGTACCCTCGTCGGGTGTTCTCGCACGGCTGCTATGCGACGGAAACTGGAGCAGGTTGGCGCACTGATCGCGCACAAGGCAGCGCCCGAAACAGCCACACGCAATCTGGGATTGAACGTTGCGGTACACGAGTCGATGCCGTTCGCCCTGTATTGTTTTTTGCGCCATCCGCGGGATTACCGCGAGTGTATCTATTGCGCCATACTGCACGGCGGCGACCGCGACACCATGGGCGCCATGGCCGGTGGCCTGAGCGGTGCTTTTTTGGGTGTTGATACCATCCCGGTCCAATGGCGTGATAAGCTCGAGAACGGGGCGCGCATCGAACAGCTGGCGCGAGAGCTCACGGTCTTGGCCGCACGTTAGCTTGAAAGTTGTGCCATGGCACCAGCACCTGCAGTGGCGGGCGCGCAGCCGGTCACATGGGCACCCCAGGCATGGGGCAGCGCTGCCTCAGCGCGCTGCGGCGCGGGGAGCGGAATGTTGGGTTTTAGCACACTGATCGATACCGCCACACTCGCGGCGAACCTGGACGATCCGGGATGGATCTTCTTCGATTGTCGTTTCGATTTAACTGATACGAGTGCAGGCCGCCGCGCCCACCTTAGCGGGCACATCCCTGGCGCCCGCTACGCTCATCTTGACGACGATCTGTCGTCGCCGATTACCGCCACAAGCGGCCGACATCCGTTGCCGGCCCCGGAAATTCTCGCGCACAAGCTGGGGCAATGGGGGATGAACGCCAGCAAGCAGGCGGTCGTTTATGACGAAGCCGGCGGGGCTGTGGCGGGGCGCCTATGGTGGTTACTGCGCTGGCTTGGACACACACAGGTCGCATTGCTCGACGGTGGCCTGGCCAAGTGGCAACGCGAGCGCCGAGCCGTTAGCACCGACGCACCGGCAGCAGTGGCGTCGGTGTTTCAGCCGCATCGCGACGATAACCTGTGGATGAACACGGCATTCGTCGAGCGAGCCATCGAAGGCGACGAGCAACTGCTGATCGACGCGCGTGCAAACAAGCGCTTTCGTGGCGAGGTTGAGCCATTGGACAAAGTCGCCGGCCACATCCCGGGGTCCGTTAACCGCCCGTTTCAGGACAATCTCGACGACGCGGGTTGTTTTCTGCCGGTTGCGGAGTTAGGAGCACAGCTGGGTGCGCTGCTGAACGACCATAGCCCGTCGCAAGTCATCTCTACCTGCGGTTCAGGCGTCACCGCCTGTCACAATATTCTAGCCATGGAGCATGTCGGGCTGGCGGGTGCCAGGCTCTACGCCGGGAGCTGGAGCGAGTGGATAACAGATAGCAGCCGCCCGGTGGCGATGGGTGACGAGTGACAAGATGGAGCGCACGATAGGTTGGGTAGGTTATGACAAACCGATACTCGCCTTTTTTCAGATTGCATAACCGTCTCACCCCTTCATTGCTAGAACAAACTAGGAGGATCCATGTCGTTTATTCGCTGGGCTGAGTCAAGATCGCGCTATACGCACTGTGTGGCCGCGGGCATCTGTGTGCTTGTTCTGGCCGCCAGCCCCTTGACTGCCTTCGGCCTTAATGTGGAGATCCAACCGAGCCGGAAGCTCGGCACGGAAACGCAAAGTCGGGAAACTCGCCAGATCCGTATGGCGCAGCAATTCGGCATCGGTTACTTACCGCTGATGATAATCCGGCAGAATTTCTTGATCGAGAAACACGCGAGCGCGCTTGGCCTCGGCAACATCCAGGTGACCTGGAATCGATACCCGTCAGGAAAAGTGATGAATGACGCGCTCCAGGCGGGATTCCTGGATGTAGCCGCCGGCGGGGTTACACCGCTGCTGCGGCTCTGGGACCAGACCCGAGAGCGAGTGGGCGTAAAGGGAATCGCCGCATTGAGCGCCATGCCCTTGTATTTGAATACGCGTAACTCGAACGTGACGACGATCAAGGACTTCACCGACAAGGACCGCATTGCGCTGCCTGCCGTGAAAAAATCGTTGCAGGCGGTAGTTCTGCAAATGGCGGCAGCACAGGTCTGGGGAGCACAGAGCTACGCGCGACTTGATGGCCTTACGGTATCGATGGCGCACCCCAACGCACGTGAGGCCATGCTGGCAGGCAACGGTAGCTTTAACTCCCATTTCACGAGCCCGCCCTATCAGTACCAGGAACTCCTTGATCCTGCCATACACAAGGTCCTGAACTCCTACGACGTGCTGGGCGGCCCTGCGACGTTCACGATGGTGTGGACCCGAGCGCAGTTTCGTACGGCCAACCCGAGGGCGTTCCAGGCGATATTCGCCGCCTTGCAAGAGGCCATGGAGGTTATCAAGAAGGACTCGCGCTTCAATGCCGAGGTCTATGTGCAGCAGTCCAACTCCGGGCTATCGGTCGATTTTCTGGCCAAGATGCTTGCGAAGCCGGAAATCGAGTTTTCACTCGTGCCGCGACACATTATGAAGTACGCGAAGTTCATGCAGCGCACGGGACAAATCAAGCGCGCCCCGGACGACTGGAAAGAGGTATTTTTCCCCGAGGTGTATGCAGTTCCGGGAAGCTGACACGCCTCTACACGCTGCCCCGTGAGAGTGGCAGAGGCTATGAGGGGGTCCTTCTCTTAAGCTTAAGCGCAGCCGAGTTGATGCAGAAACGCAACCCCGTCGGTTCAGGGCCGTCCGGGAACACGTGACCCAGATGGGCGCCGCAATCGTCACACAGGACCTCCGTGCGCTGCATGAACAAGCTGGTGTCTTCCGCCGTGTCAATGTTCTTTGCATCAAGCGGAGCCCAAAAGCTTGGCCAGCCCGTTCCGGAGTCGAACTTGGTGTCGGAACTGAAGAGGTCGGCCCCGCAGCACACACATTGATACGTCCCTGCATCCTTGCAGTTGTGGTACTCACCTTTGAAGGGGCGCTCGGTCGCCTTATGCCGGGTGACCGCAAACTGCTCCTGTGTAAGCTGTTTTAGCCATTCGGACTCTGTCTTGACGATCTTGCGACTCATGCGCGCACTCTCCGTCGGTCATCTCCGCCTTGTCCGTATTGACGGCGGCTTTGATAAATTTAGTTACACCCCATGTTTCAGACCAGACAAGGTCGGGAGGCGCAGAGCAGGGCGCCGCGGCTCCGTGAAATCGCTGTAAATATGCTGTATTCTCCGACACATCGATCAACAGTGCTTAGACAGCATACCGACCGCGTCATCGTTTTTCCATGGAAGACCTCAGCCCCCTCGTTCACAAGATCAGTAACTTGAAGGAACGCTCTCGCGAGCTAAGGGGGTTCCTTTGACTACTCGGCCAAGCTGCAGCGCTTGAGCGAGCTTCAGCGCGAGCTCGAGAAACCCGAAATCTGGAACGATCCGCAGCGAGTGCAGGAGCTCGGGCGCGAGCGCGCTCGCCTGGACAAGGAAATCGGCGCGTTTTCTGAACTTGATGGCTGGTTAAACGAGGCCGGTGAGCTGCTCGAGCTGGCGCGCGAGGAAGACGATGTCGAGATCATAGCATCGATTGCAAACGAGCTGGGCGATGTTGAGCAACAGCTTGCTGATCTCGAGTTTCGGCGCATGTTTTCCGGCCAAATGGATGCCGCCAATGCGTTTATGGATATTCAGGCAGGCTCCGGCGGCACCGAGGCGCAGGACTGGGCCAACATGCTGCTGCGCATGTATCTGCGTTGGGGCGAAAGACATGGGTCTAAGACGGAGCTCATGGAGCTGTCCGAGGGCGAGGTAGCAGGGATCAAGAGCGCCACAATTAAGTTCACAGGTGAGTATGTCTACGGCTACTTGCGAACCGAGACCGGCGTGCACCGGTTGGTGCGTAAGTCCCCATTTGACTCGGGGCATCGTCGGCATACATCGTTTGCCTCGGTTTTCGTCTATCCAGAGGTAGACGACAGTATGGATATCGACATCAAGCCGGCAGACCTGCGCGTAGATACTTACCGCGCAAGTGGGGCGGGAGGACAGCATGTGAACCGTACGGATTCGGCCGTACGCATCACCCATGTCCCTACCGGGATCGTAGTGCAGTGCCAGAGCGACCGCTCCCAGCATAAGAATAAAGCGGCGGCGATGGCGGTGTTGAAGTCGCGCTTGTATGAGCACGAGATGCAAAAGCGCCGGGCGGAGCAGCAAAAGCTCGAAGAATCCAAGGCCGAGATCAGCTGGGGCAGCCAGATCCGTTCCTACGTGCTGGACCAGTCACGCATCAAGGATCTGCGCACGGGGGTGGAAAGCGGCAACCCTACAGCGGTATTGGATGGTGAGCTCGACCGCTTTATCGAGGCCAGTTTGAAAGCCGGGATTTAGTGAAGTAAATCCTTAATAACCATTAACAAATATTTGTTTTTAAATGGAAAAGTTCTTGCCTGAGAACGAGCACGAACAGATCGTGCAACGGCGCGACAAGCTCGCCGAGTTGCGCGCACAGGGCAACGCCTTCCCCACGGATTTCCGTCGTAATGTCATGGCCGCCGAGCTGCATGCAGAGTACGGGGACACGGATTCGGCAGCGCTCAAGGCCGAGCCAGTGCGGGTCAAAGTGGCGGGGCGTATGATGACGCGACGCATCATGGGCAAGGCCAGTTTTGTCCATCTGCAGGACATGTCTGGGCAGATCCAGCTTTACTTGCAGCGCGGCGCCTTACCGCAGGGGCGCTACGAGGCCTTCAAGAAATGGGATATCGGCGATATCCTCGGGGCGGAAGGGGCCCTATTTCGGACCAAGACCGGTGAGCTCACGGTCGAGGTCGAGGATATTCGCCTGCTTACCAAGGCGCTGCGGCCGTTGCCCGAGAAGTACCATGGGCTTGCCGATCGAGAGATCCGCTACCGCCAGCGTTACCTCGACCTCATCATGAACGAGGTAACGCGCAAGACGTTTCGCATGCGTGCGGCGATCGTTCATCGCCTCCGCCAGTTCCTGAACGATCGCGGTTTCCTGGAAGTGGAGACCCCGATGATGCAGGCCATTCCTGGCGGCGCCGCAGCGCGGCCGTTCACCACACATCATCATGCCCTGGACATGGGCTTGTACCTGCGTGTGGCCCCGGAGCTTTATTTGAAGCGGCTGGTGGTGGGCGGGTTCGAACGGGTGTACGAGATCAACCGCAACTTCCGTAACGAGGGCCTGTCCACGCGGCACAATCCCGAGTTCACGATGCTGGAGTTCTACCAGGCCTATGCCGATTATCGGGACCTGATGCGGCTCACTGAGGAGATGTTGCGGGATCTGGCCCGCCAGGTGCTGGGCACGACGACGTTGAGCTATCAAGGAAGGCAGTACGATTTTGGGCAGTCATTCACGACCATGACAGTACGAGCGGCGATCTTGCGTTACAACCCCGATATCCGCCCCAGAGAGCTGGAGAGCAGGGAGTCGGCGCGCAATATCGCGTCACGTTTGGATATTCCGCTCAAGAAAAGCGACGGTCTGGGCAAGATCGAGCTCGAAATATTCGAGAAGACGGTAGAGCCGCAGCTGCAGGATCCGGCCTTTATTACCGCCTATCCGGTGGAGGTCTCACCACTGGCGCGGCGTAACGACGAGGACCCATCGGTCGCGGATCGGTTCGAGCTCTATGTAGCGGGACGCGAAATTGCCAACGGGTTTACGGAGCTTAACGATGCCGAGGATCAGGCAGAGCGATTTCGCCAGCAGATGGCGGAAAAAGAGGCGGGCGATGAGGAGGCCATGCATTTCGATGCCGACTACATACGGGCCCTTGAACACGGCATGCCGCCCACGGCGGGCGAGGGTATTGGCGTAGATCGCCTCGTGATGTTATTTACGGACTCCGCATCGATTCGTGACGTGTTGCTGTTCCCCCACATGCGCCCCGAGCGCGGGCACGAGTAGGGCAAGATTACGGTCTGCGCGGCATGTCTAGCCCAGCGCTGAAGCCGGTGATCTTTCTGACGGGACCGACCGCGGCCGGCAAGACGGCACTGGCGTTGGCGCTGCGCGAGCGCTTCCCCGTGGAGGTGATCAGCGTGGATTCCTCGCAAGTGTATCGGGGCATGGATGTCGGTACCGCCAAGCCTACGGCAGAAGAGCGGATCCGCGCGCCGCATCGGCTGATCGATATCCGTGATCCAGCCGAATCGTACTCCGCCGCGGAGTTCTGTACGGATGCCCTGCGAGAAATGGCCAAGATCACGCAGGCTAGCCGCATCCCGCTGCTCGTGGGCGGGACCATGTTCTATTTTTACGCGCTGGAGCACGGAATCTCGCCGCTACCCGCGGCCAACCCCGAGATCCGCACGCGCCTGAGCACGGAATCTGCCCGGGTGGGGTGGGCGGCGCTGCATCGGCGGCTGGAAACGGCGGATCCGGCCGCTGCTGCACGCATACACCCCCACGACGCTCAGCGCATTCAACGCGCGCTGGAAATTGTTGAGCTCACCGGACGAGCGCCAAGTGATTGCTATGGTCGATTTGCCGCGGCGCCGATCTGCTATAAGCCGGTAAAAATCAGTATTTACCCGCGAGACCGGGCCGAGTTACACCGGCGAATTGCAAGACGTTTCCACGCTATGTTAGACAGGGGCCTTGTGGCGGAGGTGGGAAGGTTACGACAAAGAGGCGATCTTACGCTGGAACTGCCTTCCATGCGCACGGTCGGATATCGCCAGGTGTGGCAATACTTGGCGGGATTGGTCAGCTATAATGAAATGGTCCAGCAAGGGGTGGCCGCCACGCGCCAGCTTGCCAAACGTCAGTTAACCTGGCTGCGGCGCTATCCGGATATGCAATACCTGGGCAGCGGCGGTAAAGACCTACAGGCTGCGTGTGTTGACTACGTGGCCAGCAGACTGAACCGCAACGGGCTATAATTTTCCATTGACGTCTTGGAATTTTAGCGATCCGGAAGCATATATAAAGTTATACATACCCCCGGTTGAGGGCGATACATAAAAAAACAGGAGAACGGCCATGAGTCAGCAAAGAGGGCAAGCGCTACAAGACCCTTTTTTGAATACCTTACGCAAGGAACACGTTCCGGTTTCGATATTCCTGGTCAACGGGATAAAGCTACAGGGACAGATCGAGTCCTTTGATCAGTTCGTGGTGTTGTTGCGGAACTCGGTCAGCCAGATGATCTACAAGCACGCGATCTCCACGGTCGTCCCCAGTCGCGCCGTGAAACTTAATCTTGAAAGCGACGAAGAGCCCGAAAAAGGACCTGGAAACGAATAATCCGCAAGCCCGCCCAGGCCAGCGCGCCGCTGCGGCGGAGCGCGCAGTCCTTGTTTCTTTGCCTTTTTCCCGCAACAGCCGGGACGATGACTCGGTGGAATTCCGCCGGTTGGCGGAAGCAGCCGGTGCCCAGGTCTGCGATGTGCTATGTACTCGGCGCTGCCGGATCGACGCCTCAACCTACGTAGGAACGGGTAAAGTCGAGGAGATTCGCGAGGCCATCGTCCGTGAGGACGCAAATCTGGTGCTGGTTAACCAGGACCTCACTCCGGTGCAGGAGCGTAACCTGGAGAAAACCCTCGGCTGCCGGGTGCTCGATCGAACCGGCCTGATCCTCGACATCTTTGCCCAGCGTGCCCGGAGCCACGAAGGCAAGCTACAGGTCGAGCTGGCCCAGCTCGAGCATATGGCGACGCGGCTGGTCAGAGGCTGGACCCACCTTGAGCGCCAAAAGGGCGGCATCGGGCTGCGGGGACCGGGCGAAACACAGCTGGAGACAGACCGACGGCTGCTGCGGGCGCGCATCAGAAGACTATACCGACGCCTGGAGAAGGTGCGGGTTCAGCGTGCAATCCGCAGAAAGGCGCGTCACAAGGTGCCCATCGCCACGGTGTCGCTGGTGGGCTACACCAATGCCGGAAAGTCGTCGCTGTTCAATCAGTTGGCGCAGGCGGAGGCCTTCGTTGCCGACCAGCTCTTCGCGACGCTGGATCCGACGATGCGCCGGATCGAGCTGGCGGGAAACGCCGGCATCATCCTTGCCGACACCGTCGGATTCATACGCCACTTGCCGCATGACCTGATTGAGGCCTTCAAGGCGACGCTGGAGGAGGTGGTGGCGGCGGATCTGCTGTTGCACGTCGTGGACGCCAGCAGTCCGGATCGACGCGACGCCATGGATCGCGTGAATCAGGTGCTGCGTGAAATTCATGCCGAAAACGTTCCGCAAATCATCGTGTTCAACAAGATCGATGCGACAGAGCAAACCCCGCGCATCGAGCGTGACGCCCACGGCGCCATTGTTAAAGTCTGGATGTCGGCCAAAACGGGGGCGGGCGCGGAGTTGCTGCTTCACGCGCTGTCGCAGCATTTTCGGCGCCAGCGGCTGTGTCGGCAATTGGCGCTGCCGCCCGGCGCCGGGCGCCTGCGTGCCCAGGTTCACGAGCGCTTACACGTTTTGCGTGAGTGCGCCACCGAAACGGGAGGGTGGTTGCTCGATGTGGCCATGGATCCCAGCCAGGTCGATTGGCTGCAGAACCAACACGACTTCCGGCCCGAGTACTGGGCGCACGATTCCGCAGCTGTCCTTGCTCCTACGGGCTCTTAACCCTAGAATGCGCCGTCGGCAGCACTGCCTGTTTAACAGGAGATAGTTATGGCTTGGAATAAGCCTGGCAACGGTAACTCCGGAAATCGAGACCCATGGGGATCCGGCAGAGGCCCGCAGCAAGGCCCGCCGGATCTGGACGAGATCGTGCGCAATATTCAAAACCGCTTGAGCGGCCTGTTTGGTGGCGGCAAAGGTGGTGGCGGCAAGGTGGGCATCGGGAAGGCCGGTGGCATCGGTGTTGGCGTGATTATCGCAATCGTAATCGGCCTGTGGTTGCTCAGTGGTTTTTATGTCGTCAAGCAGGCTGAGCGTGGCGTGGTCTTGCGTTTCGGCAAGCTGCAGGAAGTCACTGAGGCGGGTTTGCACTGGCGCCTCCCGTTTCCCATCGACAGCGTCGAGAAGGTGGACGTACAGAAAGTGTTTCAGATGGAGGTGGGTTACCGTAGTAATGAGCGCACCGGACGCGTCAGCCGTGTGCCAAAAGAGGCACTGATGCTGACCGAAGACGAGAATATTGTCGACATCGAGTTTGCCGTGCAATATAGAATCGCTAACGCGGCCGATTATCTGTTTAATGTCAAGAGCCCTGAGATCACGATCGGCCAGGCGACCGAGTCGGCAATTCGCGAAATCGTTGGCAAAAGCACGCTTGACTTTGTCATAACAGAAGGGCGTGCCGACGTGGCCAACAAGACCCAGGCCGTGCTGCAGAAGATCCTGGATCGCTACGAGACCGGTATCTTTATTACGACGGCCAAGATGCAGAAGGCGCAGCCTCCCGAGCAAGTTAAGGCCGCTTTTGATGACGCGGTGAAGGCGCGCGAGGACGAACAGCGTTTTAAGAACGAGGCACAGGCGTACTCTAACGACATACTTCCGCGCGCGCGCGGTAAGGCGGCGCGACTGGTGCAGGAAGGCGAGGGCTACAAGGCCAGCGTGATTGCGCGCGCTCAAGGCGATGCGCGCCGGTTCACACAAATCGCGACCGAGTTCGCCAAGGCCCCGGAGGTGACGCGCGAGCGCCTTTATTTGGAGACTATGGAAGACGTGCTCTCCACCTCGACCAAGGTATTTGTAGATCAAAAGGGCGGCAACAATATATTGTATTTGCCCTTGGATAAGCTCATCGCCCAGGGAGCCCGGGCGGGGCCCGAGAGCGGCAGTCAGGCGGGTACCGCGGCGGAGACCGGTGGGGCCCAGCCGGACTTTGACCGTGGTCGCACACGCACGGATTTACGCAGGCGAGGGGGGCAGTAATGGGCCAGACGAAACTTATCGCCTTGCTAGCCACTGTCGGCGTGATTGTGATCGCAATCATGTCTTTCGCGTATACGGTCGATGAACGCGAGAAGGCCCTTGTTATAAGATTCGGTAAGGTTATCCGTACCGCCGACACGCCAGGGTTGCGCTTCAAAGTGCCGTTTATCGATAATGTGCGCTACTTCGATTCAAGGATCCTCACGCTCGATGCGGAGCCACAGCGATTTTTGACACAAGAGAAAAAGAACGTCATCGTTGACTGGTTTGTGAAGTGGCGTATCGGCAATACGCTGAAGTACTGGGTCTCGGTCGGCGGTCAAGAGACCGAGGCACGAAGACGGCTCGAGCAGCGGGTTAGAAGTGATTTGTTGGCCGAGTTCGGCAAGCGCACGGTGCACGACGCGATCTCCGGCGACCGGAACGAAATCATGGATATCGTCAGTCAGAAGGCTGGTGAGGAGGCGAGTGCCCTGGGTATCGAGGTCGTGGACATCCGTATCAAGCGCGTAGATCTGCCGGAAGACGTGAGCGAATCGGTATACCAGCGCATGGTGGCGGAGCGTGCCCGCATCGCCAAGGAGTTCCGTGCACGTGGCGCCGAAGAGGCGGAAAAGATCCGGGCCGATGCGGAACGGCGGCGCGAGATCCTTTTGGCTGAGGCCTATGGCACGGCCGAGCGCATCCGCGGTGAGGGCGACGGCAAGGCAACAGCGATTTATGCCGGGGCCTACAATCGCTATCCGGAATTCTATTCACTTTATCGCAGCCTGATCGCCTACCGAGCGAGCTTCAATTCGAAGGACGACGTCCTGATCATCGATCCGAGCGCCGAGTTCTTTAAGTTCATGAAGAACCCGCGGGAATGATGACTCGACGAGCTCTATAGCGACCATGTGGCGTGATCTGGGAGCGGCAGTCGCCCTGCTGCTGGTGCTGGAAGGTATATTTCCTTTTATCAACCCGAGCGGCATGCGTCGGACCTTATCGACAATCAGTCAGCTACCTGACCAGCCGTTGCGCATAGTCGGCTTGATAAGTATGCTTCTAGGTCTCGTTCTGCTCTACCTCATCAGACAATAACTCACAACCGCATAACTTCTGCCTGCTCCCAGACGCCCATGTCCGGAAAAGATCGCTGGCTGTTGCCCGAAGGTATCGAAGAGCTGCTCCCCCACGATGCGCGCAGGGTGGAGTCCATGCGCCGCCGGGTTATCGATTTGTTTCATACCTGGGGTTACGAGCTCGTTATGCCTCCATTGATCGAGTACCTCGAGGCGTTACTCACGGGCGTGGGCAAGGAGCTGGATCTGCAGACTTTCAAGGTGACGGATCAGCTGACCGGCCGTCTGATGGGTATTCGGCCGGACATGACGCCGCAGGCAGCACGCATCGATGCGCATTATCTCAAACGCACCGCGCCTGTAAGGCTGTGTTACCTGGGCCCGGTGCTGCACACGCGGCCGGATCAGTTCGCCGGGTCGCGCGAGTTGTTACAGCTGGGGGCGGAGCTGTTCGGGCACGCAGGGCCAGAGAGCGATGCCGAGGTCTTGTGTCTGATGGCCGCAACGTTACAGCTTGCCGGCATCGAGGACCTGCACATCGATCTGGGACACATCGGCGTCTTTCGCGGCCTGATCGCGGAGGCGAACCTGAACGAGGACGATGAAAGCGAGCTGTTCGATGCCCTGCAGGCCAAGGCCGGTGCTGACGTGGCCAGGCTATTGGAGGCCTCGGAAACGAGCGCACCCATCCGGCGCATGCTAATTTCGTTGATTGAGCTTAACGGAGGAGCGGAAGTCCTGCGCGACGCACAACGGTGTTTCAAGTCGGCCCCTTCGGCAGTAGCGCAGTCGCTGGAAAATCTTGAGGCTGTCGCCACCGCCGTAAGCCGCCAGGTGCCGGACCTCCCGCTTTACTTCGATCTGGCCGAGCTCACCGGCTACCGGTACTACACGGGCGTGGTATTCTCCGCCTTTGTGCCCGCCTACGGGCGCGCCGTAGCTCGCGGGGGGCGCTACGACGGCATCGGTAAGGCCTTTGGGCGTGCACGGCCCGCGACCGGATTCAGCGCCGACCTTTGGCAGCTGCTCAAGCTTTTCCCACCCGAAGACAGTGAGAGCCATGGAATCCTTGCTCCGGGCGGTGACGATGCCGGCATACGCTCGGAAATTGCGCGCCTGCGCGCCGCGGGTGAGCGCGTAGTAATAGGTCTGCCCGGTGTGGATGTTGCTGCGCGCGAGCTACGGTGCGATCGCGAGCTGGTCCAAAAGGACGGTCGCTGGGTCGTAGTGAGAGCACGATAAGGGATCGGTGGGGTCGTACCGGGAAACCCAGCGCACTGGAACAGCCGCAACAGACGCGCAAGCGCAGAGTTTTTGCAGCTTGGTGATTCGTGATTGGTGATCCGAATCGTTACGTTTACAGTTGGCGCTGGCACCAGTCGCGAGTTACCAATGACCGGTTACCGGGGTGTACTCTTTGCATCTGTGCACGCTTATCGCTCGCAGCCGGAGCTGCGTTGAAACGAGAACTCCAATGCAGTGGCACACAGACGTGAGTGTTCTGTTTGATGAACAAAAGAAGCAGGTCGTCATGGCAAAAAACGTTGTAGTGATTGGTACGCAGTGGGGAGATGAGGGCAAGGGCAAGATTGTCGATCTCCTGACCGAGCGCGCACACGCGGTCGTACGCTTCCAAGGAGGGCATAACGCCGGGCACACGCTGGTCATCGACGGCATGAAGACTATTTTACATTTAATTCCTTCTGGCATCTTGCGTGACCGGGTCACATGCCTGATTGGAAACGGTGTCGTAGTGTTTCCCGCCGCCTTGTTCGCGGAGGTCGATGAGCTGGAACGCAATGGCGTACAGGTGACAGAACGGTTGCGCATCAGCGGGTGCTGCCCGCTTATTCTTCGGCATCACATCGCGCTCGATGTGGCGCGCGAAAAGGCGCGCGGCAAAGCGGCAATCGGCACCACCGGGCGCGGTATCGGCCCTGCCTATGAGGACAAGGTTGCGCGGCGGGGTTTGCGCCTGGGCGATCTGCTGGACGAGGCGCGCTTCCGCGAAAAGCTGGAACCGGTCGTGGAGTATCACAACTTCGCCCTTGAGAATTACTTTCATTGCGAGTCCGTGGATTTTCAGCGCACGCTGGACGAGAATTTACGATTTGCCGATCGCGTACGAGCCATGACCGCCGATGTCCCAGAGCTGCTTCACGCTTACATCAGCGAAGGCAAGCCGGTGCTGTTCGAAGGAGCCCAGGGTACATTGCTGGATATCGATCACGGCACCTATCCCTTTGTTACATCCTCCAACACGTGCGCCGCCGCCGCCGCACTGGGCACGGGCGTGGCGCCGGGCGATCTCGATTACGTGCTTGGCATCAGCAAGGCGTATGCGACCCGTGTCGGTGCGGGCCCGTTTCCGACCGAGCTGGGTGATGTTGTCGGCAAACGGCTGAGCGAGCGCGGCAGCGAGTTCGGCGCCACCACCGGGCGATCGCGGCGCTGCGGTTGGTTCGATGCGCTAACAGTGCGTCATGCGTGTCGCATCAACGGTGTGACCGGGCTTGGTATCACCAAGCTGGATGTGCTGGACGGTCTTGACTCCGTACGTCTGTGCCAGGCCTATCGGATCGATGGTGTCGAGCGAGACACACTGCCGCACGATGCCGATGTGCTGGCACGGGTGGAACCCGTGTACGAGGAACTGCCGGGATGGTCGGAGCCGACGGTAGGCGCAAGGCAATTCGGTGATCTGCCTGACAACGCTAAGCGCTATCTTCGGCGAGTCGAGGAGGTGGTGGGGACGAAAATCGAGATTATCTCCACCGGCGCGCAGCGTGATGAAACGATCATCTTCCGCCACCCGTTTGATGAGTAACTTAATAAAACCGAGGAGCAAGTGGCAAGTTACAAGGAACAAGGGGCTGGACGGAAAACACGTGCGTGTGTCCTCCCTTGCTACTTGCTACTTTTGACTTGACACTCGAAGTTAAGACAGGTGGTACCGAGGAGAGGACTTGAACCTCCACGGGGTTGCCCCCACTAGCACCTGAAGCTAG
>JBHHZP010000008.1:0-46033 GCA_046758085.1 Acidiferrobacterales bacterium
GAAGCCGTGAAATCGATATCCTTCGGATAGCCTGCCTGGGATCGCTCGATGGCTGTTTCTATGCGCCCCGACGTCTCCTCGATCTGCGCGGCGGTCACGATCAGCGGCGGGCAGATGCGAATAAAGTTCTTCACGCAAATACACACCAGCCCTTCCATCATCATGTTGTAGCGTATGCGCTCGGCCATCTCCGGGTCGGGTGTTTTGCTCTGCTCGTCGGTGACAATGTCGAGCATCCGATAGAGCCCCTGCCCACGTACGTCGCCCACGATATCAAAGCGCTCGCAAAGCGACTCGAGCTGTTCGCGCAGGACCTCACCCAGGATCGCTGCGCGCTCGACCAGGTTGTCGCGCAGCACGATCTGGAGCTGCTTCAGCGCCACCGCAGCCGCGAGCGGATCACCCGAGTAGGTACCGGCCCATGGCACGCCAGCCTTACCCGTCGCTTTTTCTGCAATCTCCGGCGTGGTGACGGTACCGCAGATCGCCATGCCTGCGCTCATGCCTTTGGCGAAGCTAACGATGTCGGGCACGACATCATAGTGCTCGAATCCCCACAGCTTACCCGTGCGCGCGGGCGCGAGTTGCGCCTCGTCGAGCACAAGCAACGCATCCCAGCGCACCGCCAGTTGCTTGAGCCTGGGTAACCACTCCGGTGGCGGCACGATCATGCCGCCCGCCACCAGTATCGTCTCCGCCATGACCGCGGCGACGTCCTGACTGGTCACGGCCTCCATCATCTGCTCGCTGGAATCCAGACAAGCGATGCCGCAATGCGGGTAGCTGAGATTAATCGGGCAGCGGTAACAGAAAGGCGCAAGAATAGTATTGGTGCGCGACGGAATCATCAGGGGACCCAGATTGCGTCGACGCGCGCCGCCTACAGTGGTGACGGATTCGGCCGCCAGGCTACCACCATGCAGACCTCGAATAACCGACACGATGTCGTACTTGCCACTGACACCGAGCGCCATGCGCATGGCCACCTCGTTCGCCTCCGACCCGGTCACGGTGAAGTTGACGACGGTCAGGTTGCCCGGCAAAGTGGTCCCGAGCAGCTCGGCGAACTCGATGATCAATGGATTGGCGTACCACGACGAGTGATGCACCAATGACGTGGCTTGCTGCCTGATCGTCTCGGTGAGCTCCGGATGGCTGTGACCGAGGACCATGCACATCATGCCTGAGGTGAGGTCGTAGTACTCCTTGCCGTCCACATCTGTGAGCGTAATACCGCTACCGCTTTCGAAGATCACACGCGGCTGATAGCGCCAGCCCAGCACGTGCCTGGCATCGCGCTGCGTCAGATCATGATGCCTGTCAGAAAACCGGAATGATTTGTCCACCTGTAGTCGCCCTGCTCGAATGGTCCGTGTCGCGCCAACCCGCGCCACCAGGCGCATGGTGCCACAGACCCAACGCGAAATCTTGACCAGCTTTGTCCGGGAGTTCTTCCGGCTCCGCAAGGCTCCGGATATTTCCATACCGCCACATCGGCCGTTGGTGACGGTTTCGCCATGGTGCCCTGCAGCATGTCCGCGTCCCGTAGACTGACACTCGCCGCAAGCGCGGTGGCAATTAGGCGCTCCATGCCCCGGCCGAGTCAGGAGATTTTGCAATTCGCCATCGAAGAGCGTACGTTATCTACGCAATCCGGTATTCAGGGCGAACATCGATACAAAAAAACGGGAACCACCAACGAGGAGGTGAACCATGTCATACACACTGGAAGGCCGTCTGCTGGAAGTCTGCACTTGTAAAACCTTGTGCCCGTGTTGGGTCGGAGAGGATCCCGATTTCGGAACCTGTGACGGCACGTTGGCGTGGCATTTCGACAAAGGCGACATCGGCGGCGTCGACGTCTCGGGTCTCACGTTTGCGGTGCTCGCGCATATTCCCGGGAATATACTGCAGGGCAACTGGCGCGTCGTCGCCTACGTCGATGAGAACGCCACGCCGAAACAGGAGGAGGCGGTCCTGAGCGTCTACACCGGCAAGATGGGTGGACCGGTGGCAGACCTTGCGCAGTTAATCGGCGAGGTGGTGGCAGTAGAGCGTGTGCCTTTTACCTTCGAGGTCGAACAAGGCAAGGGTACGCTGCGCATCGGATCGAGTGTCGATGCTCAACTGGAGCCGTTCCTCGGCGCCGGCGGCAAGCCTACAACACTCAGTGACACGGTATTCACAACCATCCCTGGCTCACCCGCCTATGTGAGCAAGGCACCGATGTACAAGGCGAACGCCGCTGCGCTCGACATCGATGTCGACCTCCAGGGTCATAACGCTGTGCAGGGGTCGTTCCGGTTCGAAGGTTAGATTCGACCGGGGTTTCCGTTTCCACAACCCGTTCGTTGGAAAGTCCAGCGTGAGCGGGGGCATGAGAATGCCCCCGCTCGCGTGCCTATGGTAATGTAGACAACAAGCGGGACCCGCCAGTGAGATGAGAGCTGTCACACATCGCAGTTATTTTTTGCCGGCCATGGCGGCACTGGTTACCGTCGCCTGGCTCACGCTGTGGATCTGGGATCGATCGCCTTATGGGCGTTACCTCACGCACGGCCAGCTCGGCGAGCTCGATCTCGAGAGTGGCATCCTCGTACCGGCCGTGCTTTATGTCGCCGGCTGGACCTTGATGACTATAGCCATGATGCTGCCGGCCAGTTTGCCGGTTGTTGAGATATTCCGGCGCCTCACCCAACGGCGAGCCAATCAAGACCGACTGGTCACGCTGGTGATCGCAGGCTATCTGGCTGTCTGGCTCGCGTTTGGCGTCGTAGCCCACGTGTTCGATCTAGGATTACACAAGTTGTTCGACCGCAGTGTGTGGCTGCAAGCCAACGCCTGGGTGTTTGGCGCGGGACCCCTGCTGCTCGCCGGTGCTTTCCAGTTCACGCGGCTCAAGTACCGATGCCTGGACAAATGCCGGGCACCCTTGAGCTTTGCCATGCAGTACTGGCGGGGCAACCGCGAGGAGTGGCATTCTTTTCTGCTCGGCGTACACCATGGGGCCTTCTGTGTCGGCTGCTGCTGGGCATTGATGTTTCTGATGTTCGCCGTGGGCACCGGTAATGTCGGCTGGATGTTGGTGCTCGGCACCGTCATGGCCATAGAAAAGAACACGCCGTGGGGGCGAACCTTGAGCGCACCGCTGGGTGTCGCGCTACTGACCTGGGGTAGCCTGATTGTCATCAACCACACCTGGTCGTGGCAGCTATGAAGCTGTTGAAAACGGTGCTTGGGTTCGTGCTCGTAGCCGCGACGATGGCGGTTGGCTTCGCCCATGAAGGCCACTCGCACGCGGATGGGGGAATTCCCCTTTGGCAGATTGTAATCATCGCCGGCTCCGCGCTCATAGCCTATTTTGCCGTCAACGCGTTCCTGAAGCGGCGTGATCGACAACACTCGCGTGACGCTGATCGTCTGGGCGCACGGACCGGTCACAACCGCGACTATCCCCCGCGTTAACTCAAAACATCGTAATGCTCAGCGCGAGGACCTAGTGACAAGGCGTTCATCCTGGGTCCTGCCGATCATTATCTTTTCGCAGTTCACGGGCACCTCGTTGTGGTTCGCCAGCAATGCCGTGCTGGGCGACTTGCAGCAGGCGTGGGGCCTCGGTGGTGATGCTTTAGGGTACATGACCTCCGCGGTGCAGTTGGGGTTTATCGTCGGAACGCTGGGCTTTGCATTCTTCGCCATTTCCGATCAATTCTCACCGAGGATCGTGTTTTTTGTGTCTTCTATACTTGGCGCGGTGTCAAATCTCGGGATCTACCTGTTTACCGATGGACTGTCATCATTACTGGTGTTCCGCTTCATCACGGGATTGTTCCTCGCGGGCATCTATCCCGTCGGCATGAAAATTGCCGCGGGTTGGTACCGGCAGGATCTGGGGAACGCGATTGGTTTTCTCGTCGGGGCCTTGGTCCTGGGAACGTCCTTTCCCCACCTGCTCAAGGGCCTGGGCCAGAACATCGCGTGGGAGACCGTGACGTTGTCGGTCTCACTGACGGCTGCCGTCGGCGGCCTGGCGATGCTGCTGTTGGTCCCCGACGGACCCCACCTGTCGAAGGGAACAAGATTTGACCCAAAGGCGCTGGCGATCATTTTCAGATCGCGGCTCTTTCGCTCCTCGGCATTTGGTTACTTCGGCCACATGTGGGAACTCTATACTTTCTGGGCGTTTGTTCCATTCGTGCTTGCGGCTTACGTGTCGCAGAACCATCAAAGCCCCTTGAACATCTCTTTCTGGGCGTTCGCAATTATCGCCGCCGGCAGCATCGGCTGCGCGGGCGGTGGCCTCGTCTCGCTCAGAGCGGGCAGCGCCCGAGTGGCCTACGCGCAATTGTTGTCATCGGGGGTCTGCTGTTTGATCTCGCCGTTGCTGTTCTACGCCTCACCGCCCGTGTTCCTGGCATTCCTGCTGTTTTGGGGGATTGTGGTGGTTGGGGACTCGCCGCAGTTCTCGGCCCTGAATGCGCATAATGCGCCGAAGGAACTCGTCGGGTCCGCCCTGACCATCGTCAATTCGATCGGATTCGCCATCACCATCATAAGCATCCAGCTGATCAATTATCTGTCGGGGATTATCGACGCCAGTTATCTTTTCTTGCCGCTCACCATAGGACCGGTATTGGGCCTCATCGCACTCATGCCGCTGATGCGCGCAGTGCGTATACACGAGCGGCGCGAAAAATAGTATCGATCACCGTTGTCCTATAAGCCTCGGAGTGAGACCCTTGAAACCCGTTAACATTGAGGATGCTTTTCGAATGGTCACCAGCGCATACATGGCGAGCATTTGTTTCTGAGACACGCCGTGGATACTTCCCTGTAGGCTCGGTGCCAGCATCCCTGCTGGCAACGGTCTCAGAAACAAATGCTCGTCATGTATCGCGTATATCGAACGTTTTTTCTGAGGCACGCCGTAAATACCTGCGACGCTACGCGATCGTGCTGCGCTTGCAGGACCGGCAAGATCTTAGCGCTGGCTGCGCTGCAACAGCTCATCGTAGAGCTGATGGGGCAGCTCCACGCCGTTGCGAAGAGATTTTTCCCGTTTCGCCAGGCGTCGATCACCCGGAAGGCGGGTGCCTGGCTGCGAGAGTATTTCCGCTACCAGCTCCTCGATGCTCGAGGCAAAGCCCTCACCGGCGCACACGGCGGGATTGAGCAAGATAAAAAACTGGCCGATTCGCGGCGGCGGGCCCTCGGCGGTGAAAAACGAGCTCGCCTGGAAGGCGAAATGCGATCCAGTGAGCCCTGCCACAAGGATCTCGACCATCAGCGCGAGCGCGGCCCCTTTGGCATCGCCGATGGGCACCATGGTACCGGCCAACGCCGCCTTGGGATCCGTGGTCGGCCGACCGTGCTCATCGAGCGCCCATCCCAGTGGAATGGCCTCACCGCTCTTTTCCGCCAGCATCACCTTGCCGCGCGCGACCTTGCTTAACGAGAGATCGATCACCAATGGCGGGTTGTCCCGGCGCGGGCATGCGAAGGCAATGGGGTTGGTGCCGAAGGTGCCCTTGGACCCTCCCCACGGGGCCATGCCGGAAGGCGTGTTACTGAACCCGAGCGCGACATATCGCTGCCGCGCCACGTGCTCTACGTGATACCCGCCTGCACCGGCATGGTGCGAGTTGCTGATCGCCACGGCGGCAATCCCCGTATCGGCAACGAGCTGCATCGCTCGATCCAAGCCCGTTCTTATAGCGGGAAATGCGAAGCCGTCTCGCGCATCCACCCGAACGCAGGCCGACGCCACCACTTGAAGCTCGGGTACCGCATGGCCGTCCACCTTGCCACTCGCCGACTGATCGGCATAGAACGGGATGCGCGAGACCCCATGTGAGGACAGCCCATCCGCATCGGCCGCGACCAGCGCATCGGCGACGATCCGCGCGTTCTGCGCTGACGTGTTAGCCGCCACCAGCGCACGCGTTGCAAGCTCGCGCAGCGTGTCGAGCGTGACGGTGGTGGTCATGGCGTCCCCTCGAGAATCTGGCGGACGCGCATCGCGATCAGTGTACCGACGCGCTCGTTCGACTCCTCCGTTAGCCCGGCAATATGAGGCGTTAGGATAAGATTGGGTACGTCCAGCAGGTGCGAATCGGCGGTCAACGGCTCCGTTTCGTACACATCCAACAGCGCACCCCCGAGTGAGCGCGCACGCAGTGCGCCAGCGAGTGCGGTCTCGTCCACGACGCCGCCGCGCGCCGTATTGATCAAACTCGCGCCGGGCTTCATCAGCGCCAGCGCGTCGCGATCGATCAGACCACGCGTTTCCGGGTTCAGCGGCACATGCAGGCTCACGACATCGGCTGCGCGTAACACGTCTGCGAGCACATGCGGCGCGACCGATCGCTCGCGCCACACCGGGTCACCCACCACAACAAGGGGGTCGTGGCCGATGACGCGCATCCCCAGAGATGTCGCGCGGCTGGCGACGGCACGTGCAATGGCGCCGAAGCCGATCAGGCCCAGGGTCTTGCCGCTGACCTCGCGCCCGATTAACGCCGTTCTCGGCCATTCTCCGGCGAGTACGTTGCTGGTAGCCTGGAACGCACCACGCAATAACATCAAGGCACCGGTGATGACGTACTCCGCCACCGACACCACATTGGCGCCGGTGGCGGGAATCACGGTGATGCCGCGCGCCTTACAGGCTTCCATATCAATGTTGTCGAGCCCCACCCCCAGGCGGCCGATGACCTGGAGGCGCGTGCCGATATCAAGCAACGCGCGCTCCACCTGGGTACGGTTGCGCACAATCAACGCGCGTGCGCCTGCCACCTTCGCGCGCAATGCGTCGGCACGCTCGACCAGGCTCGGGTCGTAATAAACGTCGTAGCTGGCAGTGAGCTCGGCCACGGCACTGTCGTTCATGAACTCCGAGATGACAATTTCCGGCATGTCGTTGCGCCTACACCGCCTCACTCAGCAATGTTTTCCCGGGCCGCACGCGCGTGAAACGAACGCGCTCGGCATCGACCGTGATGTCACCGTCCATGAACCGGGCGCGGGTGAACCGCGAGCTCGCCAGGTCACTGCTCGCCGGAAAATCGGTGCGGTAATGGGCGCCACGCGAGTCCTCGCGCGCCAGCGCAGCCGCCGCAATGGCGCGGCTCACGAGGATCAGGTTCTTCAAGTTGATCCAGTCGTGCCAGCCCATGTTGTACGCAAGCGTGGTGCCGACCACGCCGCTCGCCTCGAGATCGCGCTCGAGCTCGGCCAACTCACGCTGCGCGTGTTCCAAGCCATGTGCATCACGCAGGATTCCGACCTTGTTCCACATGATTTCATGAAGCCGCTCGCGAATCGCCTCGATGTCGGCGGGCGGGTGATTGAGCGGCCGCCGGTAACGTCTGATCGCCTCCGTGATGGCTTCCTCGTTCGGCACGGCAAAAGCGTGCGTTATCGACGCCCGTTTCGCCATGGTGTTGCCCGCGATGCGGCCAAACACGGTGGAGTTGGCGACACCGTTGCCGCCGAGACGGTTCGCGCCGTGCACGCCACCGGTGTCCTCTCCCGCGGCAAACAGGCCCGGCAGTGCGGTGGTGGTATCAACGCTAAATATGACCCCTCCCATCATGTAATGGGCGGTGGGGATGACTTCCACCCGGCCACCGGCCAGATCGAAGCCACAGTCGGCACAGCGCTTGACCATACCCTTGAACAGGCTGCGCACTTTCTCCGCGCCGAGGTGGCTCATTTGAAGGTAGAGCCCGCCCAAGGGCGACGTGTTGCCGCCGTTGATCTCCTCGATCATGGCGCGGCTGACGATATCGCGTGTGGCGCGCTCGCCGCGCGCATCATACTTGTGCATGAAGCGTTCGCCGTCGCCACCGAGGAGATAACCACCGGCACCGCGAAGCCCTTCCTCGAGCACGGTGCCCGTCATGCGCGTGTCCGGACCGGCCAGCAAGCCGGTGGGGTGAAATTGCACCATCTCCATGTCACGCAGCGTGAGGCCTGCGCGCAGCGCCATCGCCATGCCGTCGCAGCTCTTGTCGCCCGAGGGCGTGTGGAATCTGTGCATTGTCGGACCGCCGCCGGTGGCGAGCAGCACTGCCTTTGCCTGGACCAGAACGAATTCACCGCTGCGCATATCGATCATCAGCACGCCGGCAACGCTATCGCCCGCCGCACTCTTGATGATCTCGACCGCCCGATAGTCCTCCAGCCGTTTGATGTCGCGCGCCCACACCTGCTCCGCCAGGCGGTTGATGATCTCGATTCCGGTGAGATCACCCTTGTGCACAGTGCGGTCGAAGGTCTGCCCGGCGAAGGCCTTCTGGTGGACAGTGCCGTCGAGGTTGCGGTCAAAGAAACACCCGAACTCGTCCTCGAGCTCACGGATGCATGTTTGGGCGCCGGTAACCAGTGCCCACGCGAGCGCCTGGTTGTTGAGCCACTTGCCACCTTCGATCGTGTCCATGAAATGACGCTCGACCGAGTCTCCGCTGGCCAGTGCTACGTTATAGCCACCCTGCACCATGCGCGTGCAGCCGCACTTGCCGAGCAGGCCTTTTACGGCAACGGTGATGGAGAGCTGCGGTGTGCGCGCGCTCGCGTGGAGTGCCGCCAGCAAGCCGGCGCCGCCACTGCCCAGGATGAGGATGTCGGTGCGAAGCCGCTTCAAGGCTTGACGCCGAGCGCAGATAGGGCGTCGGCGCGGCGTTCGGCCGCCTGTGCCCGCACTTTGTCATAAATGCTGCCGCCGTGCGTATCCATGCCAACCAGCAACGGACCAAAATTCTTTACCCGGAACTGCCACAGGCTTTCGGGATTGAGGTCATCGAGGTCGACGTCCTCAAGTGCCTCGATCCAGGTGGTTTCCAGCGCCGCCGTGCCGCCGATGATGGCAAGATACACGCCGCCCAGGTTGGTGAAGGCCTGCTGTGATGCTTCCATCAGCCCGCCTTTGCCGATAACGATGCGCACGCCGTACTGCTCCATCAGTGGCCGCGTGAAACGCTCCATGCGCGCACTGGTCGTCGTGCCCACACAGATGGGGGCGTAGCCGGCGGGAAACTCGGTGGATTTGTTCACTTTCTTGACGTTCGGTGCGGTGTGTATGACGGCGTGGCCACGCAGATCAAAGCGTGTCTTGCGCCCGTGGTCAAACATGTGGATCTGGGTGGCGTCGCGAATACCGAACAGCAGACCGTTCAACGAAACCGTGTCGCCGACGCGCAGCTCGCGCACCTGTTGCTCGCTCACGGGCGTGTCGAAGTCATAGTGCGCCACGATCAAAACCCGTAGTCGATGCCCTTGGGGGTGAAAGTCGCGCGTGCACGGCGGGCCGAATGACACTGAATGTTCACCGCGACCGGGTTCATGGTGATGTGGGTGGCGGCAGTCTCCACATGAACAGCGAACGCCGTGGAATCGCCGCCCAAGCCCTGGGGACCGATTCCCAGGCTGTTGACCGCCGCCGTGAGCTCGCGCTCGAGCTCGGCACCGGCGGAATCTTCACAGCTACTCCCAAGCGCGCGTGTCGCCGCGACCTTCGCGAGATGCATGCACACATCCGAGGTGCCGCCAACGCCGACGCCGACAATCGTCGGCGGGCAGACCTTGCCGCCCGCCTCGATGACTTTGTCGATCACGAAGCGCTTGACGCCATCAATGCCATCGGCGGGGATACACATTTTTAAGAATGAACCGTTCTCCGAGCCGCTGCCCTTGGGGATCATCTCTATTTGTAGCTCCTCCGGGGTGTCGGAGAATTCGATATTGATGACCGGAACGTGGCGCCCGGTACTGGTGTGGTCGTTGACGCGCGTGATCGGATGCACGACCGATGAGCGCAAAGGGTGATCGTGGGTCGCCGCCGTGCACCCGCGCACGATCGCCTGCTTGAGCGCATGCCCATCGACCTGCACGTCGCGGCCCAGGGTAATGTTATATATAGGAATACCGGTGTCCTGGCACAGCAGATTCTCCGTCGCCTCCGCCACCTTGATATTCTCGATCATGGTGCCGAGCACGGATTTCGCAGTGGCGTTGGTCTCTGCCGCATCCAGATGCTGGAATCCCTGCTTGATGTCATCCGGCAGCACCTTCAGGGCGCGGATATAAAGCTCCTTCGCAACATCTTCGACAACCTTGGGGTCAACCTTCATGGCGTTCCTAATATACACCTAATAAACTACCAGCGCCGCGCCGGATACGAGCAACAGTCCAAGGATGAGCCGCCGGAACTGCTGCTCGTCGATGCGATGATAGAGCTTGAGGCCGAGCCAGCTGCCCAGCAATAGCAGCGGTAGACACCAGAGAAAGCGGTTAACCAAGCCCGCATCCAGCACACCACCGAACCCCAGCCACCCCAGTGCCATCCCATGCATGACGAAAACAAACGGCTGGTAGACGCCGCGCTGAACATCGCGCGGCCAGCTGCGCATGCCGGCCCACATGGTGGGGACCACCCCACTGAGGCCTGCGAATCCACCAAGCACCCCACCGACGAGACCCACAGCGCCATCGGCCGGTCGACCGCCGGCAGTAACCGCCCTGAGCCGGGAGGTAAGCAGCGCGAACACGCTGTAGGCTATGAGAAACGCCCCCACGGCCATGCGAAACGGCTCCGGATCACTGTAGCGCAACAACCACGCACCCAGCGGTACGCCGAGCGTGCCTCCGATCAGGAAAGGCCAGAGCACGCCCAACGCTACGTGCCGGCGCAGGACTACGATCGAGATCAGGTGGATCACCATACCGGTGGCAAGGATTAGAGGCACCGCCTCTACCGGCGCCAGCACATGCAACCACAGCGCGGATGCAATCAGCGCATCGGCAAAGCCGGCGAGTCCGACCGCGAATGCCGCGAGGAATGCACCGGCGAGCACGATTAAGAGCTCAAACGGCATTGAGCAAAAACAACAGCCCGGCGGCGACACTCAGACCACCGGAGACGGCCACGACGGTCTTCTGCCAGTCGCGCCAGGGCAGAAACTCCACGGCGAGCAGGCGCAAGCCGCCCGTGAGGTGCGCCGCCAGCAGGAATACCAGGACGGCTTCCGCCAGCTTGACCAGCGGTTGCGCGCTCCATTGCAGGAACCCATCGAGTGCCGCCTCGCCTTCGATTGCAAGCGAAAGCGCCCAGAAGTGGGCCGGCAAAAACAACGCGAGCAGCAAACCCGATACGCGGTGGACGACAAATGCCCAGTAGTTGGTGTGATTGCGTGAGCGCCATTGGGATCGGACTGCAGTCATCAGCCGCTCCCAAACGCAAAAAGCCCGAAAGCAGCGCGCCATCCGAGGATGGCGAGCATCAGCCCGAATGCGACGACCAGGATATCAAGCAGGGCACCGCGCAAGGGTGTGGTCTCGGCGAGTATGGTGCGCAAGCCCAGCGGCGCGTGCACGGCGGCGGCGGCAACGAAGACGCCGTAAAACACCAACCACCCGGCATGGCCCTGGAGCCGCGCGATGATCTCCGCGGCATTCAGACCCGCGCGTACGGCGAAAACGATGGTCGTCAGGTGAACCACGACGGCAAACGCCAGTACAGCAGCGCTTGCGCGCTGCGCCAACCACAGCAGCGTTTCGGTGCGTGCCGTCACAACGCACCTTTTAATGCCGCCCCGACGGTCGCGCGTTTCAGGCCAGCGATCGCCAATGTCGGATTGAGCTCCTTGGGGCACCATTGCACGCAGCTTTGATGCGAGTGGCAGGCGTGGCAACCGGCATCACCGGCCACCGCCGCGAGCCGCTGAGCACGGGCGCCGTCGCGCACGTCGTTCACCAGCGTCCAGGCCCGGTTGAGTGCCGCCGGTCCCAGATAGTCCGCGTTCCATGAGACCAGGTCACAGGCCGCATAACATACGCCGCAGCCGATACACTCGATGCCGGCGTCGGCCTGTCGACGCGCGCGCGAGTCCGGTCGAACGACGGCGAACTCCTTGCTGTGCGTTTTCTGCGGTGCAAAGGCGCCTCCGGCACGCGCCCACTTGTCGAAAAACCCGGTCATGTCGACGCTCAGGTCCTTGATCACCTTCATGTTGCGCAGCGGCGCGATCTCGAGGCGGCTATTCGTCGCCACACGGCCAACGTGTGTGCGACAGGTCCAGCGCGGCACGCCGTTTACGGTCATGGCGCACGAGCCACACATGCCCACACGGCACGAAAAACGATAGCTCAAGGTGGAATCGCGGTGGCGTTGGATATAGGTCACGATGTCAAGCACGGTCTGATTATCGCGTAATGGAACATCGTAGGACACAAAGCGGCCCTGGTCCGCGCCACGCCATACCGTCACATCGAGCGCCGTACTCACCCGCGTTAAAGTTCTCCCGGCCCCACCTGCCATGTGCACGCTCACGCGCTACGATAGAGCTTGGTCATGACAAACTCGCGATGACCCAGTGACTCGGCAGCCGTCAACCGGCCGTTGCAGGTACGGATGGTAATATCGATGAGGGCATCGCCCGCTTTATCGAGCGTCATCTCCCGGCGCAGAATCCCGGAGACATCAAGGTCTATATGCTCGCTCATGGTACGGGCAGTCTTCGGGTTGGCCGTGAGCTTGATAACGGGCTCGATAGGGTTGCCGATGACGTTGCCCTGCCCTGTGGGGAACAGATGCACCACAAACCCGGCCGCGGCCTGCAAGGTGACGCACTCGGCAGCAGCCGACGACGTATCCATGAAGTAAAGCCCGCCACCCTTGGACGGGGCCTCGGCGGGCTCCAGCACGTCGATGTACTTGGTGTGTTTACCGATCTTTTGCAGATTGCCGAACGCCTTCTCCTCGATAGTCGTCAACCCCCCTGCGATGTTGCCCTTGGTCGGCTGGCTCTCGGAGAGATCGTCGGTTTTGAACTGCTCAATGACGTCATTGTAGGCATTCCAGGTGCGCATGAATTTCTCGCCCACCTCGGACGTGGCGGCGCGCTCCTTGCATATTTGCTCGGCCCCGGTGATCTCGGAAGTCTCGCCAAAGCACGTGGTGACGCCAAGCGGATCGAATTTGTCGATCAGATTGCCCACCGTCGGATTGGATGCCAACCCGGACGTGGTGTCCGACTCGCCGCATTTTACCGACACGAAGAGGTCGTTGATGGGGCATTCCTCGCGCCGCAGCTCGGAGGCCCATTGCACGAATTCCTGCGCCCTGCGCGATGCCGCAGCGATGGTGCTGATGTCCCCGTTCTCTTCGATGCTGAAACCCGCGACCGGCTTGCCGGTCTTGGCAACACCCTCGACAATGCGGTTGGTCCAACCCGGCTCGATGCCGATGACCACACAGGCGGCGACGTTCGGATTGCTGCCGATTCCGATCAGGGTACGAAAAAACAGCTCGAGGTCTGCGCCAAACTGCAAGCGGCCATAGGCATGCGGCAGCGCCAGCGTACCCTTGATGTTATTGGCCACCGCCTCGCACGCGGCGTTGGAGAGATCGTCGAGCGGGAGAATGACGACGTGATTGCGGACCCCGACGCGCCCGTTTTCGCGCCGGTAGGCCCAGAAAGATTGCGCTGCCATAGTTACCACCTTTTGGTTTTCGCGTTATGGACGTGGACGTGACGTCCCTTCCCGATGCCGGCGATCGAGCGCCCGATGTCGTGTCCGTACTTGATCAGGGTGTCACCTTCTTTTATGTCCGAAAGCGCGATTTTGTGGCCGAGCGGAATGACATCCATCGCCTTGACGCTGATGGTCTCGTCGGTCTCCATCACCCATCCCGAAAGGTCCTGCCCTGGCTGGACATTTTCGACCACGACCACACCCACGGTATCGGTGTTGTCATGCACAAGGAAATGCGTAGTCACGGTGCCTCCTGTGATTATCTAGAAATACGCATCATAATATAGATGCTGACGCCAGCGCCATTGAGCCCGTCGGGAGAGAGGAAAATGATGCTATCTCTACGTCACTGTCTTGGACTGCTGATGCTAGTGGGTATGTTGCACCCACCAACGGCCTTGGCGGGACCGCTGCACGATGCTGCAGAGAAGGGAGACATTGACGAGGTAAAGCGCCTCATCAGCGAGGGCGCTGATGTCAATGCACGCGACGATTATTCGCTCACGCCGCTCCACTTTGCCGCCGGTGCCGGCCATGCCGCGGTGGTTGAATTGCTCATTGCCGAAGGTGCCGACGTTAATGCCGAGCACCAAATGGGCACACCACTGCACCCGGCAGCGCTTTTTGGTCACCGGGCGATTGCTCGGGCCTTGCTGGCGGCTGGCGCCGATCCCAACGCGACAAGCGCCAAAGGGGTCACGCCGCTCCACTTCGCAGTCGGTAAAGGGCACAGGGTCGTGGCCGAATTGCTGATTATCAACGGCGCCGATGTCAATGCGAGAGATGAGGATGGTGCGACACCGTTGCACCCGGGCGTTGTCAACGGTCAAAAGGCTGTGGTCGAACTCCTGATCGCCAAGGGCGCCGACATCAACGCCAGGACAAAAGCGGGGCTCACCCCATTGCGCGCGGCAGTCCTTGCAGGCCGAGAGGAGATAGCGGCGTTGCTCAAGCGCAACGGTGCGAAAGAAGAATTGTCCATATAGGTGAAGATGGCTAGCGGTAAGAGTGCAGCCGAGCACTCAGTGCTCAGGAATAGGCTTCTTGAGAAATGCCTTGTTGCGGATATCGAGATAGGCCAGGGTGGTCTCCTGCCGCGGGATATGCAGGAAGCGGATGGTGGTGCTGATGCAGCGCTCTTTTGAACCGACGACACGGGCGATCTTGTCCGTAAAGTTCTTCGCCTCCTCGAGCAAGGCCTCTTGGGTCAGCGCCTGCTGCGCCATGGCCATTACACCGGCGTCATTGACCAGAAAGCGGGTTGTTAGCCAGTTTAAAAACGCGTTTTTCCTGCGTGCCCACGGCTCGCTGATATCGGGCCACGGATAATCCTGCCAGATTTTCCGCGTGGCCTCGTTGAGCTGCGCGTACGGCTCGAGGCCGTACTCCGCCTCTTTCGGCACGATAACAAGATGCTCCAGCGTGTTTTCAACCTGATGCGCGATCATCGTCCGATCGCCATCGGGATCCTCAAGTGGTAACAGCTGCGGCACAAAATCTACCCAGTAGCGGTGCAGGTGCAGCAGCTCGTGTAAAACGCTCTGCGTGCCGAACGCCTGCTCGTCGCGGTACAGAAGCGTGGCCCCATCCTCAGACGCCAGCAGCGTAACCGCTTTGGCATGTGCCGCCGCGCCGCTCGTTGGCGCTGGTGTCGGCCGTACTTCGATCTCGACGGATGCGAACTCTTCGATCTCCCGCACGAGACGCTGTGTCGCGGCATTAAGTCTTTCCAGAAATCGTTGTTCCATCAGAGCTTGTCGCGGTTGCATCCGGGGCAACGGTGTCGCGCCAACCCGTTCATTCGACGAGATTATATAATAACAGGAGCGCTAACCACTGCTGTCCCACAACCACCCGATGCATGGATCGCCCCTTTGTTTCCGAGACACGCCGTGGATACGCCCCTGTACGCTCGGCGCCAGTATCCATGGCTTGCGACGGTCTCGGAAACAAAGCCGCGATCCATGTCTTTCCAGCGCAGCCCGTTCTAAAGCATCTTGGTCTTGGCGATTTTAAGCGTTTCAAGCCGGGGCTTGTGAGACAGCAATGGGTGCTAACAGCGTTTCTTGTCCATGTGCGATCAAACAGCCTGCACCGACAGTAACGTGGCAGCCGCACGGGCGTAGAAACGCAGAGAAAAACGGATGAAAACATCATCATTGTGCTCGACAAAACCTCATATCAGGAAATCCACGCTTATGTCCAACAATGTTGTGCTCATAGCCCGCATTTCTCACCGGGTATCGTCGCGAGGGCGCGGAGATGGCCGTGGGTGAGCCGGATAAAGACGAGTCATGATCATCCCGCAATTGATCGCCGCCATCGGCGCGCGCAACGTGCGACGCTATGCGCTGTCGTGCGTACGCTTCGATGCGCAACGGGCGCAGGCCATGGGTCTGGTGCATGAGGTCTGCCATACCGGCGGATTGGGCAAAGCGGCGGTGCCGATTATCGATCAGCTGCTGCTGAACGCACCGGGCGCACTTGCACAGACAAAAGCCGCCGTGCTGGAACACAGCGATACCCTGTGCTCACCCGGGTACTTCGAGCAACTCGTACGCCAGCACGCAGACAAGCGCTGGTCTGATAAAGCCCGCGAGGGGATCGAAAGCTTTCAGGGCAAGCGCAAACCTGCTTGGTACCGATGAGCCGCGTGTGGGCGGCGTGAGCGACAATGAGTTCGATTCATGTCACACACCATGCATAGTCTGCTCGATCAGCATATCCACGACAGCCTTGAGCGCGTCCTCGTGACTGGCGCCCGCGGCCTTGGCGTCTTCATAGGTCTTAATCTGCCAATGCGCACTGGTGCCGCGCTCGAGGATTTTGCGGGCGTGCTGTACTTCCGGGACGCAACCAAAATACCCCGCGTCTTCGATGACTAACGCTAGAATCTCCTCCAGGAGGTCGGCATAGGGTACGATGCATCCTTTGCCGAAATCAATCAGGCCCTCATCGAATCCATAGCGTTCTGCGCGCCAGCGGTTTTCATTAATGAGCATGTTGGCATAGGTGCGCCAGCGTTGATTCTTCTTGCGCAGGCGGTAGAGCATGCGCAACCAGCATCGGTACAGTGCGGCGATGCACAGGCCGTCCTCGAGGCGGGTACAGATATCCGTGATCCGCATCTCAAGCGTGGGAAATCGCACGCTCGGCCTGAGGTCCCACCATATCTTGGTACCGTCCTCGATCACCCCAGCTTTCACGAGCGTATCCACATGGCGCTGAAACTCCGCGTAGCTGTCGAATTGCTCCGGGAGCCCTGTACGCGGGAGCGAGTTCCAGACGGCGACACGGTATGACTTCAACCCGGTGTTGACGCCCTCCCAGAACGGGGAAGAGGTGCTGAGCACCAGAAAGTGCGGCAATGCGTAGGCCGCTTGGTCCATCAAATCGATGCGCAACTCGTCGTCGTCGATGCCGACGTGCACGTGCATGCCGCTGATCAGCAGCCGTTTGGCGACCGCCTGCATGTCACGCGCGAGCACAGCGTAACGCTGCTTCTCCGTGTGACGCTGTGTGCCCCAGGTGGCAAACGGATGGGTAGATGACGCGATGATGGCAAAACCGTGTCTGCCGGCGACGTCTGACACGCATTTTCGCAGGCGCAGGAGATCATCACGTGCCTCCGCCAGGGTCTTACAAACACGAGTGCCGACCTCGATCTGGGACTGCAAAAACTCCGGTGTCACCTGCCGCTCGAGCAACTTCTCGCATTCCCCCAGCATCGTCGGGGGGGCTTCGCTGATCAAGTCGCGCGTCTCACGATCGACCAGCAGGTACTCCTCTTCAATCCCGATACTGAAGCTCGGCTCTTTGATCATGGTGTTGCGGGATTGCCTGAGAACCGCGTTATTTCAGTATAGCACGCCGCGGCGCGAGAAAGGCGGCGCCTGCGGCTCCCACCCGGTATTGCCGCGCCACTACTGGCTCCGGCAGATATGTGTGATCATTCCGTCCATAACCGCGTACCGTTTTTTCAATTTGCCCGAAGGAGCCTATCGATATGCTAAATGCAATCACAATGCTGTTAGTGTTTCAGCTCGTTGGCGAGGTCATCAGCCAGGCGTCGGGCTTGCCGATCCCCGGACCGGTTGTCGGGATGTTGCTGCTGTTCCTCGCACTGCACGTGCGTAGTGCGATGGTCGAGCGATTGCGAGAGACTGCGCAGAACATGTTGCAGCATCTGTCCCTGCTATTCGTTCCCGCCGGCGTCGGCGTCATGCTGCACCTGCGGCGCGTGGAACACGAGTGGATCGCAATTACACTGGCGCTTGTACTGAGCACCGTGCTGACCATCGTTGTCACGGCACTTACCATCAGGTCTGTGGGACGGCTGATCCAAACTCAGCACAAGGCGGAGACAAGACCATGAAGACCGCATTCACGGATATATGGGTGTATCTCGCAACCACCCCGCTGCTGGGCCTGACGCTGACGCTCGTTGCATACCTTCTGGGAGACTGGCTCTACCGGCAGTTCAACCGGCAACCTTTACTGAATCCTGTCCTGCTTGCTGTGTTGGCACTGGTCGCGCTGTTGGCCGCAACCGGTACACCGTATCGGACCTACTTCGACGGAGCGCAGTTCGTACACTTTCTGCTCGGACCGGCGACCGTGGCACTCGCCGTGCCACTCTACATGCACGCGCAAAGGCTGAAGAAAATGTGGCTGCCGTTGCTGAGCGGATTGATTGCAGGTTCGATCACCGCGGCGGCTTCGGCCATCGGGATCGCATGGCTGCTGGGCGGCTCGGAACAGACGCTGCTGTCGCTGGCACCGAAGTCGGTGACCGCACCGGTCGCCATGGGTATTACCGAGAAGCTCGGCGGGCTCGCCTCGCTGACGGCGATCCTGGTGATCTCCACGGGTATACTTGGCGCCGTCCTGGGTCCCGGCACGCTGAACTTGCTCCGCATCCGCGATCAGGTCGTCCGCGGCTTCTCCATGGGAGTCGCCTCTCACGGCATCGGCACGGCGCGCGCATTCCAAGAGAGTGAGCAGGCGGGCGCGTTCTCGGGCCTGGCCATGGGCCTGAATGCGCTCGCCACGGCCATTCTGCTGCCGGCGCTCGTCTACCTGCTGGGCCTGGGTGTAGCGCAATACTGAGCGAGAACGGCGGCCCAGTTCGTAACGCATGCCAAGCGCGAGACGCCGAGGTTGCCCGGTCCTAGTCACTGGCGACCGCGACGGGATGCCTGCCCTCACCGAGGATAAGCTGGCGCAGCGCCACAGGATCAGCGATCGCGCCGGATAGAGTGTTCAAAGCGTCATCGAATGCCCGCGCGAGCCTGTTTGCGCCGCCGAAGCGGGCGACAGTCTCCGGCGGTAGGAACTTGATGAGCAGCGATGACGTGCCTGGCGGCAGCCCGGCAAAGTGAACCGTCAAAATCCCGTAATCGCGCAACAGCAGCATCGCCAACGCCGCCGTCGCCTCGTACGGCACAATGGGAGCCGCACTCAAGCCCGCGCGCTCCATGGCCATCTCCAGGATATCTTCCCCCTGTAGCTGCCCAATAACCGCTGTTTGTGTAATCCGATGATCTCCCAGCAGGGACCTGAGTTCCTGCACTACCTCTTTTGTGGTCGCGACCAGCTCGCGCACGCGCGCCGGATCGTACTGCTCGAGGGAGCGGACCACAGCCGGATAGAGCATAGGGCGCGCCTCCAGGCCCATTCCGATCGCCCGCACACGGATTTGTTGCACGATATCGCGCGCTCCCGCCAGTAGCCCCAATCTCGGTCCAACGGTGCCGTACTTGTCGAGCCCCGTTGCGACCACATCGACACCGAGCTCAAGCGCCTGCGGTTGCCCGAAAACGGCAGGGCCAACCCGAGCACCACCAGCGTCGTCGACCAGCACCTTCGCCGTCGCCTGTCTGGCCAACGCCACAATTTGCTCGATTTCGTCAACGGTGAGAATCTCGTAGCTCACGGCCAGTCGTGTCAACACGACTAAAGAGACATTGGCAACGCGACCCAGAGCCGACTCGAACGGCTCGACCCCAGCTGTGTCGATGAAGTGCGCGCCGGCTTGGGCGGCCGCGCGTGTGACCGCCGGATGACTGTAGCTCGGCGATACGCCAATTACCGTGTCCCCAGGCCCGACCATGATCAGGGTGGCAACCAGCAGCGCGGCGGTCTGCCGGTTCAAAAGCATGATGTCGTGCCTGTCCGGCACGCCGCCGAGATGCTCCAGCCCGAGCTCGGTGAGCCGCTCGATGTGCAGCGCAGCCGCCAGCTCATCATCGAGCAACCCACGCTCGTCGGGGTTATAATGGAAACCGCGCTCAAGGCCGCTCAAGTTGAAGACCGCATCGTAACCCTGCTCGCTGACTCGCTTTCGAATAAGCGCCCATGCCGCACGCAGCTTTTGGATGTCATCCTGCGTGTCCGCTATGAGCTTGCCGCGGGCGTACGGCAGCCCGGGCGCGTGGACGTTCCCGAACCGATCTTTTTTCAGCTCGCCCGTCACGCAACCAGACTCCCAGCGCGGTGCAGTAGCTTCTGCGCCTCTGCCACCATGTCCTCCACAATGCTCGCCGCCGGAGCGAGCGCTCGTACCAGACCGGCGGCTTCGCCTGCGACCACCGCGGCAACATCGAAGTCGCCGGCCTCGCGTGCTTGCGTGTAGCGCGCCTGCTCGGCCGCGAGGTCCTCTTCGAGCTCGACCTCCCGCCCATGCCAGCGATCGGAGAAGCTGTTCCTGAGCGTGTGCAGGTCATAGGGAGCGGGCCAGTCGATGCCGCGCACTTGGTCGAATACCGCACTTCGCACCGTGTCGTCGCCGCTGGCCGCGATCAGTCTTTGCTTGGCGCGTTCGTGGGCGAGCGATTCGACCGCCGCATAGAACCGAGTGCCGACCAGCACGCCGGACGCGCCCAGCATCAACGCCGCCGCCAGCCCACGGCCATCCGCGATTCCCCCTGCCGCCACCACCGGAACCTCGCCGACAGCATCGACGACCGCCGGCACCAGCGGCAAGGTCGCGCGTGCGGCCCCGTGACCGCCGGCCTCGCTGCCCTGCGCCACCACGATGTCCGCACCCAGCGCAACCGCCTCGCGGGCCTGGGCGACGGTTTGTACCTGGCAGATGAGTGGCACCGCGGCCGATTTTATCTTTTGCGCGAACGGCCGCGCATCGCCAAACGACAGCATCAGCGCCGCCGGTGAATGCGCGAGCGCGAGATCCAGCAGCCGCGGCTGTCGCGCCAGGCACCAGGTGATGAAACCGACGCCGACACGGGCGCGCTGCGCGACGCCGAGCTCGCGCTGCAGCCAGTCGGCGTCGCCGTAACCGCCGCCGATGAGCCCCAAACCCCCGGCCTCGCTCACCGCCGCCGCCAGCCTGCCGCCGGCCACCAGTGCCATCGGGGCCGATATCACGGGTTGCTCTATTTCCAGGTGCTCGGTAAGGACAGTCTTAATCGCCATGGTAGTCACACCTCTGATTTCTCGGATGGCGGCGCCGCCGGGTGAGGGCGCTCATTCAGGTACAATCACACCCGAAATGGAAGCTCCTGTCGAGCACGGCGGACTCGGGCCGCCGCTTTGAGCTTGAGAGGACCAAGTTCCACGTGCCAGAATCCACTGACCGCGCATTCGTGTGAGAGCCACCATGTCCCGATTCGAGAGCATTCGCGCCCTGACCTTTGACCTGTTCGGCACCGTGCTCGACCTCGGCGGGAGCCTGACCCCGGCCATCGGGCGTTTTCTCGCTGACAAAGGCTGCGCCACCGATCCCGCTCAGTTCTGGCAGCAGTGGCGCTACCGCCAGCGAATCGAGCAGTACCAGGACTCGCTGGTGATGCTGGGTCACAGCGGCTACCTGGAGACAGCACGGCGGGCATTCGTCTACGTATTACGCCTCAATCGCGTCGAGTCCACCAACGCGGAGGTCGAACAGTTCATGCGCGCGTGGCAGCAGCTAAAAGCATTTCCGGACGTGGTTGCCGCGCTACCGCGCCTGGCATCAGATTTCCGGCTGGTTGCACTTTCAAACGGTGATCGCTCATTCCTCGACCAGCTGGTAGCCAACCGCATCAAATATGACTTCGATCAGGTCATATCGGTGGACGTATTCGGTGCTTTCAAGCCACATCCGGCCGTCTACCGCGGCGCGGCCCGCATCCTGGGGCTGGAGCCCAACGAGGTCATGATGGTCTCGTCCAACTCATTCGACGTCATGGGGGCGCGCATGTGCGGCAATCGCGGCGCGTTCGTCAATCGTTATGCGCTGCCGTATGAAGATACGCCATTCGTACCGGACGTCACGGTGAAGAACTTTGCCGAGCTGGCCGATGCCCTTGTTTGAGGGCGGCTGATCCGGATGTGCCCGCGCGTGCATCATCGGCGAGACGGCTGCATCCGGCGGGTAACCCTGCGCCGCCTGAAGGTGCCACTGACGACACCGTACAAGCTGTCGCTGGCCGAGATCCGTGCATTCGATACCGTGCTGGTGCAAGCGCAGGCCGCGGACGGGCGCACCGGCCTCGGTGAGGCCACACTGCTCACGGGCTACACACACGAGAGCATAGAGCAAAGCTGGCGTCTGGCGTGCGCACTGGCGTCGCGCATCGCCGGTGAGCCCTTTCACGCCGCCAAGAATATTATTGAGGGATCACGGGCGGTGGCACCGTTTACCGTGACCGCGTTGAATACAGCCATAGAGATGCTCGAGCGCAGCGTATACCTGAATACAGATAAACCGCTCGTGGTCCCGCTGCTGGCGCTGGTGCATGCCGCCGACGCAGACGCGCTCACGCGAGAGATTGACGGGTTGATAGATCAAGGCTATGACACGCTGAAGGTCAAGATCGGTTTTGATGTCGACGCCGACCTGGCGCGCGTGCGGCTGATCCAGCGACTGGTTGGCGGGCGGGCACGTTTACGGCTCGACGCCAACCAGGGTTACGGCCGTGCAGAGGCGTGCCGCTTTGCCCGCTCCCTCGACCCCGAGGGTATCGAGCTGCTCGAGCAGACCTGCGCCGCCGGCGATTGGGCGGCGGCGCAGTCGGTCGCCGAAGTATCGCGCGTGCCGTTGATGCTGGACGAGTCGATCTACGATCTGGCCGATGTGGACCGGGCGGCCGAGCTCGGTGTGGCGTCTTATATTAAGTTCAAGCTCATGAAGGCGGGCAGCCTTGCGCGTCTGGCGCAGGCGCTTACACACATCCGCACCCACGGCATCGAACCGGTCTTGGGCAACGGTGTGGCGTGCGATATCGGCTGCTGGATGGAGGCATGCATGGTCCCGGGGCAGATTCACAATGCCGGCGAGATGAACGGGTTCCTCAAGACCAACGGTTCGCTTTTGCAGCGCCCGCTCACGGTGGAGCACGGTTGCATCCGGCTTGATCCGGACTTTCGCCCGGCCATCGACCAGGCGGTCGTCGCGCGCTACACCCAGGCAAGCGAGACATTTGCATCAGCATGAACGCCGTCGCCCCCCATTCGCCACGGACGTTGGTCACCGGCGTGATCGGCTCCGATACCCACATCGTCGGCAACCGCATCCTGAGCATGGCGTTGGAGAAGGCCGGTTACAAGGTGGTGACACTCGGCGCGCTGACGCCGGCCGCGGACTTCGTCAAGGCGGCGGCGGAAACCGCGGCCGACGGCATTATGATCTCGTCACTCTATGGCCAGGGCGAGCTCGATTGCCGCGGCTTCCGCGAGCTTTGCATCGAGGCCGGGCTGGCGGACATTCTTATATATGTCGGCGGGAACCTGGTCGTCGGCAAGCAGCCCTGGGCCGAGGTCGAGCGTCGTTTTCTGGACATGGGGTTCGACCGCGCATTTCCGCCGGGTGCGCGCACCGACGAAATCATCACGGCACTCGATCGCGATTTCGAGGCACGTGCGGATGCAACGCGCAGTCCCGGGACAGCAAATCCATGAGCGCCGCATTGCTGATCGATTTCGGCAGCACCTACACCAAGCTGCGTGCGGTCGATCTCGATCGCGCGCGATTGATCGGCACGGGCCAAGGACCGTCCACGGTCGCCACCGACATTACAGTCGGGCTGAAAGCTGCGCTTCAGGACCTGGACCACCGTATCGGGGAACTACCCGCCTTCCGTCACCGACTGGCCTCGAGCAGCGCCGGCGGGGGCTTGCGCATGGTCACGGCCGGGTTGGTGCGCGAGCTGACCGCGGAGGCGGCACGCCAGGCGGCGCTAGGGGCGGGGGCAAGATTGATCGGCACGTTCACCTATGAGATCACGGGCGCCGACACGAAAAAGCTCACCGAGCTTGCGCCCGACATTATACTGCTCGCCGGCGGCACTGATGGCGGCAATCGCGATGTTATCGTCGCGAACGCGCGCACCTTGGCAGGCTCATCGCTGCAGTGCCCCATCGTTGTCGCGGGCAATCGCGTCGCCGCTGATGACGTGCAGGCGATACTCGATGGCGCCGGCAAACCGGTCATGGTCACCGAGAATGTGATGCCGGAGTTTGGCGAGCTTAACATCGAGCCAGCGCGCGAAGCCATTCGCCAGGTATTTATCGATCGTATTGTGCATGCCAAGGGCATTGACCGGGCGCACGAGATGTTCGATCAGGTGCTGATGCCCACACCCGCAGCCGTGCTCGAGAGTGCGCGTTTGCTCGCCGAGGGCTGTGGTGGGCACGATGGGCTGGGGCCGTTGCTGGTGGTTGACGTCGGCGGCGCCACGACCGACATCCACTCCGTGTGCTCCGGTGAGCCCACGCAGGCGGGCGTCGTGCGGCAAGGCCTGGCCGAGCCCCATGTCAAAAGGACGGTCGAGGGCGATCTGGGAATGCGTCACAATGCGGCCTCGATCTTGGAGGCCGCCGGGATCGAGGCCATCGCCGCCGACGCCGGATTGTCGGCTGCACGGCTTGCAACCCTGGTACGACACGTCCATAAGGATATTGAATGGCTTCCTCAGAGTGGTGAGGAGCACGCGGTCGATCATGCGCTCGCGCGTGCCGCCGTGCGCCTCGCAGTGCACCGCCATGCGGGCACGACAGAGACGGTTTATACTGTGACCGGCCCGGTGAGGGTGCAGCGCGGCAAGGACCTGGGGGATGTTGGCGCGGTCATCGGCACCGGCGGCGCGCTCGCCTACAGCACAGGGCCGGGCGAAATTCTGGCAATGGCCCTGGCAGACCCGAAGCAGCCGCTGTCGCTGAGACCCGTGAATCCCCGGTTATTGCTGGACCGGGAGTATCTGTTGTACGCCTGCGGCCTGCTCGCGGCGGTGGAACCGGAGACGGCCTTGACACTCGCGTTGCAGCACATCCGGACCCTCGGCAAGGAAGAACAACATGGGCAAAGCTCTATCCGCTAATAATAAGCCTGATAAGCCGTCGCGCCGGCGCCCACCCCTGTCGCAGCAGCGCATCGCGGATGATGTGTTTGCGCGTATGCGCCGCGAGAACCTGGCGCGCTGGCCCACGGGCGCACAGGTGAACATCGACGATGCGCTCGCATTTCACCAAGCGCTGCCAAAACACAAACGACTGGCGTGGGTGATGCGTCAGGCTGTCGCGCAGCGCCGCTGCCTGACACAGCCGCGCGGAGGCTTCGGCACACTCGAGCTGCAGACCGAGCTGATGCAAACACTCGACAGGGAAGGGCTGGCCGATGTCGTGCCGACCACCACCGACAGCTATACCCGCAACGAGCAATTCGCGCAGGCGCAAAAAGGCATAGAAGAGTCGCACAGACAGGGGCGCTCGATGCTGAACGGGCTGCCTATCGTGAACTACGGCGTCAGCGCCTGCCGGCGCCTAATCGAGGCCATCGACAAGCCCGCTATCGTTTTATCGGGTACGGCCATGCCGAAACTTACTTCCGAGATCGGTTTTGCCGCCGGTTACACTGGCTATCTCGGGTCGGGGATTGCCTATACCGTGTCGTACACGAAAGAAGTCTCGATCGAGGATGGCATCCGTAACTATCAGTACCTCGATCGACTCGCCGCGCTTTACCAGGACCGCGGTGTAGAGCTGCACCGGCGCCAACCCGGTTTTCTCACCGGCACCAACATTCCGCCGTCCATCGCCATTATCGTAGGCGTGCTCGATACATTGCTGGCCGCGGCGCAGGGGGTGCGCAACTACGGGCTCGAGCTCGGGCAAACACTGCACCTGATCCAGGATGCCGCCGCGATCCAGGTGTGCGGCGAGCTGGCCCAGGAGTATCTGCACCGGATTGATTACCACGACGTGTTTACGCCGGTCATCTCCTTGCACTGGATGGGGGCGTGGCCGCAGGACGAGGCCCAGTGCGCCGCGCTGCTCGCCTACGGCGGTACGCTCGCCGCCATTGCCGGTGCCGTGAGTGTGACCACCAAGAGCGTGCATGAGGCCTTCGGGCTGCCGACGCCTGCGGCAAACGCCGAAGGCCTGCGTATGACCCGTATGGCCATATATCTGGCGCGTAACATCCGCCTGGACGGCCTGCCCGAGTTCAAGCGCGAGAAGGACTTGATCCGCCGTGAGGTAATGCCCATCGTCGACAAGGTCCTAGAGATGGGCGACGGCGACGTGGCACGCGGCACGGTGCGCGCGTTCGAGGCTGGCGTGCTCGACATCCCGTGGTCGCCCAACCGCTACGTGCAAAGCCGCGTGCTGCCGGCGCGCGACGTTGACGGCTACTTGCGCATCTTCGATGCGGCGGCAATGCCCATCCCCAAAGATGTGCTCGCCTTCCACCACGAGCGCCTGCGCCGACGCGCCGAGCGCGACGGTCTGTCCTTCGATCACGAGCTCGCGGTTAACAGCGTCTACGAAATCTCCGAGCCACTGGCAAGGCTCGCCCCGTTTCCCTGGCATGACGACTGAGAACGGGCCTCATTCACCCGTGCACGTAGTGTGACCAGCCTGAGCGGGCTCAGAGATCAGGATCAGTGCTCCGGAAGGTGCTGTCCGGTTTCCGTGACAACGAGATCCATGGGCATGTCGAAGGGCTGGGGATAAATGGTTTCAAGTCGCTGGAACTCGAAGCCAATCCCTATCGCATAGGGCCTGGGATCGAGCACCGCCAACGTGCGGTCATACAGCCCCGCACCGAGACCCAGGCGAAATCCGTGGCGATCAATGCCTAGGACCGGCACCAGTACAACATCGGGTGTCACGATCTCGCGCTCCTTCGGCATCGGGATCTTGAAGGCGCCGGGCACGAGTGGGCGCCCCGGCGCCCAGCGGCAGAACCGCATCGGGGCGCCGGCGTTTTCAAACACCGGTAGCGCAACTGTCCCGCCAGATTCAAGAAACGGGCGCACCAGCGGCAGCGGATCGAACTCGCCTTCCAGCGCCGGCCAATAAAACCCTATGGTCTTAGCTTGGAATTTTCCAAGGATCGTTGTGAGTGTTGCCTCTATTCGGCGGGAGTCGCGCCGACGCTGTTCGGCGCTGATCGGGGCGCGCCGCTCAAGGAGCTTTTTGCGCATCATGGCGCGCCATGTCTTGACCTCATCCCAGGTTTTCATTGCTTATCTGTAGGTGATAGGTAACTAAAATGCTGCCCGTTTGATTAGCGCCAGGCCGGCAACCAATAGCATCGCCAGAAGGCCCTTGCGAAACGCCTCCTGATTGAGCCGCGTGCGCAGCACCTGGCCGCCCAGCATACCGAGGAACAGCGGCAGTGTGGCCAGCGTCGAGGCGATAAGCTCGCGCATGCCCATTACACCAAAGGCACCCAGCGCCAGCGTAAGTGGAACGGCCGCGGATAGATAGAAGGTGGCGATCGTGCCCACGAACTCGTCCTTGGGCAAGCGCAGGGCGATGAGGAACATAATGAGCGCGGGTCCGTAAATGGTGGACATGCCGCCGATCACCCCGCTTGCCAACCCGATGGCCAGGCCCAGCCAGCGCTCCCCGTGCGTGGGGAGGCGCAGCCGCGGGCTAAAGAAACTGGTGAGCGCAAACACCATTACAATCACGCCGATGACGACGTACAGCACGCGCGGATCGATGCTCGCGAGCAGCTTCGCCCCGATAACGGTTCCCACAATCAGGCCGAGTATCAGCGGCCAGAATCGCCGCCACGCCGGGAGAAAATAGCCGCCATGAAACGCCTGCCAGATGTTCGATATGACGATCGGGATGGGCAGCAGCGCTACCGCCTGCGGCACTGGCATGACCAGCGCGAGCAATGGAATAGCGACGACCGGCAGACCGATACCTAGAATGCCTTTTACCGCCCCGGCGCTGAACAGCACGACGGCACACCAAAGCAAAACAATGGTACCGAGCTCAATCAATGATCAGACCCGTTGACGCACGATTCAAGACAAGGACGTGGCGTGCGCAGCACTTGTGCGTTTCCGTTCGCACGCCATCATGCCAATTCCTCGCGCGCGGTGGCGAGCGACGCACTCAGAAGTGGAAATAACGGAATGCTTATCAGCGCTACCAGCGCGACAATGACCAGGGTGACGGGTACACCGGCGAGATCACTGGCAATACCGTAGACGAGCGGCGCGAGCGCGCTCGCGCCTACACCGACAGTATAAAAGAATCCGAAGGCACGCGATTGACGCTCCGGCGCTGCGAACTCGGCCACGGTCCCGTAGAGCACGGTGGATGTGCCGTTCAAGCCAAAACCGACCAGCGGGAGCAGCACCAGCGCCGGCACGAGTGATATTCCCACAAGCAACAGTATGCCGCCGCCGGTTATAAGCTCGGTCAGTACTGCCGTACGGATGATCCCGAAGCGTGCGGCGCCGATTCCGCAAAGCACCTTTCCAGCAGCGCCGCCGCCGAAAACAAGCGCAAGCGCAAGACCGACCGTTTCGACCTGTGCACCCTTAGCGATCAGCAGAAACGGCAGAAACGTGAGAAACCCGGTGCGCGTGGAGAAGTCGATCACAGCGATCACCGACAGCAATGCAAACCCGCGTCGATGGCGGATACCCCACCGTGCCCTTTTAGTGAAAGTATGCAGGGTTGTGTGCGGCGCAGGTGCGACACCGGCTTGCAGGCCCTTTAACACAAGGAAAATGGCACATGCCGCGACTACGCCGATCGTGCCGTAGCCGATCGCACTACCGCGCCAACCGATCGTCGCGGCACCCACGGCGATCAACGCCGGTACTACGACCTTTCCGAGGTCTCCCGTGAAGTTATACATACCGAGTGCGATGCGGCGCGTGTCGTTCACGAAGGCATGCACCACCAATGCCGACGACAGTGGATGCTGCGTCCCACAGCCCAGCCCCGCCACGAGCAGGCACACGATGAGCGCGTAAAATCCGTCGGCGAAACCGAGCAAAATGAATCCGAGCCCCGCGATCACGGTGCCAACAGCCAACACCATTCTCTCGCCCAGCCGTTCGGCGAGGAATCCCGAGGGCAGCTGGAAACCCGCGAGCGCACCGGTGAAGACAGCCTTGAGCACGCCGACCTGAGTGAGGGAAAGTCCGAATGCCTGCGCCCACAGCGGGAGAAATACGTAAAGCGCATCGGAGAAGCCGTCGTGCAGGAAATGCGCGGTGCCACAGGTCGCAAGCGTGGCGCGCGGCCGGCGGCGGGCTGTGCGATTGGCACTCACAGCACATCCCGCGGCCGATCATCGATCACGGGAATTGAATCGCCGGCAATGCCGCGTGTCATGCCGGTGGCGGGATCGCGAGCAGCAGTTTGCCCTTGGTCTGCCGCGCCTCGATAGTGGCGTGTGCGTCGCCCGCCTGGCCTAAAGGGAAAATTCGATCAATGGTGACCTGAAGCTCGCCACGCTCAACCGCGCCGAACAGGTCGGTAACGCGGCTGGCAATTTCTCCGGCATCGGCCAGGTAATGCGCAAGATGCGGGCGCGTGAAAAAAACCGAACCCGCCTCGGCCAGGTCCAGCGGCTTGATGTTGGTGACCATACCTGAGCTTCCGCCGAAATTGGCACACACCCCACGGCGCCTGAGCGAGCGAATGCTACGATCGATCGTGTCCTTACCCACCGAATCGTAGACCACATCGACGCCGCGCCCGCCAGTAAGATCCATGACCGCCTGGTGAAAGTCGAGTTCCTTATAAAGGATGGGCTCGGCACCAAGATTGCGCACGATGTCGGCCTTCTCCGCGCTCCCCACCGTCGTCAGCACCCGAGCGCCACGCGAGCGCGCAAGCTGGATGAACAGCTGCCCCACCCCGCCGGCCCCAGCGTGAAATAGGCACGCATGATCCGGACCCAGCGCAAACAACGAGTGCGAAAGATAATGCGCCGTGCAACCCTGCAGCATCAGCGCCGTGGCGGTCTCGAGCGGGACCGCGCCGGGGACCTTGACCAGCCGCCAGGTAGGCACCACGGCATACTGGGCGTAGCTGCCGCGGCTTAGACAGTACGCCACGGGATCGCCGGGCCTGACGTTGTCGACCCCCGTTCCGACCGCGGCCACGGTACCGCCGCCTTCCATGCCGAGCGTCATCGGCAACTTCGCGCCATAGGTATCGGAGTGCCGGTACGAGCCCTTACGCATGTAGACGTCGATGAAGTTCACACCGGCGTAACGTAGCCGCACCAGCGCCTCGCCTTCGCCCGGCACCGGCCGGGGTATATCGGTGAGTCTCAGCGCATCGCGCTCGCCGTAATCGAATACCTGTATGGCCTGCATGATAGATTTTGAATTCTTAGTCGTAATCGTCCGGCTTCGGCATCAAGAACGAGCGGCCAAGGGTTACACCATGATGGCTATTTGAGTGCCTCCGCCATGGCGGTGCCTACGTCGGAGGGCGAATCGAGCACGTTCACGCCGGCGCGTTCCAGCGCCGCTCGCTTGGAGGCGTAGGATCCGCTCGTGCCCATCACGATCGCGCCTGCATGGCCCATGCGCTTGCCCAGCGGCGAGGCGCCGCCGGCGATAAAGGCCATCACCGGTTTTTTCATGCCCGCGGCATACTCCGCCGCATCCTCCTCCATTGAGCCGCCAATCTCGCCTACTACCAGGACGCCTTCGGTGCGCTCATCGCGATCGAGCTCAACTAATGCTTCGCGCGTGGTCGTCCCGAGAATCGGATCACCGCCGATACCTATGAACACCGACTGACCGAGGCCGGCGCGCAACAGGTACAGGCATGCCAGTGTTCCGAGGCTGCCGCTGCGAGAGATCACGCCAATGCGCCCGGCGCGGAATATGCGCTCATTGAAAGCCGGCATGAAGCCGACAAAACATTCCCCCGGTGTCACAAGCCCGGCGGTGTTCGGCCCGAGCACACGTGCGCCGTTGTCACGGGCCGCCGCCAGCAAAACCATCACGTCCTGTACCGGCGTATGCTCGGTCAGCACGACGAGCTTTTTTACTCCGGCCTCGATTGAATCGAGCGCCGCCGCGCGCACCGCAAGCGGCGGAACGATGATCACCGAGACCTCGAAGCGCTGCGCCTCCATTGCCTCGCGCGCGCTCCCGTATACCGGCACATTGCAATGCGTCGTGCCGACCTTCTTCGGATTGACCCCGCCAATAACCCGCGTGCCGTAGGCCTGCATCCGCTCGGTCCAGAAGCTCGCCTGGCGTCCGGTAATACCCTGGACCAGCACGCGCTCCGTCCCGCGCACAATCATCGTGCCGCCTCCACCGCGGCCTGCACGGCATTGTCGAGCGCGTCGTAAGGCTCGATGCCCAGTCGCTCGCGCAGCATCTGGATGGCCTCGTCTTCACCGGTCCCGTGGACGGTGAAAAACGCGGGCACCTCCGGCCTGAGCGCTTCCCAGGCGGCCACGACCCCTTCCATCATGACATCGGTGCGTGCGATCGCGCCGCAGAAGTTGATCAACAGGCTCTTCACGCGTGGATTTGCGAGCACCAGCTCCAGCGCCGGCTTACCTTTGACATAGGCGTCGCCCCCGATTTCGAGAAAGTTGGCCGCGCTACCACCGTGACGGGCGATGACATCGAGTGTCGTCATGGTCAAGCCGGCGCCGTTGGCGAGCACGCCGACCTCACCGTCGAGCTCGATGAAACGCAGTCCGAGGTTGCGACCGCGCCGCTCGAGCTCGGTCGCGGCACCCGACACGCCTTGCCCCGCCAGCTCCGGACGGCGTTGGGCACCGGAGTCGTCGAGCACGAACTTGCAGTCCAGTGCCACGAGCTTACCGTCGTCGGTCAAGGCCAGCGGATTGATCTCCAGCAGCTCGGCGTCGTTGGCACGATAGGCGTGGTACAACTGCCCCAGTAACGTCGCCGAGCGCGGTTCTGCGTCACCGAGCGCGAGCCCTCGGATCAAGGCGCGCCCAGCGTCCTCGTCAAACCCCGTGCGGATGTCTACCGGCGTGCGCCGTACCGCATCGGGTTGCTTAGCTACCACTTCTTCGATGTCCATGCCGCCCAGCGTTGAAAACAGCACCAGTGGTGATTTGCAGGCGGGGTCGTTCAGGACAGCCGCGTAGTACTCGCGCGCGATATCGATGCGCTGCTCGACCAGCACGCGCTCGACCTGGTGGCCGCCGATCTCCATGCCGAGGATTTGCGCCGCGCTCGTACGTGCGGCCGTGGGACTATCGGCCGTTCGCACGCCCCCGGCCTTACCGCGCTTTCCAATCGGTACCTGTGCCTTGATCACGACAGCGCCAAGCTCTGCGGCCGCACGCGCCGCAGCGTCGGCGCTGGTGGCGAGCTTGCCTTCGGGTATCGCGATTCCAGCTGCGGCCAACAGCGCTTTGCCGGCGTGTTCCTCGAAGTCCATGCCGGTCACCTACCGTAGCGCGACCAGTATGCACCGAAAAGGTCTTGCTCCGCCGGCTTGTCCTCGGCGATCACCGTGCACAGATGGGTGATGTTGATAAAGTGGCGATAGTTCAGATTCTCGCTGATGCTGTTGCCGCCCCAAGTGCCACAGCCCATGCTGAGGGTGAAGTTGAGGCCATTGTCGAAACCGCCGCCGTTGCCGAAGGTGTGGGCCTGATTCACGAGTACCCGCACGACCGCGATTTCCTCGGCCAGGCGGCGCGCGTGATCCATGTCCTTGGTGTGAATCCCGCACGAGTGCCCGCGGCCAACAAAGTTCAGTATCTTTTGCGTGCGCTTCGCCGCCGCCTCGAAATCGCCCACCCGGTATAGGGTTAGCACCAGCGAGAGCTTCTCATCCGAAAACGGGTAATCGCGACCAACGCCCTGCTCTTCCACCATGAAGAAACGTGCCTGCCGCGCGGCTTCCGGCAAACCGACCTCACGCGCAAAGACGCCGGCATCCTTGGCGATGAGCTTGCGGTTCAAACGCCCGTCGACCCATAGCGTATCCTTGATCGCTTGCTTTTCGTCAGCCGTAACGAGATAGCCACCGGCCGCCTTGAGCGCAGCGATGGCGTCGTCGTAGACATCGTCGATGATCACCAGCGAGTTCTCCGAAGAGCACGAGGTCGCGTTGTCGAATATCTTCGAGGCACAGATCTTTTGCGCCGCGTCGTCGAGATCAGCGCTGCTGTCGATGATCACGGGCACGTTGCCGGTACCGACCCCGATCGCCGGAGTACCGCTGCTGTAGGCGCTTCGCACGTTGTTTTGCGAGCCGGTTGCGACCACCAGATCGCAGGCCTTCATCAGCGCCTGCGTGAGCGCCTTGTTCACCGGTGCCGGCAGGACCTGTACCAGGTCCGCGGGCAGCCCGATCTTTTCAAGTTCTATGCGCATCAGCTCGACCGCCCGCGCGGTCGTAGGCCAGCCTGCCGGCGACGGTGCGATGATGATGGCGTTGCGCCCCTTGATTGCCATCATCGCTTTGTTAACCGGTGTCGCCGCGGGGTTGGTCGAGGGCGAGATTGCCGCTACCACACCCACGGGCTTCGCATACTTGACAATGCCGCGCACCGGGTCATTTTCGATTACGCCAACTGTCTTGACTCGCAATAGATCGCGCAAGGTGCCAAATGTCTTACGTTGATTTTTCGTGATCTTGTCGCTGACGTTTCCGAGCCCGGTGTCTCGCACCGCGGCCTCGGCGAGTTCCTTTGCATGCTCGGGCTTATAAATCGACCAGGCCAATGCAGTAACGCCCTCGTCCACACGTTGCTGATTGGCATCGGCAAACGCCTGCATGGCCTTGCGGGCGCGGGCGACCAGCTTGCTGACGGCCTGGATCTCTGGTGAAGCGGTTTCGGAGGACGCGAACGCGGCATGCTCACTCATGATTTCTCCCCTGCGGGCCGGTGCGCGTTCGAATCGGCTGTGGTGCCGTCTTGGCGCAAGGCCCGGCAAAAGCTGTCGGGATCGACGTTACCACCGGAGCAAACAACGGCTACCGTTCGCTCGTGGCAGTCATGCTTTCCGCTCAGCGCCGCGGCCAACGCCACCGCCCCACCCGGCTCTACCACCAGCTTGAGGTAGCGAAACGCGAGCGCCATGGCGCTCGCCACCTCTGCATCACTGACCACGAGCCCTCCTGCCAGCAGCCGCGCATTAATGCTGAAGGGTAGCGCCCCCGGAGTCGGCACCAGCAGTGCGTCACACATCGAACGTGCCTCGCCATCATTGCGCACACGCTTGCCCGCAGCCAATGAGCGCGCGGTGTCGTCAAACCCTTCGGGTTCGACCGCAAACACGGCAGTACCCGGGCTGCGCTCGGCGAGCGCGATGGCACAGCCGGAAATCAAACCGCCGCCGCCACACGGTACCAGCACCGCATCCAACGCGGCGCCCTGTTGCTGCGCCTGCTCCGCAATCTCCAGCCCAACCGTGCCCTGGCCGGCAATCACTTTCGGGTCCTCGAACGTTTTATCGAGAACGGCGTGGCGTTCTGTCGCCAGCCGCTCGGCAATCGCTTCGCGGTTATCGCGGTAACGATCATACAGGTGCACATCGGCACCGTAGGATCGCGTATTGGCGAGCTTGATCGCGGGGGCGTCGGACGGCATGACAATGAGTGCCGGCATCCCGAGGATTTGCGCGGCGGCGGCCACCCCTTGCGCGTGGTTACCGGAGGAGCAGGCCACCACACCGCGCTGGCGCGCGTGCGGTTGCAGACGCGAAAGGCTGTTATACGCCCCACGAAACTTAAACGCCCCGGTTCGCTGTAAAAGCTCGGCCTTGATCAACAGGCGCCCGCCGACGAGCGCGTTGAGTGCGGGCGATTCCAGTAATGGTGTCACGACCGCCTTACCGCGCAGGCGCCGTGCCGCATCCAGCACGGCGGCGAAGCTCGGGGTATCGGCAAGCGCGCGGGACCCTGCAGAGGGTGTACTCTTGTTATCACTGCCGGGTTTGGGTTCCTGCATGACTGCTCGCGTGCGGATTGCGCTGGGTACGACAGCGTCGGACCTGCGTGAATATGATTTCGGCTATCGTACCAGGGCGTGGCGCTCCATGCATCGGAACGACCACGCATTTGTGTAAAAGTATCGAGGATTGTACAGCTTCCACCGCGCCACCGTAACGAATGGCGCAACACCGAGCATCACCCGCAAAAGCGCGCTGCTCGAGCCGGGGCGTACACACAGGCCAGTGGCTCCCTGGCCAGCGAGCGTCGTGGGCAAGGCTCGGGCCCCTCACGGACCCGAGGGGACAGCTCATTGACCAGGCCGATCTGCTTGTAGACCTTCCTGAACATGGCGGTCTACTTCGGCGATCAGCTGTGTGGCGCCGGCGTCGGCCCTTGGCCAATAAACGCGGGTGCGATGATCGACTTCCGACACGGACAATAAGAGCGCAGAGAGGTTTTGGGAACCTCTGTAACTCAATCCTCGATGGCAACTTCGTGGCGTGTTCCCCTGAATGCCCGGTAAACATTCGTCATGATTGTCAGCATCCCGGCCGACACCAGGATGGCGACGATCGGCCGGGTTAAGAACTCAATAAAATCATAACTCACCATCTGCATGGCCTGCGAGAAGTTCTGTTCGCCCAGTTTGCCCAGAATAACGCCCAAGATGATCCCTGCCACGGAATAGCCGGATCGGCGCAGGAAGAATGCGATGATCCCGGCCGCGAACATCACCAATACATCCATCGCCAGGCTACGGACAGCGTAAGCGCCGACCGTCGACAACAGCAAGATAGCGAGGGCGAGGAATTGGAACGGAATGCGCAAAAGCTGAGTGACTGTTTTTACCTCCAGGTATCCGAGCACAAAGATGGCGATGTTGGCAAAGAACATGGCAGCAAACACGACCCAGACCAAGTCGGCGCTGTTGGTAAAGACCAGTGGCCCCGGTTCCATATCGTGCATCTGAAAGACGCCGATCATCATCGCCGTGAGCGCCCCTCCGGGAAGCCCAAGTGCCAGCAGCGGAATCATAGCGGCGCCGGTGGCGGCGTTGTTGGCGGTCTCGGACGCCACCACGCCTTCGAGCTGACCGGTGCCGAACTGTTCTGGTGTCTTTGACCAGCGCACGGCCTCGTTGTAGCTCAAGAATGCGGCGAGCGTCGCACCGATGCCGGGGAGGATTCCCGCAAAGAACCCCAACAGCACCGATCGCACGACGGCGATCTTAAGCCGCCAGAACTCGCGCAGGGTGGGAAGCGTCGTGCTGAAATCGGGCATCTTATAGGTGCCGACGACACGCTTTTCCGCCTGCACGAATACCTCGGACACGGCGAAAAAACCCAGAATCAGAGGAATAAAATGGATACCGGCGAGCAAGTAGACATAGCCGAATTCATAGCGTTCTATACCGGCAACCGGATCGAGCCCGACAGTAGCGATCATCAGGCCAAACAGCACCGACAACCAGCCCTTCCACAGCGTCTTGGCCCCTACCGACGAAGCAACCGAAATGCCAAGAAACACAAGCGCAAAGATTTCCGGCGGTCCGAAGGCCCGGATCGCCCAATCGGCCAGCAGCGGGGTTGCCGCTATCATAAGAGCCACCGAACACGTTCCCCCCAACGACGAACACAACACCGCAGCGCCGATGGCCTTCCCCGCCCGGTCCTGCTGGGTCATCGGATAGCCGTCGAATGCCGTCGGCGCGTTCTCGGGTGAACCGGGAATATTAAACAAGATCGCGGTCACCGCGCCGCCGTAGGTCCCCGAGCAATACAGCACGGAGTAGAACATAATGGCGTCGGACGCGCTTAGGATCCCCGAAAACGGCAGAAAAATCGCGCCCAAGGTAAGCATGTTGACGCCGGGGATGGCGCCGAACAACATGCCACCAATCAATCCGGCGAAAAAGATGCCGACGCTCAAGGGGTCGCTAAACAGCGCCAGCATCCCTCCCAACAACTGTCCCAACATTCCTCTTGCTCTCCGACGGTTCGAACTAGCGAATCAGGACGATCAGCCAGTTGCTGAAATCATAAAACCCGGGCCAATAGCCGACCGGCAGACCGACATACAGGAAACGGGTAAAGAGAATGGTGACAACGAGATAGATCGCCAATGGCACAATGATCAGCCATTTCACGCGACGTTCACCGATGAGATAGAGGTATGCGGCGAGAAAGAAAGGTGTGGTGAAGTAATAGCCCGTGTATTCGAGCAGACTGGCGTAGACAAGCGGCAGCGCCAGCGTTATCCCCATGCGCACCAATGAGCTCGTGTCGTGCCGGCCCGTTACGTTCACCACACTAGCTTGGGTGCGGGCGGGGACCTTTGGGGCACCGCCCTGCTTGCCACGAAGCATCTGTACAAACTCGCCCGCCGCCGCCACGACAATCAGAAAGATTACAACCCGTGGCCAGCCGGCTGCGCCGAACTTATACATTTCGATCTCGCGATCGAACTGGAAGCTAAGCGCATAGGCAAGAGCGGCGAAAGCCACCCAGAAGGCCGTTTCAATCCATTGGCCGGTGGTCAATCTCCTCATCGCGGGGCCCATTCCAGGGCACGCTCCGGTGAACTTCGTCTCCACCGGAGCGTGCGTCGAGCTAAATAGCAGAACAAGGGGACTATTTGATCAGTCCCATCTCCTTATAAGTTTTCTTGTAGATCTTCATTGTCTCCTTGATCAGCTTCTTCGCGCCTTCAGTATCGCGAAAGCTGGGGATCAGATCCATGTACTTCTTTTTGTTGAAGGCGAGGTAACTGTCCGCGTGATAGCCCTTCTGAAAGGCCCATTGCAGGTACTTCACGCGATCCTTGGGCGCGTTCTTGTGAACATAGAAGCCCCGGAAGCGCATCAGCGGCGTGAACTTGAGCCCGACATCCGTCATCGAAGGCACATCGGCGAAGGCCGAGGGGCGCTCTTTCAAAAACGTCAGGATCGGTTTGAAATCGCCGCTTTCCAGAAAACCACGCACATCGCCGGGCTGCTCGAACAGCGCATCGACTTGGCCGCCCTTGAGCGCGGCATAGCGGGGGCCGCCCTTATCGAAGCTGATCTGCTGGATTTTGAATCCGAAGTGCGCGGCCGTCTGGTTCATATTAATGCGCTCCATCGAACCTTCGCCGGCGACATTGGCGATCGTCGCCTTTCCACCCTTGCCCTTCACGTACTTTACAAAGGAATTCCAGTCGTTGAAGCGGGACTCATTGGAGCGGATGTAGATTTGGCTGAAGGTAATCTGCGAGATCACCAGCGGAGTCAGATCCTTGGCCGGATGGATCTTGGACTTGCCAATCGCGTACGCGCTGGTGGCATCATCGATGTGCTCAAGCACGGTGTAACCGTCGGCGGGTGCCGCCATATACGTCTTTAAGCCCACCATGCCGGCACCACCCGGCTTGTATTCGGGGTTGATATCGATACCGGCGGCGTCTTTAACCCCCTGAATCATGGCGCGGGACACCTGCCCGGAACCGCCACCCGGCCCATAAGGCACGATCATGGTGAGTGGACGCTCAGGAAAGCCGCCAGGTTTTGCCATCATTTCGGTGGCGACAGCGGGCGCTGCGAGGCTCAGCCCGTAAAACGCGCCGAGGACAAAGACAACTCGTCTATATAGCTTAATCATCGTACATTCCTCCATTGGGCGTTTTGGGTTTGTTTCTCGGCGTAGAACCAATACCAGACATAGGCACCGGCGTTCCGCCGAGGAATGCCAGCCAGTGCGAAGGCCTTTTTAGCTGGGTTGCATTGCTAACATTACCCTTATTTCAGCGTTAAATACAATTGGTTCCCCGCAGTCTCGCGGTATTCCCAGCCCCTCAGCGGGGCGTGAGCTGTAAAACGATGTAAAATCCGAAAGATCCCAAAGCCAAGTAGCCGAAGCATTATCTACAGCAAGGTGTGACGCTGATCGGGTACCCTGAAGTCACGACGCCGGGAAATACAGCTATGACGGTCATTACTGAGCAAGACTTTATCGTCAGCATTGCAGACAGCCTACAATATATCTCCTTTTACCACCCGGTCGAGTTCGTCCGCGCCATGGGCGAGGCTTACGCGCGCGAGGAGTCACCAGCCGCCAGAGACGCGATGGCGCAAATCCTGACCAACTCGCGCATGGCGGCCGAGGGACACCGGCCTGTGTGCCAGGATACCGGCATCGTGGTGGTATTCCTGAAGATCGGCATGGACGTGCGCTGGGACAGCGGCCAGTCTGTCGCGGACATGGTGAACATGGGTGTACGGCGTGCCTACACTGACCCGGACAATCCGCTGCGTGCCTCGATCGTGTCGGATCCGGCCGGTGCGCGCCGCAACACGCGCGACAACACCCCGGCGGTCGTCCACACAGAGCTCGTCCCGGGTGACAAGGTGGAGGTAACCGTCGCCGCCAAGGGCGGCGGCTCGGAGAACAAGGCGAAGTTCGCCATCCTCAACCCCAGCGACGACATCGTCGAGTGGGTGCTGAGCACCGTGACGGCGATGGGCGCCGGCTGGTGTCCGCCCGGGATTCTCGGCATTGGCATCGGCGGCACCGCGGAGAAGGCCATGGTGCTGGCGAAGGAAGCGCTGATGGAGCCGATCAACATCCAGGCACTCATCGCACGCGGCCCGAGCAGCCGTGTCGAGGAGCTGCGCCTGGAGCTGTACGACAAGGTTAATGCGTTGGGTATTGGCGCCCAGGGCTTGGGTGGATTGACCACTGTGCTCGATATAAAGATCCGCGACTACCCGACCCACGCCGCCTCGCTGCCGATCGCTATCATCCCCAACTGTGCGGCAACGCGGCACGTGCATTTCACGCTCGACGGCAGCGGACCGGCAGAATTGCAACCGCCGCCGCTCGAGGACTGGCCTGCAGTTACCTGGCAGGCGGGGAAGTCGGCGCGGCGCGTGGATCTCGGTAAGCTCAACAAGGCCGAGGTCGCAAGCTGGAAACCCGGCGAGACCCTGCTGTTGAGCGGCGAACTTCTCACCGGGCGCGATGCCGCGCACAAGCGCATCGCCGGCCTGCTCGCGGAAGGCAAACCGTTGCCCGAAGGCGTCGATTTTCGCGACCGTTTCATCTACTACGTCGGCCCTGTCGATGCCGTGCGCGGTGAAATCGTCGGGCCGGCCGGTCCCACCACCGCCACGCGCATGGACAAATTCACTGACCTCATGCTCGCGCAGACCGGCCTGCTCGGCATGATCGGCAAGGGCGAGCGCGGTCCCAATGCAATCGCGGCGATCAAAAGACACCAGGCGGTCTACCTGATCGCCATCGGCGGCGCCGCCTTTCTCGTATCCAAGGCCATTCGGTCGAGCCGCCTCCTCGCCTTCGGGGACCTGGGCATGGAAGCCATTTACGAGTTCGAGATTGTGGATATGCCGGTCACGGTTGCAGTCGATTGCAACGGCGAGTCGGTGCACAACACCGGTCCCGCCGAATGGCGCGCCCGGATCGGGAAGATTAAGGTCGTGGCTAGTAGCGAGTAGCTAGGAAAGAACTGAGGCATGCGGCCTTACCACGCACGCGAAACTCGTTACTCGCTACTGAAGTTATCATGTGCATCTTATTACTGTCTTTGCAACAGCATCCCCAGTATCCGCTGATCGTGGCGGCGAACCGCGACGAGTTCTACGACCGGCCCACGAGCGCGGCGGCTTTCTGGGACGATGCTCCGCACGTGCTGGCGGGCCGCGATCTGCGCCAGGGCGGCACCTGGCTCGGGATCACACGCCAAGGGCGGTTCGCCGCGCTCACGAACTTTCGCGACTCCGACTCCCCGCCCGCCGAGCGGCCATCGCGCGGGCACCTGGTCAGCAAATTTCTGCTGAGTGGAGTGCCGCCCGAGGCCTATCTACGCGCCGTCGCCCAACGGGCGGACCAGTACAACGGTTTCAGCCTCATCGCCGGGCAAGGCGATCACTTTTTCTTCTATTCGAACCGCGAAGGCCAAGTGCGAAGGCTCGACCCCGGTGTGTACGGCTTGAGCAACCACCTGTTAAACACCCCCTGGCCGAAGGTCACGCGGGGCACTCAGAACCTGAGCGAGCTGTTGTCCGCGGGTGGCGATCCGGAGCCGGACGTCCTCTTTGCGACCCTAGCCGACGGGGCGATTGCCGAGGACGCGGAGCTGCCTGACACCGGCATCGGGCTGGCACGTGAACGGCTGCTGTCGCCGTTGTTCATCAGCGGAACCCATTACGGCACGCGCTCATCGACGGTAGTACTGATCGACAACGATCGAAAAGTCACGTTTGTCGAGCGTACATTTGACCGTGGTCCCGAACGCTACAACGCGGTGGTCCATTCCTTCCAAATCGGCACGGGCGAGAGCGGTTAACACCGAGCCGGCACGGTTGGAGCTCTTATGGACGACGCGATGATCATGGCCGGCAACCACGCGGAGATCGCAGTATGGACCTGAAAGGAAGGACGGCCCTCGTGACCGGAGCGGGAAGCGGTATCGGCAAGGCCATCGCCGTGGCGTTTGCAAATGAGGGCGCGAACGTGCTCGTAAACGAATTGACCGATGCGGGGCGTCCGGTGGCGGACGATATTGGCGGCACATTCATCCAAGCCGATCTTTCCGACCGCGAGGCTGTTGTCGCGCTCGCCAGGCACGCGCTCGAAGCGTGCGGGCGCATCGACATCTTGGTGAACAACGCCGGATTTCAACATGTTGCACCGGTCGAGGAGTTCCCGGAAGATACCTGGGTAAAAATGATCCAGGTCATGCTGATCGCCGCATTCCAGCTCACCCAGCACCTGGCCCCGCAAATGAAGAAAGAGCGGTGGGGGCGCATTATCAATATGTCCTCGCTGCACGGCGTGGTCGCAAGCCCATACAAGAGTGCCTATATCGCTGCCAAGCACGGGCTCATAGGACTGACAAAGACCGTGGCGCTCGAGTTGGGGGAGTTCGGCATTACTGCCAATGCCATCTGTCCCGCCTACGCGCGCACACCCATTGTCGACAACCAAATCAAGGCGCAGGCAGCCACTCACGGCATCAGCGAGGACGAGGTCATCGAGAAGATCATGCTCGAACCTGCCGCCATCAAGCGTTTGATCCAACCGGAAGAGGTAGCGGGACTGGCTTTGTTCCTGGCCTCGGACAAGGCAAGCGCCATCACCGGCGCCGCGCACATGATCGATCTGGGGTGGACCGCACGCTGACGGCGCAGGCCGTCGGGATTGATTTGTCACCCAGACGCAGACCCCCAAGATCGCCATGGCCACCATAGTCGCCAACCGCACGCTTCGCAGCCTGCTCGAGCACCGTGCGTGTGCGAGCCCGGACCAACCTTTTTTAATTTTCGATGACCTCGGCGGCACCGTCACAGCGCTCTCCTACGTCCAGTTCGACGAGCGGGTTAATCGTGCGGCGAATATGCTGGTCGCACTCGGTATCGGCCACGGCGACAAGATCAACCTGCACCTGCCGAACTGTCCGGAGTTTCTTTACTTGTGGTTCGGCGCCGCCAAGATCGGTGCCGTCATCATGCCGACCAACGTCGCCTCCCCCGCCCCAGAGCTTGCGTACCTGCTCGATCATTCGGAAAGTCGCCTGATCTTCACCCATGCCGACCACCTGGACGTGGTCACACAGGCGCGCAGCGAGTGCGCGCATGTCAAAGCAGTCGTCGTCTGCGGCGCAAAGCGGCCCGATGCACATAGCACTCAGCACTTCGACGACCTGGTTGCACAACAAGATACCTCCGCCCCCGATGCGCGCGTCAATCCGTTTGACGAAGCGGCGATACTCTATACCTCGGGAACGACGGCGCGTCCAAAAGGTGTTCTGGTTACGCATGCCAACTACATCTATGCAGGCGAGACCGTGGCCAAGGCTGTTGGCTTGCGCCCGGGCGATCGGCATTACGTCGTGCTGCCGCTGTTTCATGGCAATGCCCAGTATTACTCGACCATGAGCACGTTGGTGACCGGTGCGAGCATGGCGCTGACGGCACGTTTCAGCGCCAGTCGCTATTTCGAGCGCTGCATCGCCCATCAATGCACGGTGGCGAGCCTGTTTGCCGCGCCGATTCGCATGCTGCTGGCGCAAGCGCGCGACGACGAACACAGGAAAAATCGCCTGCGAGTGGTGCTGTTCGCGCAGAGTGTGACCGAGGGGCAGCTTGCGGAATGGCGCGGGCGCTTCGGTGCGCCGTTGCTGCAGCTCTGGGGCATGACGGAAACCATGGGACCCCCGCTAATGAACCCGCTCACGTTCGAACGACGTAACATGTCGGTTGGATTCCCGGCCATGGGCTACGAGGTGGATCTCGTCAACGACAGCGGGAAACCGGTAGCGCAGGGAGAGGTCGGCCAGATTGTCGTGCACGGCTCACCCGGTCGGACGCTGATGAAGGGATATTTCAAGAACACGGATGCGACGGCGGAGACGTTGCGCGACGGCTGGCTGTGGTCAGGCGACAACGCCTATCAGGACCCCGACGGCTACTTCCACTTCGTGGACCGGGCCAAGGACATGATCAAGCGCTCCGGCGAGAACGTGGCCGCGACCGAAGTTGAGACGGTCATCTTGGAACACCCCAAGGTATTCGACTGCGCCGTCATCGGCGTTCCGGACGAGATCCGCGACGAGAAGATCAAGGCCGTTGTTGTCCTGAAGAAAGGCCAGCAGCTCGGGAGCGAGGAGATCATCGAGTGGTGCCGCGAACGCCTGGCAACATTCCGGGTGCCGGAGCTGGTCGAGTTCCGGCAGGAACTACCGCGCACCTCCGTGGGCAAGGTCCAAAAGCATATCCTCAGGCGTGAATCGACGGAAAGCAGAAAATGAATTTTAGATCCTTATACGGTAGTGCGCTGCTGTCCCACAACCACCCAATGCATGGATCACGCCTTTGTTTCCGAGACACGCCGTGGATACGTCCGTGTAGGCTCGGCGCCAGCATCCGTGCTGGCGAGGGTCTCGGAAGCAAAGGTGCGATCCATGTCTCTTTAAGAGTTTCAGCCTTCCAAGCCGGGACTTGTGGGACATCAATGACCCTGGTCCTCACTCCTCACCATTCACGGTTCACCAGAATCACCTATACGCTACCGCCGGCAGCCAGATCACGAGCTGCGGAAACATCACTACGATCGTCAGTCCGATAAGCTGCAGCATAATAAAGGGAACGACGCCCTTGTAGATATCGACCATCCGCACCTCGGGCGGGCACACGCCCTTGAGGTAGAACAGCGCGAAGCCCACCGGCGGCGTGAGAAAGGAGGTCTGTAAAGCGACCGCCACGAGCATGACAAACCAGATGAGCGCCGGCTCATCGACGACGCCGTAGCCGTCGATCTGGAAACCGAGCGCGGCGACGACAGGCGACAGCAATGGCAGAATAATCAGCGTGATCTCGATCCAGTCGAGCAGGAAACCGAGCAGGAACACCAGGCCCAGGATAAATATCAATATGCCGTATTTTTCAAACGGCAGGCCGGTGAGCATCTCTTCGACGAGCTCATCCCCGCCAAGCTCGCGCAGCACCAAAGCAAAGCAGGTGGCGCCGAGAAAGATGGCGAAGATGTAGGCCGTGGTGTTGAAAGACGCCATAACCACCTCTTTCAAGACCCCGAAGCTGAGTTTCTTGTTGTACCAGGCGAGCAGAATGGCCCCGAGCGCGCCTACGCCGCTCGCCTCGGTCGGGGTAGTGATTCCGGCGAAGATCGAACCGAGCACTGCAATAATCAGCCCCGCGGGTGGGATCACCGACTGGATGACGTCCCATATCGCGCCCCAGCTGATCGAGCGGCGATTCGTAGGCAGCGGTGCGATCTCCGGGCGCAACAAGGCGGACACCAGGATATATACGACATATAGCCCCCCCAGTATCAGGCCCGGGAACACCGCCCCCATGAACAAATCACCGACCGACAGCGCGAGCTGGTCGGCCATGATCACCAGCATGATGCTCGGCGGGATCAGGATACCGAGACAACCGGCGCCACAGATGGTGCCGGTGGCGAGCGACCTGTGATAGCCCTGGTTGATCATTACCGGCAGCGAGAGCACTCCGAGCAATACAACCGAGGCGCCGATGATGCCGGTGGAGGCCGCGAGAATAATGCCGATGACCGTGACCGTGACGGCCAGACCCCCGCGCACCTTGCCGAAGAGCTCCTGCATGGCGTGCAGCATGCGCTCGGCAATGCCGGATCGATCGAGCATCAGCCCCATGAAGATGAACATCGGCAGCGCCACCAGCACCCAATTATCCATGATCTTGTAAATACGGTTGACCACCAGACCGAGGGTGAGGAAGTCCAGACCGGTCGCGGTACCGAGGTAAATGTCGGAGAGATAGCCGATGCCGGCGAACAGCACGCCCACGCCACCGAGCACGTACGCCACCGGGAAGCCCGTGAAAAGAAAAGCCGTGAACGTCAGGAACATCGTAACCACGAGCATATCGTTGATGCTCATGGCGAAGATTTTCCGAGCAAGGCTACGACATCGCGCATGAGGCGCGCGAGCACGGCAAGCCCCAAGAGCGCGAAACTTGTGGGGATCACCGATTTGATCGCCCAGCGCCAGGGCAGCCCTAAGGGCGCATCGGAGTGCTCGTTCAAGCGCCAGGCTTCGGCGGCGAACTCAAGGCTGTGGTAAAACACCACAAAGATAAATGGCAAGGCGAACACCAGGATGCCGAAGACCTCCCAGGCGCGAATCGTACGTTCGGACAAACGCGCGGCGATCACGTCCACGCGTATATGGGAATCGGTCGCCTGCGCGTAGGACACACCGATCATGACGGCGAGCGCGTAGAGGTGCCACTGGAACTCCTCGAGCTTGACCTGGCCAATGCCGAAGCCGTAACGCAGAACCACCTGCACGATAATGGCCACGACCAGGATTACATTGGCCCAGGCCACGACTTGCCCGATGCGAATCACCAACGCATCGAGCGCGTCGGCCAGACGTACTCGTGGTTCGTCTACACGACCCTTCATGCAGTCAACCAAGGTTAAGAGTTCGAATCAATAGCTGCTCCGCCATGCAGCTTGCACGCGCGACTGCTTGTATTCTTATGTGCGCTCACTACAATACGAGACCGCTTGCGAGCTGACGCCACGGGCAACAAAGATGCAGAGCCGGCATTCTGCATCTTTGCCAATGGGCATACGTTGTACTTGACCGATTGAACTACTTCTTCGGCTGCGCCCGTGGCAGGAAGGCATAGGCTTCCCAGATGTCGTACTTGGCCCGGAACTGGGAGAGGTCGTCCCAGACCTTCTTGAAAAAGGGGTCTTTGGCGGCCTGCTCGGCGGCTACTTCCTCCCAGGTCTTCTTGAACAGGCCGAGCATGTCATCCGACCAGTACTCGATGGTCACG
>JBHHZP010000009.1:0-42282 GCA_046758085.1 Acidiferrobacterales bacterium
TTGTTTCCGAGACCGTTGCAAGCCACGGATGCTGGCACCGAGCCTACAGGGACGTATTAACGGCGTGTCTCGGAAACAATGGTGCGATCCAGGCATAGGGTGGTTGTGGGACAGCAGCAATGTCACTGCACCCCGTTATGGTGCTGCGCTTGCCAGCCGGGCTAGGAGGCTACCGCCGCGTGTGCCTGTACTCGCCCCTCCCCTGTTGCGGCCCCTGCACAATCCATGGCCGCCATCGAAGGAAGCGCTCTCACTCCAGTTCGCGAATAAGCGAGATAGTAACGCGCCGTTGCGTGGCCAATGACGCCCGATCGATGCGATCTAACAGGTCAAACAGCGATTGCGCATCGCGCGGATAGCGCCTCAGCACGTAGCGTGCAACCTCCTCTGGCAGTTCGAACCCCCGATTGCGTGCGCGTAACCGCATCGCCTCGAGTTTCTCGGCATCGCTCAGGGGCCGCAACGGGTAGACCAGGCCCCACCCCAATCGCGCCGCGAGATCCGCCAGCTTAAACCCGATGCGCGATGGTGCCGAGCGCGCCCCCGCGACCAACAACCCTCCGTGGTTGCGCAACCGTTCACACAGGCTGAATAACGCCGTCTCCCACGCCGCATTGCCCCGGATACGATCGATATCGTCGAGACACACCATGGGCAGCTTTTCCAGGCCCTCGAGTACGGCTGGCGACATCTGTGCGACCATGGCCAGCGGAATGTAGGCCGGCGAAACATGGCCGCCTTCTTGCGCCAGATGACACGCGGCCTGCAAGAGGTGCGTTTTGCCCGCCGCGGGTGCGCCCCACAGGAACAGCACCCGCTCCGAGGACAGCTGTCCCTGACCCACAGCGCGGACTGCCTCGCGCAACCGCTCGACAAGCTCCGGGTTACGACCCATCAGGAAATTATCGAATGAAGCCGCGTCGCTGAGGCGTATATTAAGGAAAAGCTGTCGTGTCATGATTGTGAGTCGGTCTGCGATCTTCGCCGTTTGTTGCGCTGCGCCCTCCGATTGCCATCTCCCACGCGTTTCTTCCCCGGCACCGGCACCTGCACCCGCGTCACGCTGCGCGGGCGACTTGCGCCCGGCGATGCGCTACCGCGGCCGTCGGACCACCGGGCACCGTTTGCTGGGCACTAATTAGCGGGCGGTTTCGAATCGGACACCGCATCAGGCTCCCGTTTGACCCCCCAGATCCACACATAATGCACGCCGCTGGCAACCGTGGTTATGAACACGCCGTAGACCAAGATCTGCAACAAAAGGGCGAGCGGCAGGCCCATCGCCTGTTGCACCAGAATCGCGACAACCAGCGTAATCTGCAAAAATGTGTTGAACTTACTGAGATAGGTCGGGCGCATAGCAACGGAACCGATCAGGGACGTGTACACCAGGTATCCGGCGACAATCAACAAATCGCGAAAACCGACGGTGAGGACCAGCCAGAACGGCAGATGCCCGAGAATGGTCAACATGATGTAGGCGCTGACGAGCAGTACCTTGTCTGCCAACGGATCGAGAATGGCGCCCAGGCGCGTCACAAGATTGAAACGCTTGGCAATAAACCCATCGAGTCCGTCAGACAAACCCGCGACGGCGAAAATCAACAGCGCCACAGCATAGTCTTGTGCCTTGAGCACCACAATAAACACGGGCACTAATCCTATGCGTACCAGCGTGATCGCATTCGGCAGGTAGTAGAATTTCATGATCCGTTCGTCCTGTTTGACAACGCTGGGTTTCTCCTGGCGCGCCCGGGTTTGATCCGCTCAGCCGATCGGCGCCGACGGCCTCGCATCGTCGGTTCCGCGGATCGCTTGCACGCTATGCAAGCTAATGCGCGAAGTCAAGGTTTACACCTCAGGGGCCTCGCCCTACCATAGAACATCTCCGGTCTCGGAGCCTGATGTGAGCAAATCCAGCAGAACCCCTCTCAACTATCGTGATGCGGGCGTGGATATCGACGCCGGCGAAGCGCTGGTGCGCGCGATCAAGCCTGTAGTGGAGAGCACAACGCGCCCCGGTGTGCTCGGCGAGCTGGGCGGCTTTGGCGGTTTGTTCGAGATTCCCGCTCGGGACTATGAGCAGCCGGTGCTGGTCGCGAGCACCGACGGTGTTGGCACAAAGCTCAAACTCGCCATAGAGCTCGATCGGCATCAGACGATCGGAATCGATCTGGTGGCGATGTGTGCCAACGATATTATCGTTCAAGGTGCCGAACCGCTGTTTTTTCTGGATTACTTTGCAACCGCCCGCCTGGATGTGCCTGTAGCCACCCGCGTGATCCAGGGCATCGCCGAGGGCTGCCGACTTGCGGGTATGGCCCTGATCGGCGGCGAGACTGCGGAAATGCCGGGACTTTACAGCGGCGCGGACTACGACCTGGCAGGCTTTGCGGTTGGCATCGTCGAGCGCATGAAAATCATCGACGGCTCTGCGATCGGGGCCAACGACGTCTTGGTTGGGATCGCCTCAAGCGGCCCGCACGCCAATGGCTTTTCGCTTATCCGCAAGATCTTGGAGCGAAGCCGCACTCCGCTCGATACGCCCTTCGCGGGAGCAACGCTGGGCGATGCCCTGCTCACCCCGACGCGCATATACTGCCGGTCGTTGCTAAGGATCTTGCAGGCACAAGCGCCGCTCGGGATGGCGCATATCACCGGCGGGGGTCTTCCCGGCAATGTCCCGCGAGTACTGCCCAAAGGCGTTCACGCCGTCATCGATGCGCGCACATGGCGCCGCCCTGCGATCTTCGATTGGGTGCAGGAGAACGGGGACATCGAGGATGACGAGATGTATCGCACGTTTAACTGCGGCATCGGCATGATATTGGTCGTGCGTGATGGCGACGAGGCGGCCACGATTCAAGTGCTGCGCGAATCGGGCGAAACCGCGTTTGTCATCGGGCACACCGAAGCGCACAGTGCCGACCAGCAAGTGATAATACTCAGATGAGCCCATCGCGTTTGCCCGTAGTCGTCCTAATCTCGGGGCGAGGGAGCAATCTGCAAAGCCTCATCGATCAGATGCAGGCCGGGCAGCTGCCGATCACGATATGTGCTGTCATCAGCAACGAGCCCGATGCCTATGGGCTGCAACGTGCCCAGCAGGCCGGGATCCCGGCGCGGGTGCTGGAGCATCGAAAGTTCACCAAGCGCGCCCACTACGACAAAGCCCTGATGACGCTCATTGACAGCTTCGCGCCAAAACTCGTGGTACTGGCAGGATTCATGCGAATTCTCGGTAAGCACTTCGTCGATCATTACGCCGGGCGCCTCATGAACATTCACCCCTCGCTGCTGCCTGAGTTCCCCGGCCTCAACACGCATTCGCGCGCGCTCCAGAGTGGCGCCACCCGGCACGGTGCCAGCGTGCATTTCGTCTCAACCGAGCTTGACGGGGGGCCGATCATTATCCAGGCGGCGGTGCCCGTGCGCGCCGACGACACGCCCGAATCCCTGGCCGAGCGCGTGCTGGCGCAGGAGCACCAGATTTATCCCACCGCGGTTCGCTGGTTCGCCGAGGGCCGCCTGAGCGTGCGCGACGGGCGCGTGCTGCTCGATGGTGGACAACGCCCGGAACAGGGCCTGGTGGAGCGTTCGGCCTGACGACGGCGTGCTGGGTCAGCGATCCCGTTATCGGTCGCAGGGAGCTTGGCCGCCCGGCACCGGCAGACGGCCGGTCGTGCGAAAATCCAGATAATCGTGCAGAATCTGGCGGTGATCGAATACAAGCTCTGCGGGAAGCCCTTCGGGGGGGAAAACGGCCAGCGCCGCAGCATCGTCCTGCGCTGCGGGGTCGCCTCGTGCCTCGGCCACGAACACCACCGAGGCCGTGTGCGCCCGAAGATCGCGTCGTGGATCGGAATAACAGCCGAGCAGTGCCCTGAGATGTGCCTCCAGCGCGGTCTCCTCTCGCGCCTCGCGCACGGCGGCGGCTTCAATGGTCTCACCAACCTCCACAAAGCCGCCAGGTAGCGCCCACCCCAAAGGCACGTATTTGCGCTGTATCAGCACGATCGGGCGCTCGGGACGGTCGACCAACTCGATGATAATATCTGTCGCGAGCAACGGCGTTGTGGGCATGATCACCCCGGCGGCCTCGTGATAACCTGTACCGCATGCCCGCTAAGACTGGCCACCGCCGGTTCACGTCGGACCAAAATGTCACTACAATGCCCGTGTAACCGGACCGAAGAGCCGGCCAGCGTCGAACCAAGGGCACAATCGCGGTCCTTTTGATCGTGCAACTGGGCTAAACTCGCGAAAGCCGGATCAGGCACACAAGGAGATACCCAATTTATGTATGAAGGCTTGATCGATCTGCCGTGGTGGGGACACGTCATCGTCGCGCTCGGTCTCACTCATATTACCATTGCCAGTGTGACCATCTTCTTACACCGTCACCAGGCGCACAAGGCACTCGAGCTGCATCTCGTGGTCAGTCATTTCTTTCGTTTCTGGCTTTGGTTAACCACCGGCCAGGTGACGCAGGAGTGGGTAGCCGTGCATCGCAAACATCACGCCAATGTCGAGGGTCCTGACGACCCACACAGCCCACAACAGGTCGGAATCAAAACGGTCTTGTGGCTGGGCATGTGGCTCTACCGCATCGAGTCGCGCAAGCGCGACACACTGAAAAAGTACGGCTACGGCACACCCCACGACTGGATGGAGCGCAATGTCTACAAGACCATGGACTATCTGGGTGTCGTCCTGATGCTGGGAACTGATGTGCTGCTTTTTGGCGTGGTGGCAGGATCGCTTATCTGGCTCACGCAGATCCTCTGGATTCCGTTTTGGGCCGCGGGCGTCATCAACGGCATCGGACACTGGTGGGGATATCGCAATTATGAGCTGACCGATGCCAGCACCAACATCGTCCCCTGGGGCATTATTATCGGCGGCGAGGAATTGCATAACAACCATCACACCTACCCGAGTTCTGCCAAGTTCTCGAGCCAGTGGTGGGAGCTCGATATCGCATGGCTGTACATCCGGGCACTGGAGACATTGCGCCTCGCAACGGTGAAGAAAATCCCGCCCAAGCCGGCGTTCAACCCGGAGAAGCAGAGCTGCGATCTCGAAACGGTGAAAGCCGTCGTGGCCAATCGATTCCAGGTGATGGCCGGTTTTGCGCGCGATGTTCTCAAACGCGTATACCGCGAGGAATTGAAAAAGGCGAATCCGGCTGATCGCGACGGTTGGATGTCGTTGAAGCGGGCCAAACGCTTGATGCTGCGCGAGGCGACTTTGCTTGATGACGCCAGCCGAAAGTGGCTGGCCGAGGCGCTGGAGGGCTACAAGTCGCTGCAAACAGTCTACGTCATGAAGCAAAAGCTGCAGGCGATTTGGCAACGTTCTGCCGCAACACACGAGCTGTTATTACAGGCGCTCGATGACTGGTGCCGACAAGCCGAGGCGACGGGTATCCAGGCGCTGCGGGACTTCTCCTATAAGCTGAGGACCTACTCGCTTACGCCGGCCACCCCCTGATTGCCGCCTCCCTCAACAACCAAAACCAAGCGCGCCGCCTTGGGTGATCGTCGCTGCGTGGAACGTTGCGCTAATTGGCTAGCCCAAGGACATCAGTGGCCCGTTAGATCGCCTTTGACAGGCGCCGGTGCAACGGGCTGGTACGTGGAAAGTGTGCCAGCAAAAATTCCATCTGATCCGCCAGCACACGCTTGCCCTGCAGGAATACGTACTCCGCGTGCGTCGGCACGAAGGGCACGGCGAGCAGCTCCATGCCCGCGTCTTCCGGTGTTTGCCCCGCTTTGTGATTATTGCATCGCCGGCATGCCGTCACGACATTGTTCCACGTATCCGTGCCCCCTGCGCTCAGCGGCATGACGTGATCGCGCGAGAGTGTTCGTGCCGGGAACTGGCCGCCGCAGTACATACACAGGTGTGCATCACGGGCGAACAAGGCGGGGTTACTCAGCGGTGGGACATAGTGCTCACGCGCCTTCAGCAATGCGTGCGTATTGCCGTGGGTGGCGACAATACTGTTGACCTCGACCACGCTCCGGCAGCCAGAAATCGCGTTGTGCCCACCGTGCACGCGATATAAGGGCACGCCGCAGGTATAAGCAACTTGATCAAGATAATAGGCGCGAACCGCTTCCCTGAAATCGATCCACTCCAACGGCATTCCCGAGACATCGGTCCGCAATACCTGCTGACTCAAAGCATACACGGCTGAAACCTTAACGCAGTTAGACAACTACTCTTTACTTTATGCCAGAAAAACAAGCAGTTGTACATACCCGTAGCGCTCCTGTCCATACTTTAGCACCCGGCCCGCGCCGCCGCGCCCGGGCGTTCTCTGCGCCGAGCAAGACCCCCGAGCCCGTGCCGAGGGAAATGACCCGCCCTCTAACGACAAAACCCGGTAAAACCGGGCTTTGCTCGTGCCGACCTACAGCGTGGCGACACTGGCTCACTTGATCTTGGCTTCTTTATAGATAACGTGTTTGCGGATCACCGGGTCGAACTTCTTGATCTCGAGTTTCTCCGGCATGGTACGCTTGTTCTTTGTGGTGGTGTAGAAATGGCCGGTTTTGGCACTCGATACAAGTCGGATCTTCTCACGCACTGCCATATCCCTGATCTCCGAATCGTGTTAGACCTTCACACCGCGGGCGCGCATGTCTGCCAGCACCGTGTCAATGCCCTTCTTGTCGATAATGCGCAAGCCCTTGCTCGATACGCGCAGTCGCACCCAGCGTTTCTCGCTCTCGACCCACAGGCGCCGGTCATGCAGGTTGGGCAGAAAACGGCGCTTCGTCTTGTTGTTGGCATGCGAGACATTATTTCCAGTGACCGCACGCTTACCTGTGACCTGACACACTCTAGCCAACGTCGTTACTCCCTGATCTTCAGAGCTATCACACCAAGTAAAAAGTCCCCAGCAGAGCGCACTAGCACCGCTGCGCTCGGACCGTGCGCCGAGCGCGGGGTTATACCAGAATCAGCCACTAATAGTCCAGATCAGACGACCACGGGGCGAAAACGGGCTCATTTCGCTGCTGTCCCCGAAGCGCCGGGTCCAGCCCGAATATGTCACCACTGAGCACGAAACGCACGACTCCAGGGACGGACGACTCCAAGGACGGAGGAGGTAGGACCGCGTCGGGAACAGCAGTCGTCTGTGATCTCTGTGCTCTCTGGTGTGCGTTCATGCAATATTAGCGTTAGCCCAATACCCCTGGACTGCAGAGGGTTCGGATGGGGAGCTACAGCAATCCACGCTCGCTGAACGACACCGTCCGCCGGTCGCCGATGACCACGTGGTCCAGTACCCGCACATCGACAAGCGCCAAGGCTTCTTTGAGGCGCGCCGTCAATACCTCGTCTGCCTGGCTCGGCTCGGCGACCCCGGAGGGATGATTGTGCGCCAGAATGACCGCGGCCGCATTATGAAACAGTGCCCGCTTGACGATCTCGCGGGAGTACACGGCGGTACCGTTTATGGTGCCGTGGAAGAGCTCCTCGAATGCCAACACGCGGTGTTGATTGTCGAGAAACACGCAGCAGAAGACCTCGTGCTCGCGGTCCCCAAGACGCACGTGCAGATAGTTCTCGGCATCCCTGGCCGAGGAAAGCGTGGCACCTCGGCGCAGCTCCTCGCCAAGATGACGGCGGCTCATCTCAATTGCCGCTTGCAGCTGCGCGTATTTGGCCTCACCCAGGCCGGGGGTGGCGCAAAACACCTCAGGGCTCGCCGCCAGCAGTTCGCGCAAGCCACCAAAGCACTGCAGCAGCTCCCGTGCAAGGTCTACCGCGGTCTTCCCCGCCACGCCAGTTCGCAGGAAAATCGCCAGTAGTTCCGCATCGGAAAGGGCCTCAGACCCTTTTATGAGCAGTTTTTCCCGTGGCCTTTCAGCTGTGGGCCAATCCGTGATCGGCATCGGCTGACTCCGTTCATTTGTGTCACGCGGCGTACGCCAAGTAAACTCTACCATATGGGATCACTTAGCAATAAACACCTGGTGCTCGGCATCACGGGGGGCATTGCCGCGTACAAAAGCGCCGATCTCGTACGGCGCCTCCGCGGGCTGGGAGCCGACATCCGGGTTGTCATGACGCGGGCGGCGACAGAGTTCATCACACCGTTGACCATGCAGGCGGTCAGCACCAACCCCGTGCGCCTGCACATGCTCGATGCCGAGACCGAATCGGGCATGAGCCACATCGAGCTCGCGCGTTGGGCCGACGCCGTAATCGTCGCGCCGGCCAGTGCCAATTTCATCGCCAAGATGGCGCATGGGCGCGCCGATGATCTCCTCAGCACGCTGTGCCTCGCCACACACGCCGTAGTTGCGCTGGCGCCGGCGATGAACCAGCAGATGTGGGAAAACCCGGCCACCCAGGACAACCTTGCGAGGGTCAAGCAAAACGGTGTGCGGCTGTTCGGGCCGGCACAGGGGGCGCAGGCCTGTGGCGAAACCGGACCGGGGCGCATGCTCGAGCCGACCGAGATCGCGGCGCGGACCGCAGAGCTGTTTTCGACTGGCGCTCTTGATGGCCGGCATGTGCTCGTCACCGGCGGTCCGACCTGGGAGGCCCTCGATCCGGTGCGCGGCATCACCAATCGCAGCTCGGGGAAAATGGGCTATGCTGTAGCTGAGGCCGCGCTCGAGGCGGGCGCGAGCGTGACGTTGGTGTCCGGGCCCACGGCGCTTGCAGATCCTGAAGGCGTGACAACCGTGCACGTGCGCAGCGCGCAGGAGATGCTGGAGGCTGTGCATGCGCAGGCGAATAATATAGATATCTTCATGGCTGTCGCTGCGGTGTGTGACTACCGGCCCGAAACAGTTGCGCCGCAGAAAATAAAGAAACATTCGGATACTCTGACCATCAAGCTTGTGAGGAATCCGGATATCCTGGCGAGCGTGGCAGCACTATCGCCTGCACCGTTCACTGTGGGATTCGCCGCCGAAACCGAAAATCTGGAGCATCACGCGCGCAAGAAGCTGCTCGACAAACGCATCGATCTAATCGTCGCCAACGACGTGCGAGCCGGTAACGTCGGATTCGATTCGGATTACAACCAACTGCTCCTGATAGACAATAACGGCGTGATCGAATTACCGCGGGCACGCAAGATCCGGCTTGCTCGCGCCCTCATCCAGCACGTTGCCGACAAGTATCATGCAAAAAGTGCAGCTCAAGATTCTCGATACGCGCATCGGTAAGGAATTCCCGCTGCCGCGCTACGCCACCGGCGGCGCCGCGGGTGTGGACATCATTGCTTGCATCGACGAGCATTTGCGAATCGATCCGGGTGAAACCCACCTCGTGCCTACGGGCCTGGCTATCCATATTTCCGATCCGCAATTAGCAGCAGTGCTACTGCCGCGGTCGGGCCTTGGGCACAAACACGGAATTGTGCTTGGTAACCTGATCGGACTGATCGACTCCGACTACCAGGGCCAGGTGTTTGTTTCCTGTTGGAACCGTGGGCACGAGAACTTCGTCATCGAGCCCGGCGACCGCATCGCACAGATGGTATTCGTCCCGATTGTGCGGGCGGAGTTTGAAATCGTCGAGGAGTTTTCACAAAGCCCCCGTGGGGACGGGGGCTTCGGTCACACGGGGCGCAAGTAGGACGCGTTCGCGAGGCGATGTCTGATCAGGGGAACTAAGTTGGGACGACAGGCCAGAGCACGAGACCCAGACCTGACAGACCTGTGTGCCGATACGCTGCTCAGCGCAGCACCCAGGACACCCACTAAGCGCCACCGCGGGTCTCGTTCGTGCTCACAACGACCACAACATGGGCAACCGGCTACGATCTTGCGCCCCTGATCCGCGCAGCGGCACTGCTCACCGAGACAACAGCCGCACGGTAGGTAGCGTTGCACTGTGATTGATGCCAACGTTCGCTGGTGGATGACAACCTAAGTGTCGCAAATCATGACAGTGTCGTAAATCATGACATCGCTGAATAAGCTTACAACACGCTATGCCTTTGTCCTTGTATTGTGCTTATCGCTCGCCATCTTTGCCGGGTATCGCGTGCTGCAGGAAACACAGCGGGAGCAAACCGTGCTGCTCGCCAACACTGCCGCCATGCAGATCACCAATGTCATCCAACAAAACCGGAAAGTTCTCTACAGGATCTCGAGGCGTGCCGATGTGGTTGGATCGGTGCGCCTGGGAGAATTTACGGCCCTCGATGAGAAAGCTGACAGCCTCGGTCCGTTGCTTCCTTATGCGCACAGAATTCGCTTCTTGCCAGACTCGGTAACCCCTGACCCGACAAGCACACCACCGCTCACACAGGCCTGTGTCGCGTTCATTCACCGCACGCAGGATCAACAACGCCCGCCGCGTTCGGAGTTCCATCTGCTTGGCAAACGATATGAGCACTTCGATCTGGTGGAACCGATAAAAAATGCGCAAGGGCAGGTTAGAGGGTACGTGCACGCAAGTATTTCCAGTGCCCCCATACGGGGCATTCTCCGGCGCCTGGAATCCAAAGCCCATTACCTGGAGCTGCGACAAGCTATGGGGAGTGGCCGCGGCCCCTCGCCACAGGTGGTGATGAAGCTTGGCAATGCTCGTCGCACGATGGGCATTGCAGCCCGGTCCGGCTCGGCCGTCGACACAGCGTGGGCAAGCGTGACGATGGTGCTTGGCGCTATTGGCGCCCTCTCTTCCCACGAGTCCGTGACTATTCCCATTGCCGACACCACATGGACTCTCGTTTTCTGGCCGCGCGTGGAAACGGCACCGCTATTCACGGGGAAACGGCTCATGCTGCTGCTGGTGATCATCGTGGCGGCGCTTGCACTGCTGGCGGCGAGTCTGAACCTCTCATGGAAGGTAGTGGCTTTTGTGAACCATGATATAAAGTCCCTGGCCCGGATCTTCAGAGACATACGCGAGGGTTCGATCAGAGTGAACTACCCGATGGAGCTCTCGGAGTTCAGAAAGATCTTCAAGTATCTGCGCGACTCCGGCAAGGAAATGGTAATCGAGAAGAGTATTTTCAAAGATATGGGGCTCGTGGATCACCTGTCCCAACTCAACAACCGGCGCCACTTTGAGAAGAAGATCAAGGAACTCTTTGACACGATAAAAACGAGCGGATACTCTTCCGTCCTCATTATCGATCTGGACCATTTTAAATCGGTGAATGACCGCTTCGGTCACGATGCCGGTGATGCCTTGATCGTCAAGTTCGCCAACGCACTAAAAAAACATGTGCGCCAGACCGATTTTTTGGCGCGCCTCGGCGGCGACGAGTTCTGCGTGACCTACACTTACACCGACTTGCAGCGGGCCGCACAACTGGCCGAACGGCTGCGCGAAGAGCTCCCGCGCGACCTGACGCTCACCGGGGAGGCGGTCCACCGGCTACGGTGGACCGGCGGGCTGAGCGTCATGTGTGACGATGACGAGAAGAGCGATGATGTCCTGTGGCGTGCCGACCAGGCGCTGATCCAGGCCAAGAAGGCCGGGCGCAACACCACGCGGGTAGTGGGTCCGGCGTCCGTGCCGGTCCAAAAAAAGAAAAGCCAGCGCGCTAAGGAAGGCAGATAGAAAGGTTCCCTCCCCCGGAAAGCTACGGTACGCTTGTGTGGCGCTCCGGCCTTAGCGCGAAGACCACGGCCAGCGGTGGCGCGCGCACTCAGCACGAAGGTATATATCCTATGGCTCTATCAGAAAACGGTTCTTCACACTCGGTGCAAGCGGCCGAACTGCCGGCCGAGATCTTCAAGGCGTACGACATTCGCGGTATTGTAGAGACTACGCTCACGCCCGGGATCGTGGAGCGCATCGGACATGCCATCGGCAGCGAGGCGCGATCTCGCGCGCAGCGTGCGGTCGCCGTGGGTCGTGACGGGCGCCTGTCGGGGCCGCGCCTGGTCGCTGCCCTGAGCCGCGGGTTGGCGCGGGCCGGGTGCGAGGTCATCGACATCGGGATGGTGCCCACACCGGTGTTGTACTTTGCCACCTACCATCTGGGCACCCACTCCGGGATTAGCGTCACCGGCAGCCATAACCCGCCGGAGTACAACGGCCTCAAAATAGTCCTCGCGGGGGAAACGTTGGCGGCCGGCGCGATCCAGGACCTGCGCCGGCGATGCATGGACTCTGACCTCGTCGATGGGCCGGGCCGTATTACCGAGGCCGATGTGCGCGAGGCCTATCTGGAACGTATTACCTCGGATGTGCACCTCGCACGCACGATGAAAGTGATCGTCGACTGCGGTAATGGCGTGGCCGGCGCCATGGCCCCGGAGCTGTTGCGCCGGCTGGGATGCGAGGTGGCGGAGCTTTATTGCGAGGTCGATGGCCACTTTCCCAATCACCATCCGGATCCCGGGCAACCCGCTAACCTGGCCGATCTCATCGCAGCCGTAAAACACCGCCCGGTCGATATCGGAATCGCTTTCGACGGCGACGGGGATCGCCTCGGCGTGGTATCACCGGACGGTGACATCATATGGCCCGACCGCCAGATGATCCTTTTTGCCCGTGATGTCCTCTCGCGCCACGCGGGCGCTGAGATTATCTATGACGTCAAGAGCTCCCGTGCGCTGGACGTGGTCATCCTCGAGGAGGGTGGCCGGCCGGTCATATGGAAGACCGGCCATTCTCTCATCAAGGCCAAGCTCAAGGAATCGGGGGCTTTGCTCGCCGGCGAGATGAGCGGGCACATTTTCTTCAAGGAAAGATGGTACGGTTTTGATGACGCGATTTATGCGGCCGCGCGGCTGCTGGAGCTGATCTCGCACGATACGCGTGCCCCGGCGGAGATTTTCGCGGCGCTGCCCAACACCGTTAACACCCCGGAGCTGCATCTGGAGATGAAAGAAGGCGAGCACTACGCCTTGATCAAGGAGCTTGTGGCGGAAGCGGATTTTCCCGGCGCCAAGATCACGACAATCGACGGGCTGCGCGTAGATTTCGACGATGGCTTCGGGCTGGTGCGGGCCTCCAACACCCAGCCCGTGCTGGTCTTTCGCTTCGAGGGCACCAGCCGCGCGGCACTGGCGCGCATCCAGGGCCAGTTCAAGGCCCTGCTGAACGGCCTGCGAGGCGATCTGACGCTGCCGTTTTGAATGGCGCGGTATTGGCCGCGCTTGAAAACATGCCCCACAGGCATCACTGCATTCATGGGGATGCTAGCGTGCCTGCCCATTGCCGCAACCCCAGGACACCATGAACGAACGGCGCCTACGCACCCATAAGCTTAACAACCTGATCCAGTCCGCGTTGCTGCTCGCTGGCATGGCCGCCGTGCTCGCCCTGCTCGGCTGGTTGCTAGGCGGCGGCTCGGGCGTGATCTGGGCGGCGGTGACCGGCATCTTGGTGCTCGTGCTCTCGCCGCGCGCCTCGCCACGGCTGATGCTCAGGCTTCACGGCGCCCAGGCGCTGTCTGTCGCCCAGACCCCCGACCTGTATGCGCTCGTCGAAACGCTGGCGGCGCGCGCTGGGTTGCCGCGACTGCCGGAGCTTTATTACATCCCGGTGCAAACGCTAAACGCATTTACGCTGGGGCGGCGTGGCCAGGCCGCCATCGCCCTCACTGGGGGGTTGATGCGTCACCTGACCCGGCGCGAGCTGACCGGCGTGCTTGCCCACGAGATCAGCCATATCCGCAGCAACGACATGTGGGTAATGATGCTGGCCGACACCGTCAGCCGTCTTACACGGACCTTTTCCCTCTTCGGTCAGTTCCTGCTTTTCCTCAATTTGCCGCTGATTCTGCTCGCCGGCAGCGGGCTGCCGTGGCTGGCTATCTTGCTGCTTATCTTCGCACCGACGATAAGCGTGCTCCTGCAGCTTGCGCTGTCGCGTACCCGCGAGTTCGATGCCGACCTGGATGCCGCCGAGCTTACCGGCGACCCGCTCGGGCTCGCCTCGGCACTGCACAAGCTTGACCGTTATCAGGGCGGCCTGCTGCGCCGAATCCTTATGCCCGGTGGGCGGATACGGGATTCGTGGATACTGAGCACCCACCCGAGCTCGCAGGAGCGCATACGGCGGCTCACCGAGCTGGCCGAAACCTGGCCCCGGCCGATCGAGGCGCGGGCGTTGGTAGAAAACCCCTTTGATTTTTCAGATGAGCGTCTGGCGCTGCGCCGCCTGCCGTGGTGGTACCTGAGCCGGCTGCAGCACTAGCCTGCTTGCGTCGGCGCGCTGTACGCTGCATCACATTCACGTCTTGGGCAGCGTCACCCCGACCTGCTGCATGTACTTCCCGGCGCGGTCCTTGTACGAGGTCTCGCACTCCTCATTGGCTTCCAAGAAGATTACCTGCGCCACACCCTCATTCGCGTACATCTTGGCCGGTAGCGGCGTCGTGTTGGAAAATTCCAAGGTCGCGTAGCCTTCCCACTCGGGCTCGAACGGGGTCACATTGACGATGATACCGCAACGGGCGTACGTGCTTTTTCCAACACAAAGAGTGAGCACATTACGCGGGATGCGAAAGTACTCTACTGTGCGCGCCAGCGCAAAGGAGTTGGGGGGGATAATACAGACGTCGCCCTCAAAATCGACAAAGCTCGTGTCATCGAATTGCTTCGGATCCACGATAGCGGAGTTGATGTTTGTGAAAATCTTGAATTCGTTGGAACAGCGAATGTCGTATCCGTAACTCGAGGTGCCGAATGACACGACACGACCATTACCATTCTGCTTTATCTGGTTCGGCTCGAACGGCTCGATCATGCCGTGCTCTTCGGCCATACGCCGAATCCATTTGTCGGACTTGATGCTCATTGCTCGTGACTAGTAATGGGTGGCTGGTGATGAGTTGTTGGTAACAGTTCAACAATTAACGGTCAGTCCATGTCGACCAGACCCTAAATTAGGAAACGAATAACGATTCACGGATCACGGATCACCGATCACGTGTTCTGAATGACGATGTTTGGAAATGCCGTCGAGAAGTCCTTTTTCCTGAGGGATTGCTTGGCCGCAACGCGGCGAGCGATCTCATGGAAAATCTGCGCAATGCGGCTCTCCGGCTCTGCCACCACGGTAGGCTTGCCGCTGTCCGTTTCTTCCCGTATACGCATATCCAGCGGAATCGCGCCGAGTAAATCTACACCATATTGCTCGGCCATACGCTGCCCGCCCCCCTCGCCGAAAACATGCTCTTCGTGCCCGCACTTGCTGCAGATGTGTGTGCTCATATTCTCGATAATGCCGAGCACCGGTACCTCAACCTTCTCGAACATCTTCAAGCCTTTGCGCGCATCGAGCAACGCGATGTCCTGCGGCGTGGTTACAATGATAGCGCCGCTGACCGGAACTTTCTGCGCCAGCGTCAGCTGTATGTCGCCGGTTCCGGGTGGCAAGTCGATGATCAGATAGTCGACTTCGTGCCAGCGCGTGTCCTTGAGGAGCTGTTCGAGCGCCTGCGTCACCATCGGCCCGCGCCAGATCATCGGCGTTTCTTCCTCGATCAAGAAACCAATCGACATCGCCTGTAAGTGGTAACTGTGAATCGGCTCAAGCGAGCGCCCGTCCTTTGACTGCGGTTTGGCTTTTACACCCAGCATGCGCGGTTGGCTGGGTCCGTAGATGTCGGCATCCAGGATTGCCGCGTTGGCGCCCTCAGCGGCTAGGGCGAGCGCCAAGTTCACGGCCACAGTGGACTTCCCCACACCACCTTTGCCTGAGGCCACGGCGATCATGTTCTTGACCCCTTCGAGCGGCTTCACTCCCTTCTGCACCGCATGGGACGCAACGTTTGACGACACGTTGATGCTTGCATCGCTCACACCGGCAATAGCCGTGACCTTGTCTTTTAGCTTTCCCGCCAGCTCGTGGTGCCAACCCTTCGCCGGATAACCAAGCACGACGTCCACGACGACTTTGCCGTCATCGACGTCGATATTCTTTACCGCCTTGGCGTTGACCAAGTCCCGCTCCAGATAGGGGTCGATCACTTCTTTCAGTGCGGTTTCGACTTGAAGTTGGGAAACATCCGCCATGGAATTCTCCGGATCTTCGGGTTCAGTTTGGGGGCAAAATGCTACACCGCGCGTGCAAAAATGTCATGCCGGAAGTGTAACTCCCATACTCAAACTGGGGATGAAGCAAGACCCGCGACAGCTGCGCGCGATCTCGGGTAGCGGGGGTACGGCAAACCTGATACCGTTTGCGCCTCGGCCGCCGGCGCTGCAGGGTGTTTGTCAACACTTTGTTAGCGGTGCGGCCTTTTTAATTGTATTGTTAGCGCTATGTCAGACAACAAACGCAGAATCCTCGTGACCAGTGCCCTGCCCTACGCCAACGGCCCCATCCACGTGGGCCACCTGGTGGAGTACATTCAGAGCGACATCTGGGTCCGGTTCCAGAAGATGCGCGGTCACGACTGTATCCACGTTTGCGCCGACGACGCGCACGGCACGCCGATCATGATCCGGGCGCAGGACGAGGGCATTACGCCCGAGGCGCTCGTGGAGCGTTTCGAGGAGGAGCATCGCCGTGATTTCGCTGACTTTGCAATCAACTTCGATAATTACCACACGACTCATTCCGAGGAAAACCGTGCGCTCTCGATCCTCATCTACGAGCGCCTAAAGGCAGGCGGGCACATCAGCTCGCGCATAATCGAGCAAGCCTTCGATCCCGTCAAGAACATGTTCTTGCCCGACCGCTTTATAAAAGGCGAATGCCCCCGATGCGGGGCAGCGGACCAGTACGGGGATAGCTGCGAGGTATGTGGCGCGACCTACTCGCCCGTCGAGCTGAAAAACCCGATTTCCGCCATCTCCGGCGCCAAGCCCGTATCCAGGGAATCCGAGCATTACTTTTTCAAGTTGCAGGACTTCGAGCCCATGCTACGGGCCTGGACCCGCGGCGGACATCTGCAACCCGAGGTGGTCAACAAGCTCGATGAATGGTTTACCGAGGGTCTGCGCGAGTGGGACATCTCCCGCGATGCACCCTACTTCGGGTTCGAGATACCCGATGCCCCGGGCAAGTATTTTTATGTCTGGATGGACGCCCCGATCGGGTACATGGCGAGCTTCAAGAACCTCTGCGAGCGCACAGCGATCGAATTCGATGCCTACTGGGGTCGCGACAGCGAGACCGAGGTGTACCATTTTATCGGCAAGGATATTCTGTATTTTCACGCATTGTTCTGGCCTGCAATGCTCGCGGGGGCAAACTTCCGAACACCGACCGCCATTTTTGCGCACGGGTTTCTCACCGTGAATGGGCAGAAGATGTCCAAGTCCCGTGGCACATTTATCACGGCGCGTACGTACCTCTCGTACCTTGAGCCTGAGTACTTGCGTTATTACTTTGCGGCCAAGCTCAACGGCCGGGTCGAGGACCTCGACCTGAACCTGGATGATTTTGTGGCCCGCGTGAATGCCGACCTGGTGGGCAAGTTGGTCAATATCGCCAGTCGTTGTGCCGGCTTTATCAATAAGCGTTTCGCCGGAAAGCTCGCCGAGACCCTGCCTGATGCAAAGCTGTGCCAGCAATTTGCCGATGCCGGGGACACGATCGCCGGGTTTTACGAGGCACGTGAGTACAGTCGCGCTGTGCGCGAAATCATGGCCCTGGCCGATCACGCAAACCAGTATATCAATGACCGCGAGCCGTGGGTCATCGCCAAACAACCGGGGCGCGATGCCGAGCTGCAGGGTATCTGCACGCTGGGGCTGAACCTTTTCCGCGTGCTCGTTGGCTACCTCAAACCCGTGCTGCCACTGACCGCGGCCAAGGCCGAGGCATTTCTTAATAGTGATCCGCTTACGTGGGAAAGCTGCCGCACGCCGGTCACAGGCACCGCGATCAATCGTTTTACCCATCTGTTGACGCGCGTGGAGCGCCCGACAATCGACGCCATGCTAAGCGCCGCGACTGAGGAGTTGGAATCTATGAATACGACAACACCCACTGGGCCCCTGGCCACTGACCCCATCGCCCAGGAAATCACATATGACGACTTTGCCAAGGTCGATCTACGCATCGCGCGCATCACCAAAGCACAGTTCGTAGAAGGCGCCGACAAGTTGCTGCGGTTGACGCTGGATCTCGGTGGTGAGACCCGCAATGTGTTTGCCGGGATCAAGCAGGCCTATAAGCCCGAGGACTTGGAAGGCCGCTTAACCGTCGTGGTCGCAAACCTCGCGCCACGCAAGATGCGCTTCGGTACGTCCGAGGGCATGGTGCTCGCCGCCGGCTCGGGCGACACCGATCTATGGCTGCTTGCACCCGATGACGGCGCTCAACCCGGGCTGCGCATCAAGTAACGAGCGACATCCACGGTGACTACAGATTACCTGAGAGCCGCAAGCGATCGCATCGACGCCTGGCTGCCGCAGACGCAGTGCACACTATGCGGTTACCCGCGGTGCCGCGCTTATGCCGAGGCGGTGGCTCGCGGGGAGGCGGACATAAACCGCTGCCCGCCCGGCGGCGACGTGACGATCGAGGCGTTGGCCAAGTTACTCAAGCGCCCATTCAAGCCATTGAACCCCGCTTGCGGTGTGCCAAAGCCGCGGCTACTGGCGATCATCGATGAAACCGAATGCATCGGCTGCACGCTGTGCCTGACCGCTTGCCCGGTCGATGCAATTCTCGGTGCTGCGAAAAAGATGCACACTGTGATCGCGACCGAGTGCACCGGTTGCGAACTGTGCCTTGCGCCGTGTCCGGTGGATTGTATTGCGCTGGTGCCCTACCCGTGCGAGGACAACCATGGCGATTGGCCGTGGCCACAGTACTCCCGCGAGCAGGCGGAGCGGGCGCGTGCACGTACTGAAGCCCGACTGCGCCGTCTGGGGGAACGTCATAAGACGCGTGCCGCACGACGGGCACCGCGCACGGCGGCGATATCATCAAGACACGACGACGATGCGCGTAACGAGACGAAAGCCGAAATCAGGATGGAGATACGGGCGGCAGTCCAACGCGTGCGTGCAAAGAAAAAACCATGGCGCGCCTCCGGTCGAAACAGCCGGGAGAGTTGAGGTCGCAGTTGGTGCACTGAAGCGCCAGGGCTATGGGCGGAAACCACTTCACGATGAATGCAGCCAAGCGGCGGACACTCTTTGAACGGCTTGCGCGCGCCAACCCCTCGCCTACCACCGAGCTTAAGCATCGAACGCCCTTTCAACTGCTTATCGCGGTGATGTTATCTGCTCAGGCAACCGACATCAGTGTCAACAAGGTCACGGCGGAGCTCTTCAGGGTTGCCCGCACCCCGCAAGCGATGGTGGGGCTCGGCACAGAGCGCCTCAAGAGATACATCAAAACTATCGGCCTCTATAACACCAAAGCGGCCAACATCCTCAAGACCTGCCGGATCCTTATAGCCCGACATGGTGGTCGGGTCCCAGGAACGCGCAAGGAACTCGAGGCGCTCCCGGGTGTGGGCCGCAAGACCGCCAATGTGGTCCTCAATACCGCCTTCGACAAACCCACGATCGCGGTAGACACGCATATTTTTCGCGTGGCGAACCGGACCGGGCTTGCTCCCGGCAAGACCCCTCTGGCTGTGGAGGAGGCGCTGCTCAAGGCGGTCCCGCCGCAATACCGCCGGCATGCCCACCACTGGTTGATTCTGCATGGCCGTTACACGTGCGTGGCACGCCGCCCTCGCTGTCACGCGTGCGTGCTCTATGATTTGTGCGAATATAGCGATAAATTACCGTTATGAGCCGCCAGCTTGTCGCCACAGGTCTGAGCCGGGGTGGTCGCACATCCATCGATCACGCCTCGCGTGCGGTCAGCCAAGCGCTGGAGCGCGTCGGCCTGAGCCACGCCAATAGCGTGTTGCTTTTTCTTTCACCGGATTTCGCAAGCAATCCAGAGCCTGCGTTGCGTGCGGCGGCTCGCGCGGCGGGTTGTACCCAGGTGATCGGTTGCACCGGCGCGGGTGTGTTAACCGATCAGGAATGGGTGTTAGACAGCCCGGCTGCTGCAGCGATGGTTTTTGGTGGCGCTATCCGTCTAGGACTGCCCTGCGCGGGGACAGCGGGTACTCATCCCATTTTAAGCCTGTGCACGCCGTCGGGTCTCGCCGCCGACTGGCTCGACATACCCACGCCGCGCATCGGCGCAGTCTCCGCTGACCTCGAAGGTGAAGGGCCGTTCAAGGTGTGGCACGGCAGTCGAATTGCCGAGGGTGGATTTGTCGAGGCGGTCATCGAAGGTGTGGATACAGCTATTAGCGCTTCGCAGGGCGTGCGTGCGCTGACATCACCGATTGAGGTAGCGGAGGTTCATGGCTACGACGTGCTGCGCCTTGGGAATTACCCCGCGCTTAACGTGCTGGTCAAGGCGCTACCAGCGGGCGTTCGAGGAATGGAGCGCATTCCCTTGCACCTTATTATGGGAGGCGTCACGTTCGGGGATCCAAATACGGCGATTCGCGACGGCCGATACCGGCTAAACCATATCGTGTCGGCCAACCTCAACGACAAGTCCATTACGCTCTCTCACCCACTTAATCGCGGGGAGCGCCTGTTCTGGGCGATGCGCGATGCGCTGGCGGCCGAACGGGACATGCGCACCAGCATTGCCAACACCGTCGAGACGCTGGGAAGCGAGCCTGACTTCGCCTTCTTATTTCCGTGTATGGGTCGTGGTCCTAACTTCTTCGGTAACCGCGATCGAGATCTCGAACTGCTAAGGGAGCGCTTCCCGAGCCTACCTATCATCGGCATATACGGGAACGGCGAAATCGGCCCGCTGGATGAGACTAACCATCTTTACCAGTACTCGGTCGTGTTGGGGCTGTTCCACACACGCCCCGCGTGAAACTTGCTATTTGGGACCGAGCGCGATCAGACACGTGCTGTATTCTTTCGTGCGTGGCGAAAATTCCGTGAAGGTGGCTCGCTTGCAGGCGTCGAGCCCGTGGTGGTCAATATCGCGTTGCAGCACCCAGAGGATCATGCGGTACTTGACAACCCGGAAGCTTACTGGGAGCACGACTTTCATTCGCGTGCCGCCCAATCGATTCCCTTCCTGCATATGGGGCTGTAAATTACGATTCATGAACAACTGAGCACAGATCGCCCACCGGCCATTCTGGCTGCCTACCATGCATTACGCTCTCGTCTTGCTGACGCGCACGCCGTAGAGCATCGGCTGATGGACTGCCTGGAACAGACGTTATGGCATGCCCAGCCTGATAGGCGCGAACCGTCTGCAAGCAATTACCTTGAGTGCGTACGCCAGGATCTGACCCGGCACAAATCCTTCCTGTGAGTCATCCAGGGAAACTTTACCTTCGCCTGGCAGTCATATCGAAAGATGCCATGTCAGCGGCATCCCGAATCGCTGCCGTTTCCAAGGCCGAATCAAATACCACGAAACACTCGCCCTCGTCAGCGGGAGGTCAGGCAAAAACAATATAAACAGTGGGCGCATTTCCCGATGCCATGGTTTCGTTGACCCATTTCCTTTCGGAATAACCTATGGGATGATCTGCGCCGCCGTTTTCCGGAGTTCGCGCGACGAGCATGACACTAATATGTATTTCTATATATTTCACAACACACGCAGGTAAACACCAAACCGATGATACAAACCGCGATAAGAATACGTCCCACCAGGGAAGCCCCATCGTTTACCGAACAACTCAGTGCCTACGGCATGGGCCCGCTACGGCGGGCGGCATTATCAGAGCTGCAGGTGAATGTGGGTCGCCTCTGCAATCAGGCATGCAACCATTGTCACGTCGATGCTGGGCCCAAGCGTACAGAGATCATGTCCTGGGAGACGATGGAAAGAATTCTGCAATGGGCCGCGCAGGCTGGTATATCCCAGGTGGATATTACTGGTGGTGCCCCCGAGCTAAACCCGCATTTTCGCCGGTTTGTCGATGGTTTTATTGCTATCGGTGCGCACGTTACATCACGCTGCAACCTGACGGTATTGTATGAACCGGGGCAGGAAGATCTCGCTGCCTGGTATGCACAACGGCGTGTGCGAATAATCTGTTCATTACCCTGCTACAGTCGCAAGAATGTGGACGCACAGAGGGGGAAAGGGGTCTTCGACAAGAGCATAGCGGCGCTAAGGCAGCTGAACACGCGTGGCTACGCAATCGAAGAGTCACTGCGCCTGGATCTGGTTTACAATCCCGGTGGTGCCGCTCTGCCACCCCCCCAAGGGCAGCTCGAGCGTACTTATAAGGCACAGCTACGCGATGAGTTTGGCATTTTTTTCAATCGGCTGCTGACGCTCACCAATCTACCCATCAATCGATTCGAACATTTTCTGCAAAAGACCGGTCAGCGGGAGTCCTACCAACAGCTGCTTTTGGACAACTTCAATCCCGATACAGTATCGGGCCTCATGTGTCGTCATATATTGAGTGTCGATTGGCTGGCGCGCGTATACGATTGCGACTTCAATCAAATGCTCGATCTGCCGCTTGCCGCAACCCCCCGGCGTTATCTCTGGGACATCGACGTGAACAGTCTGGAGAATAGCGCAATCCGTGTGGGTACCCATTGCTTTGGATGTACCGCCGGTAGCGGCAGTAGTTGTGGCGGCGCACTTGTTTAGAAGTCAGTGGCGAGTAGCGAGAAAGAACTTGGAGTGCAGTGTTTTCGCTGTTTTTCCCCGTTACTAGCTACGCGCTACAAGCTACGGATTCATCCTTGGCGCCACTCGTCTAGCGTGGGCCGGCAAGGATACGGTAGAGCTGCCGTCGCAGCGGTTCGTACTCTTGCGCCACGATCCAAAGATCTTCCGCCGTGTCGACATCACGCAGCTCCGGCAACTGCTCGAAGCACATGCCCAGTCGTTGTGCACGCTCTAATGTTACCCCAGCCACGTTGGGCCTACCCCAATCGATATCCTCAAACAGAACCCGTGGTACGGTCTGCATGCCGATAAAATAGTAGCCCCCGTCGACCGCGGGCCCGATGACGTTGTGACCCTTCGCAAGCTGCTCGTGTGCGCGCTCGATAATCTCCCAACGGCACTGCGGTACGTCGCAGCCCATTATTCCTGCAGCACCGCTGCGCGCCACGCCGTCACGCAAGGCATGCATCATTCGATCGCCAAGATCGCCGCCAGCTTGCGTCGCCAGATGCACACGATAATCGGTCGCGAGCCCCTGGAAAAGCGGATGATTCGCATCAGGTGCGCCATACAGATACACTTCGCTTGGCCAGCTATTAACCGCGAGCTCTACTGTCCGGCAAACCAGGAATGCTGCGATCTCCGCCGCTTGCTCCGCGGTGTAATCACGCTGCAAACGTGTTTTGACCTCTCCCGGGATTGGCTGCTTGGCAAACAAGATCAGATTCGGTGATTTCATCTCAACCCGTGCTCCTATAGCGGCGGGCCAACCGATCACCGGAAACACCAAACCAATATAAGAGTCGCAGCACCCACATCAAGACCATGATGCGGGAAATACCGTGGCGGCGCCACCGCCGCGTCGATACTGTCACCTTGTCGTGAATTAACGCCGGTCGTCCTAGGCGTTTCAGTCGCCTGCAAAGCTCGATGTCTTCCATCAAGCCGATTGGCGCGTATCCACCCAGCGCCTCGAAGGCCTCACGCCGTACGAAGATGGCCTGATCACCGGTCGCAATCCCACTTAGTGCCGAACGCCAGTTCATCGACCGTTCAATGAGGCGAAATAACGGATGATGATCGTCGAGCCGCACATCAAAGCGCCCCCAAACGTGGCCACTGCGCATCACCTCACCAATGCGCTCGGCTGCGCTCACCGGCAGTCGTGTATCGGCGTGAACAAACAGCAAAATTTCGGATTGGCACGCCTGTGCGCCACGATTCATCTGCAGCGCGCGCCCGCGACTCGCTTTCAGCACACGAATCGTGCCTTTGCCGATCGCATCAGCCACTCTGCCGGCCACGTCGCACGTGGCGTCTTCGCTGCCGCCGTCCACGACAATAATTTCCCGAAAGCCTGTGTGTCCCGACAAAGCGGAAAGGCTCGCGTCAATCGCCTCGGCTTCGTTCAGTACGGGGACAACAACCGCAATCGAAGGTTGCACCGATTGATTGGCAGGCTTATCCATTGCCGCTTTTTCGTCTAATGCCGGCGCCGAGACGACCGCACGGCGCATTGATTGCAGGATTGCCCGCCCTGCGGGTGTGCCCATGCCATCGATCAACTAGGTCTCAATAACCACTCCGCGCCGAGCCCGCGCGCGGGAGATCAAAGGGTGACGCCTAAGTGGCCTGGCGCGCCGCGCTCGGTGCGCCCTTTTGAATCAGCTCTATCTTATAGCCGTCCGGATCCTCGACGAAGGCAATGACCGTCGTGCCGTGTTTCATCGGGCCTGCTTCACGCACGACACGTCCACCCCGTTTCTTGATTTCCGTACAGGCCGCGTAGGCATCCTCAACCGACAAGGCAACATGGCCGAAACCATTACCCAGATCATAGTGATCCGTATCCCAGTTGTGGGTCAGCTCGATCACAGCTCCCTCCGACTCCGGGCCATAACCCACGAACGCAAGTGTGAACTTTCCATCCGGATAGTCTTTTCGCCGCAACAGCTGCATACCCAGGACTTCGGTGTAGAACTTGATCGACCGGTCCAAATCGCCAACCCGAATCATTGTATGAAGTACGCGCATCGATCCTCCTCTTACGCCGAATCCAGAGCACCGGCAGGGCCTACACTTTGCCGTCGCTCGCAGTATGACTTCGTCGCCGGTCGCGAATAGTGCAGGCAAAATCTTGATATCGATTTGTCGACAGGTTGCCTCGCTATCAGCTACCGGATTAATCTTTTCCTTGTAACTTCGACCTTGTATCTTGTATCTGCCGTTTTCCGGCTGCTATCCGCAGTCGCAGAGCGTTGAGCTTGATAAAGCCTTCGGCATCAAGCTGATTGTAGGCTCCCGCATCGTCTTCAAAGGTAACCACCTCGGCGTCAAACAGGCTGTCCGTGTCGGAGCGTCGGCCCGTGACGGTAACGTTGCCCTTATAGAGCTTCAAGCGCACCTCGCCATTCACGGACGTCTGCGACGTGTCGATCGCGGTCTGCAACATCCGGCGCTCGGGGCTCCACCAGTAACCGTTGTAGATCAGGCTGGCATAGCGGGGCATGAGCTCATCTTTTAAATGCGCTACTTCCCGATCCAGGGTAATGGATTCAATGGCTCGATGCGCCTTGAGCAGAATGGTGCCACCGGGGGTCTCGTAACAACCTCGTGACTTCATTCCCACGTAGCGATTTTCGACGATGTCGATACGCCCGACGCCATGGTGCCCGCCCAACTCATTGAGTGCGCCCAGAAGCTGCGCTGGGCCCAATCGTTGCCCGTCAAGGGCAACGGCGTCTCCCCGTTCAAAGGTCAATTGCAGGTAAAGCGGCTGATCCGGCGCCTGCTCAGGGGCCACCGTGCGCGACCACATATCTTCATCCGGCTCGGTCCAGGGATCCTCGAGCACACCGCCTTCGTAGGATATGTGCAACAAGTTTGCGTCCATCGAGTAGGGAGACTCGGTTCCGCGTTTCTTCTCCACCGGAATCCCATGTTTTTGGGCGTAAGCGAGAAGCCGTTCGCGCGAGCTGAGATCCCATTCGCGCCACGGTGCAATGACGCGGATGTTCGGATTCAATGCGTACGCAGTTAGCTCGAAACGGACCTGATCATTGCCCTTACCCGTAGCCCCGTGGGCAATAGCGTCGGCACCGGTTTCATCCGCGATCTCGACCAGTCGTTGTGCAATAAGCGGGCGTGCGATCGCCGTTCCCAGCAGGTACTCCCCTTCGTAAATCGCGTTCGCACGGAACATAGGAAAAACGAAATCGCGCGCAAACATCTCTTGCAGATCTTCTATATAGATCTCACGAACGGTGAATCGCTGTGCCTTTTCCCGCGCGACTTTTACTTCCTCGCCTTGCCCGATGTCGGCGGTGAACGTGACGACCTCGGCAGCGTAGTTCTCTTGCAGCCACTTCAGGATCACCGACGTATCCAGCCCCCCCGAATAAGCAAGTACGATTTTTCTGACCTCTGACATGTAAGCAAGCTCGCGTATAGTGTTCCAAGTCACGAGAATTATAAGAACATATGGTGCGATGACGCCAGCATCCAGTTTGGGGCCCTCTCCCCTAACGGCGCCATGAAGCCGTGCAGCCTCACGTCGATGCGCTCACCGACAGCCACAATCGAAGATTGACATATTGCCCCTGCGATGTCGCCGTTGGCAGCGGGGTGGCCACCAATCCGGTGCCCCAGGGAGGCGCGCTTTGCCTGACGAACTAATGTCTCCGGAGCGATTTTTTCACGCGGCGTGGGATGTACGCGCGCGGGCCACGGCCAGGACGAGCTGCGTGGCCCCCGCCCAAACTTCTCTTGCAATCCATGTAATTCTGCCTTAGGCTAAATGCCTGAGCAAACCAGTCAACAATTCGAGCTTTCATCATACAAGAGGAATGAACGATGAAAAATCCACTCGATTCCATATGGGGCACGATCATCTCGGGTCTGGTCCTGACACTGGTGCTGTATGTCTTTGCCAAGGCATTCCTGCCGCTGGGCGGGGTTGCCTAGCCACACACATCTCCAAGGGTGGATCGTAACCACATCTAGCTTGAGGGGGAAATAACTATGGAGCTTGTTCTAGCCCGGTGGTTGCATATTCTCGCGGGTATTACGTGGATCGGTCTGTTGTATTACTTCAACTTCGTACAGGCACCCGCTCTCGCCAAGGCAAAGGCAGACGGGACGGCCACCGGTATTACCAAGCACATCGCGCCACTCGCGTTGCTGTGGTTCCGCTGGGCGGCGCTGGCGACCTGGCTTACGGGTTCGTTCTACCTGGGTCGCGGTGGTATCGGCTTTCTAAATGCTTTCCTGCTCCAGGGATCAGCCGCGTATATCGGTATCGGTGCGTGGCTCGGAACGATTATGCTATTTAACGTATGGGTGCTGATCTGGCCGAACCAGAAAAAGGTGTTGGGGCTGATCGAAGCAAGTGATGAAGAAAAGGCGAAAGCAGCGCGTGTCGCCTTGCTCGCCTCGCGTACCAACACAATGCTGTCGATCCCGATGCTTTTCTTTATGATCACGGGCACGGCCGCGCACCAGTTTGCCATATACGGATAGACGAGTTCGCGTATTAACGCAACGGGCCCGGTGTGCAACCGGGCCTTTGCATTTGCGCACCATGGTCTTGGCACCAGCATGATTAGGGTCTAGAATTTTGTTCTTTCCGGGTAGATCACAGCGCCCTGCGTGCAGGGCGCTTTAGTTTTTATGGTGCACAGCAGTCACTTGATCAATGCGTACGACCGGCTGCCGGTTACCTTCTCGCGTGGTGAAGGCGCCTGGCTGTGGGAAAAACGCGGACAACGCTATCTCGATGCCGTGGGCGGCATCGCCGTGTGCGGATTGGGTCATTGTCATCCGGCAGTCACTCGCGCGCTTTGCGAGCAGGCGGCAACGCTCGTGCACACATCCAACCTGTATCAAATTGCGCTGCAACACGAACTCGGCGGGCGTTTGTGCGAGATATCGGGCATGGACGGAGCGTTTTTTTGCAACTCCGGCGCCGAGGCCAACGAGGCAGCCATTAAGCTGGCGCGTTTGTACGCCAGGCAACGTGACATCCGCCACCCGTCCATTATCGTCATGGAAGGCAGCTTCCACGGCCGGACGCTGGCGACCCTCTCGGCTACGGGCAGCCGCAAGGTCCAGGCCGGGTTCGAACCTCTCGTTCAGGGGTTTCGCCGAGTCCCCTACGGCGATCTGGGTGCCGTCGAGCAGGTGGCTCGCAACAGCAGTGACGTTGTCGGCGTTCTGGTCGAGCCGATCCTTGGTGAAGGCGGCATCGTTTTTCCTCCGTCGGAGTACTTGAGCGGCCTGCGCAAGCTCTGCGACGAGTGCGGGTGGCTGTTGATGCTGGATGAGATTCAGACCGGGATGTGCCGAACCGGAAAATGGTTCGCCTATCAGCACGAAAATATCAAACCCGACGTGATGACGCTCGCAAAGGCGCTTGGAAACGGCGTGCCCATCGGGGCCTGCCTCGCCCGTGGGGCTGCGGCGAAAGTGTTCCAACCCGGAAATCACGGCTCTACCTTCGGCGGAAACCCACTGGCGTGCCGTGTCGGGCTGGCAGTAATTGAAACCATGGAGGCGGAGGCGCTGGCCGCACGGGCTGCCGAGCTCGGCGAGCGCATGCTCACCGGGCTCAAGAAAGGGCTTTCTGACCTGTCCTGGGTGAAGGGCATACGCGGTCGGGGTCTCATGCTGGCGGTTGAGCTCGACCGGCCGTGCGGGGAGCTCGTGCGCGCGGCGTTGGATCACGGCGTGCTCATTAACGTGACCGCCGGTTCGGTCATTCGCCTGCTGCCGCCCCTGATCATCGACGAGCAGCAAGCCGATCAGATCGTCGATACCGTCGTGCACGCCGCTCAGAGGTTCGGACAACGCGCATGAAGCCGCGGCATTTCCGCACACTGACAGACTTGAGCTCCGCGGAGCTCAAGCAGCTGCTGGAGCGCGCCATTGTATTAAAGGCCATGGTTCACTGCGCGGAATCTTACGAGCCCCTGCGCAACAAGACCCTTGCATTGATTTTTGAGAAATCGTCGACGCGCACGCGTGTTTCATTCGAGGCCGGCATGGCTCAGCTGGGCGGCCGCAGTGTGTTTCTGTCCCCGCGGGACACGCACTTGGGACGAGGTGAGCCGATCGAGGACACGGCGCGCGTGTTATCCCGGATGGTCGATGCGATCGTGATTCGCACGCACTCACACGCCACGCTGGAAACGTTTGCCGCACACTCCCGTGTTCCAGTTATTAATGCCCTCAGTGACTTGAGCCACCCGTGCCAATTGCTGGCAGACATGCAGACCTACCTGGAGCAACGCGGCGAAATCAGGGGAAAGACAATCGCCTGGATCGGGGACGGCAACAATGTGTGCTACTCCTGGATAAAGGCGGCGGGTCTGCTTGACTTCCGATTGAATATCGCGGTGCCGAAAGGATACGAACCCAACGCAGACGCGCTCGAATCCTTTGCCGGCCACATCACGTTGACGCATACGCCCGAGGAAGCCGCTCAAGGTGCGGACGTCGTGGTTACAGATACGTGGGCAAGCATGGGGCATGAGAACGAAAAGGCCAAGCGCGAGCGTGACTTCGCGGGGTTCCTGGTCGACAAGCGGCTAATGGCACTGGCAAATCCCGACGCCTTATTCATGCATTGCCTGCCCGCTTACCGTGGCTGCGAAGTAGCCGCCGAGGTTATTGACGGCCCCCAAAGCGTTGTCTGGGACGAGGCCGAAAATCGTCTCCATTCGCAGAAAGCGCTGCTTGAGCTGTTGCTCGGGGTTAAGCGTTGACACCGCGGGAGGGATCGCCACGGCCCCACGGTTGCCCTCCCGGGCGCTAGCCGGCCTGGTCCTGGGTCGATCGCACTTCCCGTTGACGTGCCAATCTTCGCTACAGATCGTACGATCGGCGTCTTGCCGTGACAGCTTCGCTGAATGAGATTTGCTATTATCGATCCGGATTCCTTCGGGAGCATGTGTTGAGCGAGCTGCTTACTCTCATCGACATCGACTGTCGCTATAACGGCCACCTGGCCGTACGCGGGCTTGGGATGCACGTGACCCCCGGTAGCCTGGTCTGCCTGCTCGGCCCAAGCGGGTGCGGTAAGACGACGGTTTTACGTGCCATTGCGGGCTTCCACACATTGAGCCAGGGCGAGATCTTGCTCAAGGGGCGCCAGGTCTCGCGCCCCGGGTTTACACTCCCGCCGGAACAGCGGCACCTGGGTATGGTATTTCAAGACTACGCCTTGTTCCCGCATCTCAATGTGGCCGAAAACGTAGGCTTCGGGCTGCGCGCAATATCACAAACCGAAAAGCACGCCGTGATCGCCGAGCTGCTGGATACCGTCGGGTTGGACGGTTTGGACCGGCGCTATCCGCACGAGCTCTCCGGGGGGCAGCAACAGCGGGTGGCACTGGCACGGGCACTGGCGCCTAAGCCTGACCTGATTCTCATGGACGAACCATTTTCCAATCTCGACGTTGAATTTCGCGAGCGCTTGAGCGGTGAGGTTCGGGATATATTGAAACAGCAGGGCATTACTGCGGTGCTGGTGACACATGACCAAAACGAAGCCTTTGCGCTGGGAGACAAGGTAGGAGTCATGCATGAAGGCCATCTGTTACAGTGGGATACGCCTTATAACCTCTATCACGAGCCCGCTTGTCGCTTTGTTGCCGATTTCATCGGACAAGGGGTATTTCTCAACGGCACCTTGGTCGCACCGGACACAGTCCACACCGAGATCGGCATGTGTAAAGGTAACCGTGCCTACCCATGGGGTAAGGACGCACCGATCGAAGTGTTGTTTCGACCGGACGACATCGTGCCGGATCCGGACAGCCCCCTTCGTGGAAAGATAACTCAGAAGGCCTTCAAGGGAGCGGAAATCCTCTATACCCTGCAACTGCCAACCGGCGGACATGTGCTATCGTTGTTCCCGAGCCATGCTGATCACCCCGTGGGCGCAACGGTAGGCGTTCGGGTGGAGGCTGACCATCTGGTGGTGTTTCCACGTGCGTGAAAACGCCGCACGCCGCGCTTTTCGATCAGCGGCCCGTTATGATACCGTCCGCCCCGTGCCAGGTACCCGGACCGGCAATTTTGACCTAAACTATTCTTGAGACCGAGACTGCTCCGTTGGACAAGAAAATCCTGCGCTTATTGATCGTCGATGCCTCGCCGGATGACGCCGACCTTCCGGCCAATACCTTGCGTAAGAATGGTTATATGCTGAAAACGCAGCGCGTACAGGACATGGCCGGTATGCAAGCAGCTTTGGCCAAAGGAAACTGGGACGTCGTCCTTTCGGAGTACAACCTTCCGCATTTCGGCGCCATTCTCGCCCTGGACACGTTAAAGCAGTCCCGTCAGGAGCTGCCTTTTATCGTATTAACAAAGAGTATCGACGACAACGATCTCGCGAAGGTCATGCGCGCGGGCGCCCGCGACGTGATCCTTAAAAGCGACCTGGCGCGCCTGGTACCCGTCATCGAACGCGAGTTGTCCATCATCGAGGAGCGCCGGGATTACCAAAAGACCAATGAACGTCTACGCGAGATCGAAAATAAACATCAGGTCATGATTGATGGCTCTCTCGAGGCTATCTCTTATAGTCACGATGGCATGCATGTCGACGCAAACAAGGCGTACTTGCAACTATTTGGCTATGAGAACCTCGAAGAGCTCGAAGGTATACCGGTGCTGGATTTGATTGACAAATCCGACCACCACAGATTCAAGGAGTACTTTCGCAAGGCGGGCAAGAAGGACAACGATGTCAACGAGCCCCAGACTTTTACGGCCACCAGGAAGGATGGCTCACAATTTCCCATCGAGGTCAGCATGTCGACGGTAAGTATCGGCGGGGAGAAATGTAGCCAGATCGTGGTCAGCGATATGTCAAGACTAGCTGAGAATAAATCCCAAGCTGGCCATAGCGCTCGACCCGAGACACTCAGCGTCGCGGAAATTCCCGTTAAGGAGAATCCGGAGGACGATCAAGAGCGGGATCGGTTAACGGGCGCCTACAAACGGGATTATTTCGTGCGTGAAATTGCCAGGGCGATCGAGCAAGTCAAACGCGGCGGCAAGAACAGTGCGCTATTGTACCTCGAGCTTGATGGGCTCAAAGAAATCAATAACGAGTTTGGCAGCTCGATGGGCGACCGGTTGTTACGCGAGATCGGAAAACTGTTCAAAAATAAAGTCAACAGCAACGCTGTGCTGTCCCGATTTGGCGGTGACGAGTTTGCCGTATTGTTGGAAGAAGATGACCCGGACGCCGTACAGCTTGTTGCTGACACGTTGACCATCTGCGTGCGCGATGCGGCTTCCGTGGTCGTCGGAAACCCCAACGCTGCTCATCTCACACTTGGCCTGGTCATGATGAATGAAACGGTGGAAAGCGTGGAGAAGATATTGTCGCTTGCCTATAGCGCCTGCGAACAGGTCAAGAAGCAGCAAAAACCTGCCTCGGGGCCGGCGGCGGGCCAATCCACGACCGAGGCGGCCAAGGACCCTGAGTATCGACGCCTAGCCGCGTGGCGCCAACGCATTCAGCGGGCATTAGACGACGATAATTTCCGACTTGTCTACCAGCCTGTTATCAACCTCATCGGTGACCCATCTGAGTACTACGAGGTCCTGGTGCGGTTGCCTGGCAGTGGCGACGATCTGATCTCCGCCGCCGAGTTCATGCCCATCGCGGAGGAGTCCGGCCAGATCAACGCCATTGACGAGTGGGTCGTGCGAAATGCCACGAGCGGGCTCGCGGACTTGCACAGCGAAGGACAAAAGGCTTGTTTTTTTGTTAACCTCTCGGTGCACGCGCCGGAAAATGCGGCATTAGTTCCGCTCATACACCAGGTTTTGCAAGAGAGCAAGCTCGAAGGGCGACATCTTATCCTGGAAATCGACGAATCTCTTATCGATAAGGGCGATGAGTCAATCCGGGAGTTCATACGTGCCGTTCACAAGCTGGGCTGTCGCCTTTCGCTTGATAATTTTGGTGGGCGCCTTGCTGCGCTGGGCAAACTGCGCGATCTACCCATCGAGTTTCTAAAAATCGACGGTGGGGTAGTACGCGACTGCGCACAGGACAATATCAAGCAGATGGTGCTTAAGACCATCGTGCAGATCGCCAAGCTCCTGGACCGGAAAACCATCGGCAAGTGCGTTGAGGATGAGGAAACGCTATCACTGCTGTACAGCTACGAGCTGGATTACTTGCAAGGAAACTACTTCCAGCAGGCCGACAACCAGCCTGAGTACAAGTTTGGCAACGAAACCACGCTATCCTCCGACACGGATGACCTCGGGGCCTGGCCGCCGCCGCGCTAGGCCAGCTCACCACGCAGGCGCACGAGCTGATATGACCGGCGCGTGGGATTGAAAGATGCCTCCACACACCGCTCTACGCGGCTACTGTGAATAGTGTTCCAGTAGCCGGGTAGCTCTCGGCTTTAGGCTCGAGCATGAGCTCGGGTACAATGACACCACTGCTTCGGAGTCGCGATACCATCACCCGTGCGCCCAAGTCAATACGGCCAACCTCCGCGTAGCGAGAATCCCTGGGCGGCCATTGCGACCCTGTGGCCGTACCTTTGGGAGTTTCGCGGTCGCGTGCTGCTAGCGCTCTCATTCCTGGGCACGGCCAAGCTCGCCAGTGTCGCCGTCCCGCTGGTGCTGAAGGACATTGTCGATGCGCTCGACAAACCGAGAGCCCTGCTTGCCGTCCCGCTTTTTCTGCTGATGGCCTACGGCGCGTTGCGCCTGGCAAACTCACTTTTTGGCGAACTGCGCGACGTCGTATTCGCCAAAGTGATGCAACGCTCTATCCGCCGTGTCGCGCTAAAGGTTTTTCGTCATCTGCACAGCCTTGCTTTGCGGTTTCACCTCGACCGCCAAACCGGCGGAATATCACGTGATATTGAACGCGGTACGGCCGGTATCCGTTTTATGCTTACCTTTGCCGTGTTCAACATCCTGCCCACACTTCTGGAGATCGGGCTCGTCGTAGGCATCTTGCTCGCCAAGTTCGATGCCTCGTTTGCCCTGATCACTTTCGGCACACTCGTCGCCTACATTTTTTTCACCTTCCTCGTTACCGAGTGGCGCATGAAGTTTCGCCGCGCCATGAACGAAATGGACTCGAAAGCGAACACCTCGGCAATCGACAGCCTGCTGAACTATGAGACTGTAAAGTACTTCAACAACGAAGACTATGAGGCCAGGCGCTATGATACAAATCTCAAGTCGTGGGAGAACGCGGCGATTCGCACACAGACGTCGCTGGCAGCGCTGAACACGGGCCAGGGTGCGATCATCGCCGTCGGTGTCACGATTCTCATGGTGCTGGCAAGCAATGGGGTTGTCCAGGGCGCCCTGACGCTGGGTGATCTGGTCATGGTCAATGCCTTTTTAATACAGCTCTATATGCCGATGCGCTTTCTTGGAACGGTGTACCGCGAGATACGCCACGCCCTGGCGGACATGGAAAAGATGTTCGGCCTGCTGCAAATGCCCCCAGAAGTCGACGACAAGCCGGACGCCAAGGGCCTGCTTGTGCAACGAGGGCACACCCGCTTCGAGCACGTGGATTTCGCCTATGAACCAGATCGTCAGATCCTGTTCGATGTTGATTTCGAGATCCCGGCAAATCATAAGGTCGCAGTGGTGGGACACAGCGGCGCCGGAAAATCCACCCTGGCACGTTTAATTTTCCGGTTTTACGATACGACCACAGGTCGCATCCTCATCGATGGCCAGGACATCCGTGACGTAACACAGGCGAGCTTGCGTGCCGCTATTGGCATCGTTCCCCAAGACACGGTCTTGTTCAACGATACGATCTACTACAACATCGCCTACGGAAATCCGGACGCCTCTCGCAAAGAGGTTCTCCGGGCCGCCCGGCACGCGCAAATCCACGACTTTATCGAATCGCTGCCGCGGGGTTACGAGACGACCGTCGGTGAACGTGGACTCAAGCTCTCCGGTGGCGAGAAACAGCGCGTCGCCATTGCCCGAACCATCCTGAAAAATCCACGTATTCTCGTCTTTGATGAGGCCACATCCGCGCTGGATTCCAAAACCGAGCAAGCGATTCAGGCACAGCTGCGAGAGGTTGCCGCCAATCACACGACGCTGGTGATCGCCCATCGACTGTCCACTGTCATGGATGCCGATCAGGTGCTCGTCATAGAGCAAGGCACCATCATCGAGCGCGGTACGCATACCGAGCTGCTCGCACGCGATGGCGTCTACGCGCACATGTGGGCGTTACAGCAGCGAGAAGAGCGCGAGCGCGTGCGCAAAGCCGTGGGCAACGGCTTGGAACCGGGCTGATTAGCTCGAACATTTCACCACGGAGGACGCAGAGGAATTTGATTGCAAACAGTTTTGTTTCCGCCGTCGAAGCGGATTCGCTGTAACTGTTTGTACCCCTGCTTGGGTGTGACCCGTCCGTGTCAAGCAGGATTTTGAAAAAGCCTTTACATATCCTTTTTCAGTTCGCAAAGCAAAGGGTGCGATTTTTGTTTTGCTCCATCTTTCAAAAACTTGCGTGTTTGAAAGTTGTGCGGCGTATCCTTGCACCGCTCTAACAGGCTGCTGAGAACAGTTTTTCAGCCGCCTGTTAATTTTTTCTTTCTCTGCGATCTTTGCTCTCTCTGATGTGAGTTCGTGCAACTTCCGAGTTCGAAAATTGACGCTGGGGCGCTCTGGTAGGCAACGAGTTTGTCATCGCGACTGTTTGATTCCCCGCACCATGTCAGTCATCAGTCCGGGCGAACCATCTCAAATCGATCCTTAACCGTCGCGTAGCCGTTGCCGGCGAGCCGGCCAACCGGTGCAAGCGCAGCCGTATCGATACGCCCATCCTGATACACACGCTTGCTCACATGAATGCTGAGCACTTCCCCCAGTATCAGATTACCCGCCAGCGGTTCCGTGCCAAGAGAAATGATGTCACGCAGGGCGCACTCGAAATTTACGAGTGAATCGGCCACGCGCGGCGGCTTGACACAGCGGGAAGCTCGCTGCGGAAGCTGGGCAACGTCGAACTCATTGACATCACTGCCATAGCTCCCGCTGGTCTGATTCATCTGCGCGGCCAGATTCTCACTGACGATATTGATTACGAACTCGCGTGTCGCCCGGATATTCATCAGCGTGTCCTTCTCGGTCGCATCAGCCCTTCGCAGCGGCGAAAAACACAGTATCGGGGGCCGCACACTGGCAACCGTGAAGAAAGAAAACGGTGCCAGATTGAGGTTGCCCGCGGGGTCCATCGAAGACACCCAGGCAATCGGTCTCGGCAAGATTGCGCCTATCAGGATCTTATAGAGCTCGCGACTGTCGGTATCGTTTGCAGAGATATCCATTCAATTAAGTAATCTGACCTCGAATTCAATGATCGAATTTCAATTCCCCCGCGGCCACCGCGAAAGGAAGCCGATTTTCCGGTGGGGTTAGCGGGCAGGACCAGCCAAAATCGTAGGCACAGGACGGATTGTAGGCATAATTAAAGTCCAGGACGATCTTATCGCCAACCACGCCCAGGTCGGCGCCTTTGATCGTGTCGTATAAGTAGCGCCCCCCGCCATACGTCCCGTCCCCATTCGTCGAATCCCCGAACGGCAAGAAAAGCCCTCCGCCATACCCCTCGATCCAGAAAATACTCAGTGCCGCCCTCCTATCAGCCAGTGCAAAATCAACTCGACCGACACGCGTATAACGCAGGGCACCCTCTACCGCGAGCGCAACCTCGAATGATTTCTCCTCGACGTCTCGTTGAATTTCGCCTAGCACGCGATAGGTTAGGTCAAACGGATAGTAGCTCAAGGCGCTGAACTGGGAGCGTCGCACCGGGGGAATGGGGCTGTCCGGGTGGGTCGCGAACAACGTATCGCGGGCCTTGCGGAATTCCTCCGCCGCCTGGGCTTGTCCGTCAACCGACACGGCGCGCACTGGAACATATAACTCGGACACGGCACGACGCCAGCGCGCCAAACTAAATGGGTCGCGAGGGGCCAAAGCCGCTGTACCCTCCCCTTTCGTGATGACCATATCGCTCCTGGCAACGCCCCTTACGGTTGCGATGAGCCCCTTCCCGCATCCTGCGGATCAGGATCATTCCATTGCCTGTTCGGCGCATGGCGAGTCCATCGTTGCGCTCACGTTCGCGCCGGCCTGAGCGTCATAGAACTCTTTATAGCGCTCCATGAGATAGCACAGGCAGTCCTGTCGAATGGCCTGTGCGCTCAGTGTCAGCATGGCCGGAATGACGGGGGCCGCCGTGCGGATTTCACTGTTCTCGAGATTCAGGAAGCGCTCTGTCACATTCTGACCACACTCATCATGCACATCGAGACTCGCATGACTGCCAGGGCGAACCCAACCAAGCGTTGTATCGACAGGGAGCTCGCGAAAGTTCAACGTATCCAGGTCGTCGACGAGTCTAACATCCAGGTTATCATCTCCAAAACCGAAGCTTATATTCGCAGGGACCTTGACAATCGCGACACTGTGAAACAGGTCTATATCATGCGGCGATACCGGGTGATCGGGTATCGCCGAGAGGTGCAGACATGCATCCACATACTCGAGCGCATGCTCGACGCCACGCGATTGGCCTGGTTGGCCGCACTCGATTGTCACCGCCGGACAAAGCTTTGAGAACGCTGCCACCTGCACCCCGTTCGGTTTGAGAAAATACACCACAGTGCGGCCAAAGAGTGTCGCCAGATGCAAAAAGCGATGATCGGTGCGCTTGATGCTTGCGTAATGCGGGTTGATGCCGGTGGTATTATGAATGTCCACGCTCGCGAAGACTCCGCGGGCGCGTATATCGTCCATGACTTGCTGCACCATCTTGTGCTCCGGCAAGCCCTCTACTGCAGCACCACCTTCCCAGATGCGATTGTAATCCGGCTGCCCCGGCAGAAAACGCTCACGATAACGAGCCGCCATGACGTTGCCGATGAACACTGACAGCGCGCGCGGCAGCGCCTGCCCCCGGTACTTGCGCAGCAGTGCGCGAACGGCTAACCAGCCCGTGTCCTCATTGCCGTGCAGAAGCACGGATACAAAAAGAGGTTCCGGCCGCCGGCCGGTAAGGTGGATCAACGTCGGGCCTGCAAGCACCTCGTACAAACGCGGCACATCGAGCTCTAATAGTCCAGCTGGAAGCGTGTCGACGACATGTAACATTCAGATTTCCCGCTCGCGCACGGGTGCACCGCCCGGCAGATTCTCGCCATAGGCGGCGAGCGTTGTACGCATATCTTTTTCTCTACTCAGCCACATACCCTCGTTTCCAGATCGCACCGTGACGTTCACTGCGCAGGCCTTGTTTCATCACATTCAGATACCACTGAATAGCCAATATCCCTCATCCCTGTTTTCATAACCCTGGGCCCAGACCGCGAGCAACAGGCGATCCCCCAACAATGAGCGAAGCCGCTCTTGCTTGCCTTGCAGCCAGGTAATCTGCGCGTCTAGGCCGTCCTTATGCGGCAGCAAAAAAGTTGGCACGTGCCGGCTCGAACGGCGGCTGGGCTTCTGGTGCTCGCGCGTGGTTGACGAGCGTCGTCACCAGCCCGAAGAACAATGCTGCGCGGGCGACGATGTCCATTATACCGGGCCCCGCGGGTGCAACGCGATGCTCGATGCGAAAATGAGGCCGCCCGTACCAGGAAAAGCCGGCCAAAGGCTGGTTTCAGCACCGGATCGTACCGCTGTGCTGGTGCAAATGCGCGAGCTTGCCCGGATCTTCAGCCATCATCGTCGGTGGCAACGTCGGGTAACGCACCGGATTTTATTGGAAATATTCCGGCGGGGAGCGCCTGCGCGAGTAGCGGTATACGGGTCTCGTCCCATCGACCGAGCCCACAGAAGCACCGGGAGCTGGCGCTCGCGGCCGCCATCGGGGCCGACAAGATAAAGGCGGCATTATCGTTGCGTGCCGCACCTCTGTGAGCGACCAGCTCCCGGGGATGCCGGTACCGGTGTCATCATCGCCCCCCTTGAATCCGGCCACGGCAGGCATTAGTAATACGTAATTGGACAGTAGCCACTGACTAAGGAGCCCGTTAGCCCGATGAGCGTTAAAGCACACAAAGAAACCCTCGGCTTTCAGACAGAAGTCAAGCAACTGCTTGATATCGTTATCCACTCGCTCTACAGCAACAAGGACATTTTTCTGCGCGAGTTGATCTCAAATGCCTCGGACGCGGCCGATAAGTTGCGCTTCGAGGCACTGTCCGATGACGCGCTCTACGAAGGCGACACCGGCCTCAAGATCCACGTGGCGTATGACAAAAAGGCCCGCACGGTCACTGTGTCGGACAATGGCATCGGCATGTCGCGCAGCGAAGTCGTCGAACATATCGGTACCATTGCCAAGTCCGGGACGCAGGAGTTTCTCAAGGCGTTGACGGGCAATCAAGCAAAAGATGCGAAGCTGATCGGAAAGTTCGGGGTAGGTTTCTACTCGGGGTTCGTCGTCGCCGACAAGGTAACGCTCATCTCCCGCCGCGCCGGTCTCGGCCCGGAGCACGGGGTGCGCTGGGAATCGGACGGCCAGGGCACGTACACGCTAGAAACGCTCAAGAAATCAGGGCGCGGTACGGATATCATCCTCCATCTGCGCAAGGGCGAGGACGAGTATCTGGATGGCTACCGCCTGCGCTCGATCATCCACAAGTTCTCCGACCACATCAGCCTCCCAATCCTCATGAAGGCGGAAGACAATGACAAGGAGGAGACTGTTAATCGCGCCTCGGCACTGTGGGCACGCCCGAAAAAAGAGATCAAAAAGGAAGAGTACGAGGAATTCTACAAGCACGTCGCTCACGATTTCGAGCCGCCGCTCGCCTACGTGCACAACCGGGTAGAGGGTAAGCTGGAGTATATCTCGCTGCTCTATCTCCCCGTGCGCGCGCCCTTTGATATCTGGGATCGCGACCGCCGCCGCGGCATCAAGTTGTATGTGCGGCGCATCTTCATCATGGACGATGCCGAGCAACTGATGCCGAATTACCTGCGGTTCGTGCGCGGCGTCATCGATTCGAGCGATCTGCCGTTGAATATTTCACGTGAAATCCTCCAGCAGAGCAAAACCATCGATACCATTCGCGCCGCCTCGGTCAAAAAAGTACTCGGGCTGCTTGAAGACCTAAGCAAGAAAGAGCCCGACAAGTATGCCACTTTCTGGCAGCAGTTCGGCAAGGTTCTGAAGGAGGGTGTAATCGAGGATACGGCCAATCGCGAGCAAATCGCGCGACTTTTGCGTTTTGCCTCGACCCACGCGGACGAGGAGAAACAAGACGTTTCGCTGGCAGATTATGTCGGGCGCATGAAAGAAGGTCAGGAGAAGATCTATTACCTCACAGCCGAGAGTTTTACAGCTGCCAAAAACAGCGCCCATCTCGAGATCTTCCACCAGAAGGGCATCGAAGTACTGCTGCTGTCCGATCGCATCGACGAGTGGCTCGTCATGCATCTTCTCGAGTTTGAAAAGAAACCTTTGCAATCGGTTACCCAGGGGGCGCTCGATCTGGGTAAGCTTGAGACCCAAGAAGACAAGGCGCAGCGCGAAGAAGCCACCGCCAAGCACAAAGACTTCATCGAGAGAACGAGAAAGGCGCTCGGCGACAAGGTTAAGGACGTACGCATTTCCCACCGACTCACCACGTCCGCGACCTGTCTGGTCTCAGACAGCCAGGCCATGAGCACCAATCTGGAACGAATTCTCAGGTCAGTGGGTCAGGAGGTTCCGACCAGTCAGCCGATCCTGGAGGTCAATCCCGCGCATGCCATTATAGGACATATTATGGTGGATGCCGATGACAAGCGATTCAGCGAATGGGCACACCTGCTCTTCGATCAGGCGTTGTTGGCCGAGGGCGGACAGCTCGATGATCCCGCCGGATTCGTCCACAGGATGAATGAGCTATTGTTGCAGATGACAAGAAAATAACATGTTGACCATACGTCACGGGTTGATAAGCGGATCATTATCACCGCGCACACAGCCGTCCTGAGGTATTATATTTGCGTGAAGCGATGCACGCAAGGCATGATACTTTCAAAATGCGGTGCCGTCAGAACTTTACCGCGTAGTGGCGTTTGAACCTGAGAACCTTTTTGATATAGCGTCGCGTTTCCTGGTAGGGCGGTACTCCCTTGTATTGCGCAACTGCGGTTTCACCGGCGTTATACGCAGCGAGCACTAGAAGGGTCTTGTTGTTGTAGCGTTCGATAAGATCCTTTAGGTATTTAACAGCCGCTCGTACGTTCTGGACCGGATCATAGATATCCCGCGCACCGTAACGTGTAGCCGTCGTCGGCATCAGCTGCATAAGCCCCGATGCGCCCTTGCGCGACGTGGCATACGGATTGAACGCTGATTCCGCGTGCATCACCGCCTTGATCAGGGCCGCATCCACCCCGTAGGCACGTGCCATCTTTCGAATCAAGCGATCGTACGAAGACGGATCGCCACGGTACGCCGCGTTGCCCGCCCGGGCCGCGGTCGCCACACCTCGCAGATCCGCCGTCTTGCGTACCAGCTTGTACTCACTACCGCGTACGGCATGATCGCTGTACATCCACGATCCGTTCGGCGCCTGGTACACGTAAAGCGCGGCGTTGGCCGCAACGCTGAGCACTGATGTAAAAAATAAAGCGAGAACTAAGAAAACGTACCTGACTGTTTGCTGCACCGCTCGTCCCACCACGGGGCCCCGCTATTGTTCCGTCACAAGGCGCTTGGGTGCACAGGCCATGCCAGCCTCACCCCACTGCGGATGTATTCCTAACATACTGATTTATTGTATATTTTGTGATTCCAGACACGAGGCCGAGGCGCACCCAGATACCGGGCGAACACATTGCGTCAGTGGAGTTGACCCCCCAGGGCGATTGTCACGACGCAGCGTTGGCGCGTGCGCAGCGCGATCAGGCGGGTGAAGCGGGCCGGGCTAACGGCAAATAGCCGATGTCGCCGCGAGCTGTTGTTGGAATTCCTAGCAGGCCGTTGAAAAACTATTTTCAGCGGCCTGCTAGCGTGGTGCACGGAGGCACCGCACATCTTTCGGGCACGTAAGTGCTTGAAAGATGGCGCAGAGCAAAAACCGCGCTTTTTTGCTCTGCGAGCTGAGAAAGGCCAAGGACGGACTTTTTCAGCATCCTGCTAGTGGCTTACGGTCTTGGAAAATACATTGATCACAACCACACCGGATATAATTAATGTCATACCCAGGACGGCAGGGATATCCGGAATCTGCCTGAAAAGGACTGCCCCCACCATCGCTATCAAGACGATACCCATGCCTGCCCATACCGCGTAGGCGATCCCGACCGGGATATTTCTGAGCACCAGCGTCAGGCAATAAAAGGTCACTCCGTAGCCAATGATGACGAGCGCGCTCGGTACAAACTTCGTGAATTCCTCCGACGCCTTCAAGGCACTCGTGGCGATGACTTCCGCAATGATGGCGACAGCTAGATACAGATAAGCCATATTTCTTCTCTACAAGCCCTGGGCCTTCCTGGAAGCGGAAACGTCTCACATACATCACCGTAGTAACTCTTGTTCATTGCTTATGCTCCTCGTGCTTTAACGACCGGGCGTCGTCGAAAGGCAACAAGCGCAGGAACGAGTTGATTCCGATTTTTCCGTCGAACCCGTCTTCCGGAGTCAATGTCTGGGTTTACGCTGTGAGCGCTCGCGGCGTGGTTTTGCCTGATTTACTTTTATATTACGTCCCT
>JBHHZP010000010.1:0-39800 GCA_046758085.1 Acidiferrobacterales bacterium
CGAAACGCTTAAACACACCAAGACCGAGATGCCTTAGGAATGGGCTGCGCTCGAGGGACATGGATCACGCCTTTGTTTCCGAGACCGTCGCCAGCAGGGATGCTGGCGCCGAGCCTACACGGATGTATCCACGGCGTGTCTCGGAAACCAAGGCGCGATCCATGCATTGGGTGGTTGTGGGACAGCAGCGACTGACTATACTTTCTTCTGGATCTGGGTAAGAGCTTCCATCGTTGTAGTTTTCCTCGCTACTGGCTGCCCGCTACTGATTTTGCGATCTTCATGGCGTCGATCGCTATGATCAGCTCCTCGTCCGTGGGGATGACCCACACCTGAACGGCGCTGTGATTGGCCGAGATAAGCATTTCCTTGCCTACCGCCTGCCTATTGCGGTTCTCGTCGAGCTCAATGCCAAGGCGTTGGAGATTGCTGCAGATCCGGGTGCGTATTACGGGGCTGTTTTCGCCGATACCGGCGGTGAACGCAATCGCGTCACAGCCGTTTAGCACGGCCATGTATTGGCCGAGATAGGACCGCGTACGATAACAGAAAACCTCGATGGCCTCGCGGCAACGCACATCGCCCGCGCCGGCCTCCTGCAATATGTCGCGCATGTCGGAGGCGTAGCCGCTCATGCCCAACAGCCCGCTGTGTCGGTTAAGCAGTGCGTGCGCTTCGTTGAGCGAGATTTCTTCCTTCTCTACAATTTCGAACACAATCGAAGGATCAATGTCGCCGCTGCGTGTGCCCATGACCAGACCCGCCAGCGGTGTCAGGCCCATGGAGGTATCTATCGACTCGCCATCGTGGATGGCGGCCATGGAAGCACCGTTACCCAGGTGGCATGTGATTACGCGCGAGTTCGCCTTCGGGAGCCCCGCGCACTCGTACAGACGGCGACTGACAAAGTAGTGACTGGGTCCGTGGAAACCGTAGCGGCGAATCTTGTGGCGTCGATACAAGCGGGCGGGGAGTGCATACAAGTAGGCTTGCTTGGGAAGGGTTTGATGAAAAGCGGTATCAAAAACAGCGATTTGGGGCACGTCAGGTAATGCTTTGCGCGCGGCCTCCACGCCTTTCAGATTAGCCGGGTTATGCAGCGGCGCCAGATCGAATGCATCAGAGATGGCATCGATGACATCATCATCGATTAGCACCGACTCGGTAAAGCGCTCGCCGCCGTGGACAATGCGGTGCCCGACTGCTTCGATATCAGTGACCTCGTTGATGACGGCGCCTTTTTTATCAAGCAGGTATTCGAGCACAAACCTCATCGCTTCCCCGTGATCACGGGTGGTTAACCCCTGGCGTTGTTTCTTATCGTTCCCAGTCTGGATTGTGGCAATAGACGACACGGCACCGATACGCTCGATATTTCCTGACGCTCTACGGACACGGGTGGCTGTGTCGATGAGCTGAAACTTGAGCGAGGAGCTCCCGCAGTTGATGACTAAGACCAGCATGTGTTCGAGTTTCTCTGAATGGGCCCTAAGAATGCCACGGTCTTGTGCCCGCGCCTAGCACCGCCGAAAACATTGCCATTAGTGCGCTTGTACGCCTTGCGCTTTACTGCCAAAATGATTCGCGTTTCTCGATTCTCCGTACGAACGCCGATATCGAGGCAGTGCATTATGAGCGATGACGGCAGCGACGCCGCTATCCACCGTGGCTTACAGGGCGTTTACTTCGATCGCTCGGCCACCACTTTTATCGACGGCCGCGCCGGTGAGCTGCGCTACCGGGGATACTCGATCCACGATCTGGCGCAGCACTCGACATTCGAAGAGACGTGCTACCTGCTCCTGAAGGGCGAGCTGCCCACGCAGGTGGAGCTCGATACCTTCGACGCGGAGCTCAAGGCAGGTCGCACACTGCCGGAAGCGGTGGTCGACATCATTCGCGCCATCAAGGATGCACATCCGATGGATGCCTTGCGCACAGCGGTTTCCGCGCTCGGTGCATTTGATCCGGAGGCTGCTGACAACTCGCTGGGCGCGACGCTTCGCAAAGGCATACGTTTGGGTTCGCAGGTGCCCATGATTATCACCGCGCATCATCACATTCGCAACGGGCGAAGGCCAGTCGCACCGATCCCGGAGCTCAGTCATGCGGCAAATTTTCTTTTTATGCTCAAGGGCGAATTGCCGAGCAACGATGCTGCCAGGCTGATGGACATGGACATGGTATTGCACGCCGAGCATGGTTCGAACGCCTCGTCTTTTACGGCACGGGTCGTCACCAGTACCGATGCAAGCCTGCACGCGGCCCTCAGTGCCGCGATTGCGGCGCTCTCCGGACCCGCGCATGGCGGTGCGGCGGAGAACGTCATGCGCATGGCACAGGAGGTCGGTGAGGCCGCGAATGCTGCCGAGTATGTCAAGCACAAGCGCAAGAACCGCGAGCCGGTAATGGGCTTCGGTCATCGCGTTTACCGTGCCGAGGATCCGCGCGCCCGTCACATGCGCGACGGTGTCGAACGGCTCTCGCGTGAGATGGGGCAGCCGCAGTGGTACGAAATCTTGCAGGCCCTGGTCGAGGCGATGAAGCCGTATGCGCGCCACGGAGTTAACGTCAATGTGGACTTCTACGCGGGCGTTGTTTATTTCTTGCTCGGTATTCCCGAAGACCTGTTTGTGCCGATTTTCGCCGCCGGGCGCGTGCCCGGTTGGACCGTGCAAGTCATGGAGCAACTCGAAAACAACATTCTGATCCGTCCACTGACCCTGTATAATGGCCCCCCCGCGCGGGAGTACGTGCGGATCGAAAATAGATAAAATTCACGACTACTAAACGCAGAGGCGCAAAGTCGCAAAGCAATTTCATATATAACAAGCTCGATGTTTTTCCGCCGTTTTCTGGTTTTTGTGTTAAACGAGAGTTGGAAGTTTCATCTAAATTATTCTGTGTTACTTTGTTTTAGTATTCACTGATCCTTTGCGTCTTAGCGTCTTGGCGTTGGAGGTTTTTCTAGGCCTGGGCCAGGACGATGGCGGCGGTGGCGATGATATCTTCTACGCTTGCCCCGCGTGAAAGGTCACTGATCGGTCTGGCAAAACCTTGTAACACCGGACCGATTGCCTGCGCACCCGCCATGTACTGGGTGAGCTTATAGGCGATGTTTCCGGCGTCGAGGTTGGGGAAAATCAGCACGTTGGCCCGGCCGGCCACCGCGCTATCATCCTTGACCTTCTGCGCGGCCACTTGTGCGACCAACGCGCTGTCGACTTGGAGTTCGCCGTCAATGGCAAGACCGGGTGCGCGCTCCTTGGCGATTTGCAGGGCGCGTGTGACTTTTTCCACCCGTGCATGGCGTGCACTGCCCTTGGTAGAAAACGACAGCAGGGCGACGCGCGGCTCCTCGCGAAAGAGCCGGGTATAGCTAACGGCTGAAGCCAGTGCGATGTCGGCCAACTCCTGCGGGCCGGGCTCAACATTCACCGCACAGTCGGCATAAATGAAGGACTTGTCTAGCCGCCCATCGAGTTTGGGAACGATCATCAGAAAGAAGCTCGACGGGGTACTGATATCCGGTGCGAGACCGACGGTCATGAGGCCCGCCTCGATAACACGAGCGCTGGGGCTCGATACACCGGCGATCATGGCGTCGGCATGCCCGGTCTTCACCATCATGCCGGCGTAGAACAGCGGCTTTCGCATGAGCCGCTGTGCGACCTTGATGTTGGCGCCCGGTCGCACCGCGAGGTAGCGCTCGGCAAAGGTCTCGAGCCGGTCGCTATGATCCGGATCGATAGTGCGGATTCCGTCAAGGGCGACGCCCGCGCGGGCAGCAGTACGCGTCACTTCCTCTGGGCTGCCGAGTACAATGACCTCGGCGACGCTAGCGTCTTGCAAGCGGCGGGCCGCCTGCAGCATCCGTTCCTCGCGACCTTCGGGAAGCACGAGACGCCCGCTTCGGCGTTTCGCCCTGGCGATGAATTTTTCGATAATGTCCACGCCCTGATTGACCTCCGGCCTGAGAGCTGATAGTGCCGCACACTAGCGACGGATCCGGGGTTGAAACACGCATACATATGCCTGCGTACAACCAGGGGCACCGGACTCCGCCACCAGCGAAGGGCAGGGCCCGCGAAGCGGAATCGCGCGCGGTACTAGCTAACGGTGTAGGCCTTGTACTTGTCCAGCAGCCGCACGGGCTTTTTCAGTGCGTCGCGGCGAAACGGATCGCCCAGCTCGCGCGTACACATAACCTCGATTATGGTGGTTTTGCCTGCTCTCTCATCTTCGCAGGCCTTCTCCAACGCCGGCCCCACGTCCTCCAACTTGTCGACGGTGACGCCCTGCGCACCCATCGCGATCGCGATCTGGGCAAAGCTCGGATTCTCCAAATTGACGCCCTCGAAGCGCCTGGCATAGAAGTCCACCTGGTTTTTCTTTTCCGCGCCCCACTGCCGGTTGTTGAACACCACGGGGATCACCGGAATGTTTTCACGCACACAGGTCAGGATCTCGCCCATGCTCATGGCCCAGGCACCATCGCCCACGTAGGCGATCGCGGGCCGATCGGAGGCAGCGACCTTCGCGCCGACAATGGTCGGAAAGGCGTAGCCGCAATTCCCGAAGCTCATCGCGGCAAAGAAGCTGTTGGGCTTGCTGAAGCGCAGATAGCTGTTGGCGACCGAGCAGATATTGCCGATATCGGTGGATACCATAGCGTCGTCGGGCATAGCCCGCTCCAGCTCTCTCAGCACCTGGCGCGGATGCAGCAGGCCGCTGTCCTCTTTGCTGACCTGCTGGCTCCACTCGTCGCCCTCCTCGATCCAGGCGTTTAGCTCCGACTCCCAGGCGTCTTTTTGGCGCTTGATTTCAGCCAGGCGCTCGTCCTTGTTCTTATGGCAGACAAGTTCCTGACTACGCACGCGATCGAGAATTGCCGCGGCGGCGGCTTTGGCATCGCCACAGATACCGACGGAGATTTTTTTCACCAGACCCAGCATCTTATGGTCCGAGTCCACCTGGATAATCTTCGCATCCTTCGGCCAGTAATCGAGCCCGTGCTGCGGTAACGTGCCGAAGGGTCCTAGACGCGTGCCGAGCGCCAGCACCACATCGGCCTGGGCAATGAGCTTCATGCCCGCTTTGGATCCCTGGTAACCCAGCGGGCCGCACCACAGCGGATGCTTGGCGGGGAAGGAGTCGTTGTGCAGGTAACTGTTGACCACCGGGGCGCCGAGGTGCTCCGCCAGTGCCACACACTGTTCCACCGCGCCCGCCATGACGACGCCACCCCCGGAAACGATAACCGGGAATCTGGTGCGCCCAAGCAGTTGCGCCGCCTCATCGAGACTGTGCTCGCCGCCGGCGCCGAGCTCGAGGTTACGCGGTTGCGGGATATCCACGTCGATCTCACCGTAGAAAAAGTCCCGCGGTATGTTGAGTTGCGCCGGCCCGCGCTCGGCCATGGCCATGTCGAAGCAACGGGCGGAGAACTCGGCGATGCGGCCCGCCCCGTTCACGTGCCCCTGGTACTTTGTAATCTTGGAGAAAATCGGCAGCTGCTCGGTTTCCTGGAAGCCTCCAAGGCCGATGGTGGTGGAGCCCGTTTCCGGCGTGATCGCGACCACCGGGGTATGTGCCCAGTAGGCGGCGGCGATGGCAGTAACGAAATTGGTGATACCGGGCCCGTTCTGCGCGATACAAACTCCGTGCCGGCCGCTGACGCGCGCATAGCCATCGGCCATGTGGGCCGCGCCCTGCTCATGCACGGTCGGAATAAAACGGATCCCGGCAGCCGGTAAGATATCGAGCGCATCCATATAGGCGGAGCCCACGATCCCGAACACATCGGTTACGCCGTGCGCGGCCAGGGTCTCTACGAACGCTTCACTCGGAGTCATGCGTGCCATAGCTACAGTCCTCGATCAAAATAAAAAGTAGATTGAGACAATCTCGTTTGAACAAATTCGATTGCCGGCGCATAGTATGTCGACGTCTCGCAACTCAGGCCCTCAAGGCATCCTGCGGATCACGGTACTCGTAGCCGAGTGCCTGGGCGACGCCCTTGCAGGTGATCTCGCCTTTATGGACATTAAGTCCCGCGCGTAGATGGGGGTCATCCTGCAGCGCCTGCTTGTACCCCTTGTCCGCCAACGTCAGCACGTAAGGCAAGGTGGCATTATTCAGCGCGAACGTCGATGTGCGCGGTACACCGCCCGGCATGTTGGCGACACAGTAATGAATCACATCGTCCACCGCATAGGTGGGCTCGGCGTGTGTGGTCGGGCAGGAGGTCTCGAAGCATCCACCCTGGTCGATGGCCACGTCCACCACCACCGATCCAGGCTTCATGCGCTTGATCAGCTCTGCCGATACCAGCTTCGGTGCTGCCGCACCGGGAATGAGGACGGCACCGATTACCAGATCGGCCATCAGCACATGGCGCTCGACCGCGTCACTGGTGGAGAAGACCGTGTTGAGCGGGCGACCGAACTGACGCCACAGTGCCTTGAGGACATCGGTTGAGCGGTCGAGCACCCACACGTCGGCACCCATCCCCAGGGCAATGTGAATGGCGTGAGTACCTACCACACCCCCACCGAGCACGACCACCCGCGCGGGGTCGACCCCGGGAACGCCGCCGAGCAAAATACCCAGGCCGCCATGCGGTTCTTCCAAACAATAGGCGCCGGCTTGGACCGACATGCGCCCGGCGACCTCCGACATCGGTGCAAGCAGCGGCAGCCCGCCGCTCGGCGACGTCACCGTTTCATAGGCGATGCAAGTCGCGCCGCTCTTGAGCAGATCCTCGGTCTGCTCGGGGTCCGGCGCCAGGTGAAGGTAGGTAAACAGTATCTGGCCCGCGCGCAGGCGCCGGCGTTCCTGCGCTTGCGGTTCCTTGACCTTGACGATCATTTCCGCCTGCGCGAATACCTCTTCCGCCGACGGCGCGATGGTCGCACCGGCGGCTTCATATTGCGCATCGCTCACACCGATCCCCCTGCCGGCGTCGTGTTCCACAATGACGCTGTGGCCGTGGCCGACGGCTTCGCGCACGCTGGCGGGCACCAAGCCGACACGATACTCGTGAACTTTTACTTCCTTCGGAACGCCGATCAACATGTCATCTCTCCCAGTGCGTTTCAGCCGTTTGACGGCAGCGCTATGGCGCGCTCTGTGGGCCGCATAATCTAGGATCCGTGTCGCCAGCCGTGTAGGGCCAGTGCGGATATTTCGCCTGTGCCAGTCACATCAGACATGGCGCTGGCGTAAGTGCGCAGGGTCGCGGCTCTGCGCCCGGAATGCACCGCTGCTATGCCATCGACTGCTGAATCAAGTCGGCCAACTTGCGGATGCCCGGTTCGATCCGGTCCACCTGGATCGATGAGAAGCCCAGCCGAAAGTAATTGAGCGGCGGTTGGTCCGACAGAAAATGCACATCACCGGCTTCGATCAAGATGCCCTGCTCGCGCGCCTTACGCTCCAGCAGTTTCGCGTCCAACCCCGCGGGCCCGTTTACCCAATAGGAGGTGCCACCGAAGCTCGGCACGCGCGCCGAGTCAGGCAAATAGCGGGTCAATGCATCACCCATCGCCTGCCAGCGGTCTCTGAAAGCGTGGCTCAACCGGCGCACCAGCGAATCGTGGTGACCGCGGGCCAGAAACAGGGCCACCGCACGCTGATTGTTGGTCGGCGGGTGGCGCAGCATCAACCGGCGCAGGGCTCGCGCTTCGCGAATGAGCGCTACCGGCCCGACCATATAGCCCAACCGCAAGCCCGGGGCGAGCGTCTTCGACAGGCTGCCGACGTAGATGACACGGTCATTCTCGTTCAGGCTCTTTAGCGCTGGCGTGGGATCTCCGACAAAATTGGTCTCATTCTCGTAATCGTCCTCGATAATCACGAAGTCGCAATCTGCAGCACGCCTTAGAAGCTCGTGGCGACGCGCAAGCGGCATTGTCACCGTAGTCGGGAATTGATGACTGGGCGTGACGTAAATACAGTCACAGCCGTCAAGGTCCGGGCCAATCATCAGGCCGAGCTCGTCCACAGGGAGCCCGACGACCCGTGAGGTCCTGATATCGAAGATGTTGCGCGCATCGGGATAGCCGGGATCTTCGATGCCGACAGTACTGTGGTCGTCTATCAGCAGGCTCGCCAGTAGGTAGAGTGCTTGCTGCGCGCCGACCGTGACGAGGATTTCCTCCGGCCTGGCCCACACACCGCGCCGAGGCAGCACGCGCGTATGAAGCTGCTCGATCAGGAGCGGATCGTCGCTGTCCACGCGGTCGCGTGCCCAGTCGCGGATCGCCGTGACGCTGAGCGCCTCGCGCGCGCATTCGCGCCAATCGGCAATCGGGAACAAGGCCGCGTCGAACTGCCCGTAGATGAACGGATAGGGGTACTTCTGCCAATCGCGCGGTTTGACGATGTTGCGCTGCAACGATGGACGGAGCTTCAAACAGCGGGCCCAATCCGGTGCGGCAGTAGCGGTGTCCTTGACCGGACGGCTCTTAGCGACCCGGCCGGCAAGGATGTCCTGGTTGACGTAGTAACCGCTGCGCTCGCGTGCAATCAGGTAGCCCTCATCCACAAGCTGCTGATAAGCTATCACCACCGTATTGCGGGCCACCCCGAGCTGGGTCGCGAGCCTGCGGCAGGACGGGAGGGCGTCGCCGCCAGGAATGTGCCCGTCCAGAATCGCCGACACCAGCATTTCCCGGATCTGGGCTTGCAGGCCCGCGGTGCTTGTGGGCGAGAGATAAAGCAGTGGATCCCGCATAGATTGGTCTAATCCGCTTATCGTAACTGGCTCTATTCGGCCGGGGTGGATCGAGTCTATTGTAATCGCGGCGTGGGTCAAGTTGAGAATACCGAGGGATGCCAAGATGAAACTCGATGCGAATATGCTGGAACACCACTGGATGCCGTTCACCGCGAACCGGGATTTCAAGGCCCACCCCAGATTGTTTGTGCGCGCCGAGGGTGTCCACTATGAAAACCACGAGGGTAAGAAGATCCTGGATGGTTCTTCGGGTCTGTTCTGCTGTGCCCTCGGGCACGGGCGACGCCAGATCGCCGATGCGGTGGCACAACAACTGACGGAGCTGGACTACTGTGCCCCGTTTCAGGGCGGCCACCCTAAATCATTCGAGCTCGCACGAAAGATTGCGGCATTAACGCCGGGTAGCCTGGACTACATCTTTTTCGGGAACTCTGGCTCCGAGGCCGTCGACTCGGCACTCAAGATCGCGCTGGCCTATCACCGCGCGCGCGGAGAGGGGCAGCGCATGCGCTTCGTCTCGCGCGAGCGCGCCTACCATGGCGTAAATATCGGTGGCACGTCTTTGAGCGGTCTGGTGAAGAACCGGGAGGCGTTTGGGGTCGGGCTCACCGGGGTCGCACATTTGCGACACACCTGGTTACCGCAAAACCGGTTCACCAAGGGGCAGCCCGAGGCCGGGGCCGAGCTGGCGGAGGATTTGCAGCGCCTGGTGGCGCTCTATGGCGCGGATACGATCGCCGCATGTTTCGTCGAGCCCATCGCAGGTTCGACCGGTATCCTGGTGCCGCCGAAGGGGTATCTCGAACGCCTGCGCGAGATCTGTGATGCGAACGGTATTCTGCTCGTGTTCGATGAGGTGATATGCGGATTCGGGCGCACCGGCAAGGCGTTCGGCGCGCAGAGCTTTGGTGTCACGCCCGACATGATAACCATGGCCAAGGCCCTGACGAACGGCGCGCAACCGATGGGCGCGGTCGCGGTGAGCAATGAGATCTACGACACGATCTGTGGCGTGGCCCCGGAGCGCTCGATCGAGCTGTTTCATGGCTACACCTACTCGGCGCATCCGGCCGCTTGTGCGGCCGGCCTGGCGGTGCTGGACATCTATGAGAAGGAGGGCCTGTTTGAGCGCGCGGCGCAGATGTCGGACTATTATCTCGAATCGGTGTTTGCCTTGAGCGATCTGCCCGTGATCACGGACATACGCGGTTACGGCATGATCGCCGGCTTCGACGTGGCACCCGCGGGTACCCCCGGCGCACGCGGCTATGAGGTGCAGAAACGGTTGTTCGAGGCCGGGCTTCACATCAAGATGACGGGAGATTCTGGCATCCTCGCACCCCCGTTGGTCGCCGAGAAAAGTCATATTGACGAGATGTGCGGCATGCTGCGCGAGATCCTGAAGAGTTATCCCGCACAGACCACGGAGATCAGGAAAGCGAGCTCGTCCTGATATCCGCGGGCGTCTACAGGGGTGTTGGAAAAGCTGGGGCCACAATGTCGCGACAGCACGCAGGTGACTGTAATGGTTGGCCGATCGATTAATAATAATAAGATGTGCTGGCAGCACACTCATAACATTTAAACCACTGTTAAGGAGGCGTTACATGAAAAATCTCGTGAAATCTATTGGGTGTTTCCTCGTTTTGCCGCTGGTGCTGGTGGTTACCGGTATTGGCACGAGCCTGGCCGCGAAAGAGGTCACCATCGGGTACCAGCTGATCTATAACCCGTGGAAGGTGGCGATCGCAGATGGCAAGTTCGAGAAGGCGACCGGCTACAAGATCGACTGGCGCAAGTTCAACTCCGGCTCCAAGGTCATCAATGCGATGGCGTCCGGTGATGTCCAGATTGCCCTGGCCGGATCGAGCCCGATCGCCGCCGGTGTCAGCCGGGGGATCGACATGAAACTGTTCTGGATCGTCGAGGATATCGCCTCAGCCGAGGCGTTCGTGGTACGTAACGGATCCGGAATCGCTGCTCCGCAAGATCTGAAAGGCAAGAAGATCGGCGTGCCGTTCGTATCCACGACGCATTTCCATCTGCTGTTTGCGTTGGAACAGTTCGGAATTGACCCTAAAGAGGTCACGATCCTGAACATGCAGCCGAACCAGATCGCTGCGGCCTGGTCGCGCGGCGATATCGATGCTGCCTTCGTCTGGGACCCGGCGCTTGGTCGCATCAAGGAATCGGGCAAGGTGTTGATTACCTCCGGGCAGCTGTGCCAGTGGGGCAAGTGCACGTTTGACGGCATGGTGGTGAACAGCAAATGGGCCGAGCAGAACAAGGATTTTATGGCGAAGTTTATCGGTGTCATCGCTAAGGCCGACGAGGCCTATCGCAGCAACCCGATGGCCTGGACCCCCGACTCGCCTATGGTCAAGAAGATCGTGAAGATGGTAGGCGGAAATCCGAAAGACGTACCGGGCGTGCTGGCGCTTTACGGATTTCCGAACCTGAAGCAGCAGGCATCGAGAGCGTGGCTGGGCGGCGGCAAGGACGGCGGTGCCGCACGCGCGCTCATGTTCACCTCGCAGTTCCTGAAAAACGAGAAGAAGATTCCCTCGCTGCAGTCGAATTACGGCAAGTTCGTGACCGACGAGTACGTCAAAGAAGCGATGAAGATGCAGTAGCACCCCGTGGATGGGGCCCGATCCGTCCAGCAGGCTGAAAAACTGTTTTCAGCCTGCTGGAGCGGTGCGAGGATGCACCGTACATCTTTTGAACACTCTAGTGTTGGAAAGATGGCGCAAAGCAAAAATCGTACTTTTTGCTTTGCGAGCTGAAAAGCCATGGAAGGCCTTTTTCAGCATCCTGCTAGACCGGATCGGGCCTCTTTCTTTGTCTGTGTGAAAAACAAGAGGGGTGCGTAATGAGTACCTTGCAGGTTGACGAGGTGACGGTAGTCTACCCGGGACAGCGTCCCGGGGAAGAAGTGCATGCCCTGGAGAACATTGATCTCACCATCAACGACCGTGATTTCGTAGTGGCCCTTGGCGCTTCGGGCTGCGGCAAGACCACGCTGCTGAATCTGATGGCTGGATTCATCTCCCCCACCCGAGGCCACGTTCTGTTGGACAATCGCGAAATCAGCGGGCCGGGTGCGGATCGCGGTGTCGTATTCCAGAAGCATGCCTTGCTACCCTGGTTAAATGTTATGGAGAACGTGGAGTTCGGCCTGAAGCTACAGGGTGTCTCAAAGCCAAAGCGGCGTAGCATCGCTGCGAAAAACCTGGCGCTGGTTGGATTGGAGGATTTTCACAAACACTCTATCTACCAGTTGTCGGGGGGTATGCAACAACGGGTTGGCATGGCGCGAGCATTGACCAGCGACCCGGCGATGTTGCTGATGGACGAGCCCTTGGGGGCGCTGGATGCGCTCACACGTGAGACCTTGCAAGAGCTAATTCTCGACGTATGGCGCGAGACCGGCAAGATGCTTTTCTTTATCACACATAGCGTGGAAGAGGCGCTGTTCATGGCCACGCGGCTGATCGTGATGTCACCGCGGCCCGGCCGCATCACCCATTCGTATGACCTCGACTTCCAGCAGCGGTTTTTCAAGTCACGCGATGCGCGGGCGGTGAAGTCGAATTCGGATTTCATAGAGATGCGCGAGGTCGTACTGGGGATCATATATGGCGACGAGAAGGCTGCGGGAGGGCACCATGGCTGATAAAACATACGGTCAGCTCTACGGTAAATGGGCGGTTGCGTTAGGCGGCATGTTTGCGAAAGGCCCCGCCAAGGCCGGTGACTCCTATGGCGCGCCGGGGCAGGGGCGCAGCGTGGCCATAAGTGTTGTTACCTCAGTGGCGTTGCTCGCGCTGTGGTATCTCGTCACCCGAGGCGGGTGGATCGATCCGCTGTTTCTGCCATCGCCGGGCGCCATCCTGGCGCGGTTTGTCGAGGTTTCCACCGAAGGATTCGGCGGCGGCACGCTCTGGCAGCACACCTGGGCCAGCCTCGTGCGGGTATTCGGGGCATTTTTCTTTTCCTGTGTCACCGCTATCCCGATCGGGATCTTGATGGGCGTGAACCGGGTCGCGCGCGGGGTCTTCGATCCGCCCATCGAATTTTATCGGCCGATTCCACCGCTGGCCTATCTGCCGCTCATGGTGATCTGGCTCGGGATCGGCGAGCTGAACAAGATCATGGTCATCTACCTCGCCATTTTCGCGCCGATGGTGCTCAACGCCCGTGCCGGTGTGCGCTCCGTGTCGATCGAGCAAATCCATGCCGCTTACTCTATGGGTGCGACCCGGATGCAGGTGATTTGGCATGTGATATTGAAGGGCGCGATGCCGGAAATCCTGACCGGCATGCGCATCGGCATCGGCTTCGGTTGGACCACATTGGTGGCGGCCGAGCTGGTAGCGGCACAGCAGGGGCTTGGCGCCATGATCCAGCAGGCGTCGGATTTCCTCGTGACCGATGTGACTATCCTCGGCATTGTAGTCATCGGTGCTATCGCTTACGTTTTTGACCTGCTCATGCGTTATCTCGAGCGCGCGTTCGTGCCGTGGAAGGGCAAGGTGTAGATTTGCGCCGTATCAGGCGCGGTCAGAGATGTCCGGTGGGCCGCGCGGCCACGCAGTAATTCTTCCGTGGAGGTGAAGCAATGGACGTTAAAGTAGTCAATACACTGCATCACTACATAGGTGGGCAAAAAGTGGAGGGCGCCAGCGGACGCTTCGGCGACGTCCTGAACCCGGCAACCGGTGCGGTCAGTGCGCGCGTACCCTTTGCCAGCGCGGAGGAGACGAAGCGAGCTATCCAGGCGGCCGCGAAAGCCTTACCTGGCTGGGCCGCCACGCCCCCCGCGCAGCGTGCGCAGGTGTTGTTTCGCTTCCGCGACCTCCTGCGCCGCGATCTTGATGAGCTGGCGGCGCTGCTCTCGGCGGAACATGGCAAGACCCTGGCTGACGCCAAGGGGTCGGTCACGCGCGGTGTCGAGATAGTCGAATTCGCCTGCGGCATCCCGCAGCTGCTCAAGGGCGAATTCAACGAGGGCGTGGCCCGAGCCGTGGATAGCTACTCGCTGCGCCAGCCGCTGGGGGTGTGCGGCGGCATCACCCCTTTCAACTTTCCAGCCATGGTGCCGATGTGGATGTTCCCGATTGCCATTGCCTGCGGCAACACCTTCGTGCTTAAGCCCTCCGAGAAGGACCCTTCGGTTACCTTGCGCCTTGGCGAGCTTGCCACCGAGGCCGGTCTACCGGGCGGCGTACTCAATATCGTGAACGGGGATAAGGAGGCGGTCGACGCACTGCTGACCGATCCGCAGATTGCTGCGATCAGCTTTGTTGGCTCCGTGGGTGTGGGCGAGTATATCTACACGACGGGTTGCGCCCACGGCAAGCGTGTGCAGGCGCTCTGCGGGGCGAAGAACCACATGGTGGTGATGCCGGACGCCGACATGGATCAGACCATCGATGCCGTTATGGGTGCGGCGTACGGCTCGGCGGGCGAGCGCTGTATGGCCATCTCGGTTGCCGTGCCCGTCGGTGAGCGTACCGCTGATGAACTCGTAGAACGGTTGAAAACCCGGGTGCGCGGGCTCAAGGTGGGGCCGTACACCTACCCGGAGGCGGAGATGGGGCCGCTGGTCACGCCCGAGCACCGCGACAAGGTGAAGAGCTACGTCGATCTAGGTGTAGAAGAGGGTGCCGAGCTCGTAGTAGACGGGCGCAGGCTCAAGCTCGAGGGTTTTGAGAACGGCGCTTTTCTCGGCGGGTGCCTGTTCGACAAGGTGCGCCCCGATATGCGCATTTACAAGGAAGAGATCTTCGGTCCGGTGCTGAGTGTCGTGCGGGCGAAAGACTACGATGAAGCACTGGCGCTGGTGAACAGCCACGAGCTCGGGAACGGGGCCGCGATCTTCACCCGTGATGGTGATTGCGCGCGCGATTTCGCAAGCTCGGTAAAATCCGGCATGGTGGGTATCAATATCCCGATTCCGGTGCCGGTGGCCTACCACAGCTTCGGTGGCTGGAAGCGCTCGCTGTTCGGCGATCTCTACATGCACGGGCCTGAAGGCGTGAAGTTCTTTACCAGGCTCAAGACGATCACCACACGCTGGCCTTCCGGCATTCGCTCCGGTGCGCAGTACCACTTCAGGGCGGGCGGAGAACACTGATCCGTGATCCATGATCGGCAAACCGTGATCCTTGATATGTGACGTATGTGGCGCGAAGCGGCGCTGGCAGCGCTCATTTCTTAATTATTGTGCCCCAACGTCATCGTCGCGATCTAGGCGCAGGTTGTCGATCAGCCGTACCTTACCCACCCGCGCGGCCACTAGCGCTTGGGCGCGCAGCATTGGTCCGCTCGGTGACGCGGCCGTCCACGCGTGCGGGTCGCGGAGCTCGGCATACTCCACTTGAACCCCGCCGTGCTCGAGCTCGTGCAGCATCACTGTGCGCAGCTCGTTCGCATCGTGCTCACCGCTGCGCCACGCTCGTCGCGCAGCGAACAGCGCTTTCGATAAGCAGGTGGCCTGTTGGCGCTCGGTATCGGTGAGCAACACATTGCGTGACGAGCAGGCAAGCCCCGAAGGTTCGCGTACGGTCGGGCAGACCACGATCTCTGGATAGCCTAGCTCGCGCGCGAGTTGGTTCACTACCAAACTTTGCTGAAAATCCTTCTCCCCGAAGTAGGCGCGACCTGGACCTACGACCCGGAACAGTCGCTCGCAAATGGTTGCCACCCCGGCGAAATGCCCCGGACGGGTGGCGCCCTCGAGGCCCTGCGCACAAGGCCCCGGCTCGCGGGTGACGATCTGATCCGCTTGTTCGACCTCGGGAAAAAACTGCTGCAATGTGCCGGTAAATACCATGGCGCAGCCGATGCGTTCGAGCTGCTTGGCGTCGGCATCGAAGTCACGCGGATAACGGGCGAGGTCTTTGGGGTCGTTAAACTGCAGCGGATTGACGAAGATGCTCACGCATACGACGTTGTTTTCGGCCACCGCGCGTCGTACCAGCGTCAGGTGACCCTCGTGCAGCGCGCCCATGGTGGGCACGAAACCGACCGAGCGGCCGTCGGCGCGTAGCTCCGCACACCAGCGCCGGGCACTCTCGGGATCCGGTAAGCGCACCAGTGTCATCGTAAACAGGCTGCCACAGTGTGCGGGTGCGTGTCTATTACCGGTCAAGGGGTCGGGGCGGTAATCTCACTACCAGCCTCGCCTTGTTCTGAACAGAAGCCAAAGAAAGAACGGCGCGCCGAAAACGGCAGTCAAGATACCCAGCGGGATCTCGATTACCGTGGCGGTGCGGGCAAGGCCGTCCACCGCCAACAGGTAACTGGCCCCGAGCATAATGGACACGGGAAGTAAACGAGAGAAACTCGGCCCTGTCAGCATGCGCGCGATGTGGGGGATCATCAGTCCCACCCAGCCAACGATGCCACTAATGGATACGGCGGCCGCCGTCATCAGCGTAGCAGTACAGATGAACATCACGCGCATCCTTAATATATCTCCCCCAATCACACGTGTTTCCTCCGTGCCTGAAGACACCCGATTCATGCGCCGTCGCAGTAGGTAGAGAGGCACCAACCCGATCAAGATCAATGGAACAATAGCCGTGATGTCGGAAAGGGTGACCGCGGCCAGACCACCCAACAGCCAGAAGGTAACGGCTGGAAGGTAGTCATAAGGGTCCGCCAGCACCTGCAGCAGCGAAATACAGGCACCCGCCAAAGCACCCATGGCCACGCCTGCCAATACCAGTACAAGAATCGGATCATGGCTACGCACTGCCTGTTTGATCAGGTAGACGACGAGTAGCGTGCCCAGACCGAACCCAAAGGTCATGAGCTGAATCCCAAGCAGCGGAAGCGATAAAAAAATCCCAAGTGTTGCACCAAACCCTGCGCCCCCAGAGACACCAAGGATATCCGGCGAGACCAGCGGATTGCGGAAAATACCCTGGTAGGTGGCCCCAGCGGCTGCCAGGGCAGCGCCCACAAATACGGCCGCCACCACTCGCGGCAGGCGAGACCAGAGCACAGTTTCAATAACACCCGGGAGGCCATGATGTCCACCGCTAAGACGTGCGTAGACTACTGTGGCCAGGTCAGTGGGTGAAACGGGATACTCACCGACCAGGAACGACCCCATAACGAGTACCAGCAGAAGGCCGGCCGGGAGCCACACGCCTCCCAACCAACCGGGCAAGGCGCCTGCTAGATCGACCTGTCTGTGTCGGGGCATGCTCATCGTGAAATCCGCGTTGTGTAGTCCCACTCGGAGTTATTCTCACCCAAGGTGCCGAATCAAGAATTGTTCCGAACCCGATACGATATCTGCCTGATGTCCGGATTCATGGTGTTTCCGTTGAGATACAAAGCGATCAAGACGGTGTAACGCCCCGGTTTGAGCTTTCCTTCGAGATCCACGGCGAACGTCGCATCGTGTTGCAAGCGACCACGACCGCTCAGCATGGCCTTGCCATTGGAGGCGACCACGAGATAACGGCAAACAAGGGTATCCGCTCTTCCGGCGGCGGGGGTCTCGCGCCCAAACGGCTGTCGAACGATACCGTAGCTCCTTTGAGATCTTTCCACCCTTTCGACCTCTGCAAGAATTCTTAACCCTTCGTCGTTCTGCTCGATCTTAGAGATATAGGCCCGGCGGGGAATTGCGTAAGAGTCATAGGAGCCCACCCCCAGTGGGTAACTGATGTCCCTGAAGACCTCTAGCACGGTAGCGCCCTGCGACCAGCTTTTCAGGATATATGGGCCATTGGTGACGAGGAAGTGGCCGCGTTTCTGGTGAAATGTCTTGAGTGCGGTCCATCGCGCTCGCGCCTCCTGAGCACTCACCAGTTCCCTCAACGAATCGGGAACGTATCCCTGGTGCTGTAGTTCTTCGACCAGCGAGGCCAGCTTTCTTTGCATCCGATCAGTCCGCACGAGATCCAGCCATTCCACCCCTCGGTTTGCCGCCTCACCTTGCGAGAATGCGGCCCAACCCCGGTTCACGGCCTCCTCCATCAAGACGGTCACATGCCAGGGAACACTACTCCAGGGGGGCGCAATCGCAGCGGCGTCCTGAGGATCTTCCGTAGTGGCGTTCAGGTAAACCTCGATGACGACGAGCTCTCGTGTGAAATTGAGATCCCCGAACCTAATCGACTTGGAGGTCCTGTCCACCCCCCTAACCTTTACTCCTGCGAGACGTTTCCGGATCAACGCAGTCGTCTTGTCGATATAAGGATCGTACCTCGCAACCTCGCCGGTACCTCGCACACCCCAGCGGTAGGCGAAGATATAAGCGTAAAGCACATCCGCAACGGTCATCCGGGTCCCATCGTGAAAATGAGAAACCATCGACTTGTAGGTCAGCTGCGCTTTTGCGTATTGGTTTGCCCCCACTTCTACTAGCCGGCCGCTACCCGCCACAGGGATCACGGCGTCCGCCGGAATGCTTACGAATGCTGGCGTTGCCTTCTCGGCCGCAGTTGGGGCGGGCGCAGGGCCCTCGACGATCGGTTCGGCGAGGATAGAAAGGCTGATGACAGTGTACGCGACCATCAACGCGGTCATTGGATATTGGGTTCGCAGTGCAGTACGTCGATCGGTCAAGCTGCTAACCGCCCGGTGGTGAGCCAGATAGACCGCCACGATGTGCCCCGTGACAATGGTGATCACCGCCGTGTACCAAGCGAACCGCGCCCCCACGACGGCAATGTTTATGCGGTAACTGCCAGTGCCCAGCAGGTCCCAACCATAGCCGAACGGGTCCGAAGCCAGGGGTATGATGTATTGCCCTTGGATAAGCAAATAGGTGAGATAATGTGCCAGGTGATAGGCAATGGCAATGGGGACAAGCGTCAACGCAAAGGTGCGCGCAGTCTCCCAGCCGGAGAGCTGCCCACCACTGACCGCGGACATGAGCCAGCACGCCGCTAGATAGGCGCCGAGAAACAAAAGCCAAAAGACGATGAGGCCCAGGGTCTTGATGGACATCAGAACTGCGTCTTCGGCACCGGAGAAATGAGCTTGGAGGAAGCCCTGCAGATTTGCCCAGCCCGGCGTGGCCAGGAAACCGTCAAAGAGCACCATGGAAAGCATCAACAGCACAAAAGCCATCATCGAAGGCGAGGGCATCTTGTTACGCAAGAGCCCCACCGCATAGGGTCGCAGGTTCCACTCCCGATCGTTTGCCCCTGCAAGGCCGAAGCACTGGTAGCAGTCCACGCATTGGCCATCACGGTCGAGACAGTTAAGCCCGCAAGTCTTGCAAACGCTACGTCGGGAAACCCGCACTTCCGTCGGTCCAAAGCGGGCCAGTAAACCAAAGAGCATGGAGAACACCTCTCCGTGCCTGAGCCATCGCTCCTTCCCAAGCAGGAACATCCCGGCCCACGTAATGACCGAATAAGCGATAACCAGCCATGCAATATTGGCGGGTACGGCGGGCCCGCGAGATACCAGCTCAATCCAAGAAAATGTCAGCAATAAGGCGAGGGCCGGCCACACACCCAGTGACTCGGGGTAGGGCAAGTGCAGGGAGAGTTCGCGGCCTTGAAACATGCGCCGGTAAATGACCTGCGCCCAAGCAAATGTTATGCGCCAGGGGTTAATCAGCGCCCAAAGGTTCCCAACAAATGCCGAAACATAGGCCAGGCCCACCCACCATATGATCCAGACCAGTACCGGGGCTAGGTTCCGTAACGGATGCTGATTGCCGAGAAACCCCGCCACTACTACGAGCACGAACAGGCCGACTGAGACGAGCTCTATGACAAAGATCGTTGACCTGTGCGCGAGTAGTCGACCCACGTGGTACTGGAGAAGGTTTACGCGGGGGTAGGGGCGGGACCGAGGCGCTCCTCGAACGAAGACGGCGATAACGACGAAGGAGAAGGCGACCGCGGCCGCGGCCCCCAACAAATAAAGCTCAAGCGGTACGGGCAAGTCATAGCGCTGACCGAAGGCATGCGCGGCGGCCGGCTCCGCGGAGCCGAGCAGCACAGGTACGACCATCGCCAGCCGCATCCAGATCGTCGGTTTGGCACGAAGCATAGAACGTTCCTACCGCGGATAGACCTCTACGTATACGAGCGTGGATTCATCGTGGGACTGGCCGTGAGAGTTAATCGGGTACCTACCGGTGGCGTACGCCTTGAAGGCGAACTCAGTGATTGCACCCGGCTCGACTTTCTTCTCAATGTCATAGCCGTGCAGGTGCAGGACCATCGGCTCGTCTGTCGTCCACCTGAGCTTCACGAGGTCTCCCTGCTTGACCCGCAGGACCTGCATTTCTTTCGCTACGCGCCCCTGCGCGATCCTCAGGTCAAACGTCTGCTCGCTAGGCCCCCCGGCCAAGACCAAACTGCTGATGCCGCATCCGAAGAGACAGACCCACACGTACCCCCGGACTGGTTGCAAGACTTCAGTCATGTGATCTCTTGTGCGTTTCTTTCACTTTCCAAGCGTGGGCTGAACATCCCCGATCCTGTTAAGAACCCAGTTTGCATTGTAAGGTGCTGGAAATAGGGCCGGGTCGCCCAGTGCAAACCAGATCAAACGCCCGGCTTCATCGATGAAGCCGGCCATAGGGTTCCAGGCCGAGCTGGGTGTCGCGTTAGTCCCGAGCCGCAGCCAGCCGTTCCACGGCAGGTCTTTGAGCTTGACCGTCCGGATGAAAATCGGTGAGTTGAAGCCGGCGTGCGAATCGAACGCGATGTTTTCGATCCCAGCCGAGTAGTCAGAGTTGAAATATTCCTTCTTTGCCGTGTATCCGATAATGACCCGTCGGCAATTACGCGTTAGCAGTGAGAGCAGCTCTCGCTCTATGTTGATCTTCTCGACCATGCCGTCGTAATCACCTGTTTGAAGGCGCCGCAAGTCCAGATTAGCGCGACGCGTCGCAGACGGCTCGGACAGTGCCCCTGCCAGGAGCAGATAGGAGTGAAACCAGCCCGCTTTTGCCCACGGGGGGCCAAACCAACCGTTCACGTTGAACATGTGGGACGCGACGAGTTCGCCCGCATCGATCTGCTCCACCGTCGCATCCCACGCTGACACTTGGCTCTGCCAGCGGGCGCGAACCAACTCGCTTGCAATCTTTCCCTTGGCTCGGACCTTTAGTTGAAGGGATGGCGCGGCGACGGGACCGCGTACATAGGTCTGCTTCACCGCGTCGGCGAGGTCAAAGTAATGCAGATAATCGGCGTGAAAGGGGTTTACCGGATAGGGATGAAAGAAAAAGCGGTCCTTCACTTCGGCGAGGGCGCTGACTATGGTCCTGGTGGTGGTGCACGCAGATTTTTCATCCGCGGCCAACGGTGAGGCCGGATTCAAGCTAAGCACGATATACGAGTCCAGAGACTCAACAAAATCGATGGATTCGGGTATATCTTTTTCGAAGGCTATTTCATCACCGATATAAGCGTGAATCTTGGCTTCACGAAGAAGGCCGGCTGCCGACATTGGGTCAACCGACTCTATCCGAATCTCCTGCGGATAGTACGACGGGTAGATTGGAGTTTCGTGGCCACTGTGAGTCTCATTAGATACTGCGAGCGCGGTTAGAAAAAACACGAGGAGTCCGAGTTTTTTCATCGACCAACTCCGAGGGACATCACCGAAGCCGCGGTGGCTTTGAACCCTTGAATCATAACATTGGCCATACTAGCATCTTTCAGCTGATCTGCTCGTCAAGGTCTCCGGTTACCTTCCAGTTTTCCCCAGCTTTTCGGCCAAGCTGATCGCTGCGCCTGCGAGCCCTCGTGGTAAGGCGAACACGACAACGATTAGCAACAAGCCCATCACCATATTGCGCCCGACTGTCCAATGCCCCGCGATTTCATCGAGGCCGACAAAGGCGAACGCTCCGAGGACCGGGCCTAAAAATGCCCGGGTGCCCCCCAGTACGGTCGCGAGCACGAGCTCTGCGGAGAACACCCAGTCGAGCTGTTGTGGTGTAATCTGTCGCGTCAGCTGTCCGTAGAGTGCGCCGGCAAGGCCCACGACGGTGCCCGAAAGGATGAAGGCGTACCAGCGGTACCGCCGCACCGGAATGCCAATATAGGCCGCTCTTGTTTCATTGTCCCGGATGGCCCTCAGTGCCTTGCCGAATGGTGCGCGGCTAATTCTCCACAACAAAAGCGTCGAACCGGCAAATGCGACAACGATCAGGTAATAAAAAGTTGGGATGAACTGATCGGGTGAAAATTCGTTTCCAAGGATCGTGAGGCGCGGCAGGTACAGGCTGCCGCCGCCGACAAGGTACAGCGCCCACCCCAATGGGCCGAACAGTCGGAAAATGGCGCCGTCGATGAAAACAGAATATAGGAGCTGCGTAAACGCCAGCGTCAGGATAGTAAAGTGAATCTTGGTGGCACGCACGCAGAGGAAGCCGATCACGGCAGCGAGCACGCTCGAACAAACAATGCCGGAAAGCAAATAGATTTCAAACGAATCAACGTCGGAGAATCGATAGAGAAACGCTCCCGTGTAGGCGCCCACACCGAAATAGGCAGCATGTCCGAGCGAGAGCAGCCCGGTGGTCCCGAATACCAGATTCAACCCCAGGCACGCGATGGCGAATACCAGTGCGTAACACAGAATAATTAAAGGGTAAGGCGGGAGCACAACCGGCAAAAGAAAAGAGATGGCAGCGATCGCGCCAAAGAGAATTACTGATCGTACAGGCTTGTTGTGCTTTTCTGCCGCCGGGCCGCTTTGGTCAACAAGCACAAGGAGTTTTTTGGGAGCCATTAGACGCCGTGCTCATGAAGCTGCCGGTTGCTGCGCCGGGGACGAGCCAAATACCTCGCTCTGGCGCGCCCAGCTCGCCACTACTATCCGCCCCGCGCACCACCCAGGCTTGCTAAGCCGACGAGCACGGAGCCCCACTGACAACATCGGGCACAAGACTCAGGCTCGGTCCTGCAGGACGAACTCCGCCCCCTTCTCGGCGATCATGGTCGTGGGCGCATTGGTATTGCCCGAGGTGATACGTGGCATGACCGAGGCATCGATGACCCTGAGGGCCGTTATGCCGCGTACGCGCAGGCGCTCGTCCACGACGGCCAGCTCGTCCTGCCCCATCCTGCAGGTGCCGACGGGGTGAAAGATGGTGGTGCCCAGATCACCTGCCGCCTGCAGGAGCTCATCATCGCGTCGAACTTGCGTACCGGGCTTCCACTCCTCGGGCTCGTATTTCGCGAGCGCCTTTGCGGCCATGATGCGGCGCGTGAAGCGCATCGAGTCAACCGCGACCTGCTGGTCCTCAGGGGTCGACAGGTAATTGAGCCGGATCGAGGGTTGCGCTAATGGGTCGGGCGATACGATTTGCACGTGCCCGCGGCTTGTCGGTCTTAGATTGCACACCGACGGCGTGATCGCCGGGAAGCGATGCAGCGGATCACCGAACTTATCGAGCGAGAGCGGCTGCACGTGCCACTCGATGTTCGCGCTCGGCTGCGACGGGTCGCTTTTGGCGAACGCGCCGAGTTGGGACGGGGGCATCGTGAGCGGACCGGTCCGGAGCAGGGCATACTCAAGCCCCATGGCAATGCGCCCAAGTAGGCTATTCGACCGCTGGTTGAGCGTGACGGCATTTTTGACCTTGTACACCAGGCGGATCTGGAGGTGATCGTGAAGGTTCGCGCCTACTCCGGGCAGCTCGTGGGCGAGCGGGATACCGAAACGGCTCAACAGTGGGCCCGGACCGATGCCCGAGAGCTGCAAGATCTGCGGCGAGCCGATAGCACCGGCAGCGAGGATGACCTCGTGACTTGCCTGCGCTCGTTGCTCGGTCCCACCGGTGAGGCGAAACTCGATACCGGTGGCGCGCTTGGCGTCGCCTGTCGTCTCGACACACACGCGTTTCACGTGAGCTCCGGTCAGCACCGTGAGGTTCGCCCGCTTCATCGCCGGGCGCAGGAAGGCCTTGGCCGCACTCCAGCGTACGCCGCGCCGCTGGTTCATCTGGAAGTAAGCGTTGCCGAAGTTATCTCCCCGGTTGAACTCGGCAATCTTGGGGATCCCGCACTGCTGCGCGGCCTCGCGCCAGGCATCGAGGATCTCCCAACTTACACGTCGTTCCTCGATCCGCAGCCCGCCGCCTGCGCCGTGCAGCTCATCGGCGCCATGCGCGTAGTCCTCCACGCGCTTGTAGAAAGGCAGGATCTCTTCCCAAGACCAACCGTCATTGCCGAGTGCGGCCCAGTGGTCGTAGTCGCTCTTCTGGCCACGCATATAGATCATGGCGTTGATCGAGGAGCACCCGCCCAGCACCTTGCCGCGCGCATAGTTGAGCACGCGAGCATTCAAGCCGGGTTCGGCTTCGGTCTTGTAGCACCAGTCGGTGCGCGGATTGCCGATGGTGTAGAGGTACCCGATCGGGACGTGGATCCAAAAGTAATTGTCCTTGCCCCCCGCTTCGAGCAGCAACACCTGGGTCGTGCGGTCAGCCGACAAGCGATTGGCGAGCAGGCAACCGGCGGAGCCTGCTCCTACGATGATATAGTCGAATTGGCCGATAGAACTCACGGAGCGAATGCGAGTATTTTGGAGCCAATCATCGCGTGCCGTTGTGTCTGCGTTTTTCCGAGAGATCTGTGCGACACTTTGTCGTCGGGCAGCGGCCGCACTTGCATTGTTTCGACGCCATCAGCCGCGAAGCGCCTTCATGACCTTTTCGTCTTCGAGGGCTTCTTCTGGCTTTCCATGAAAGATAATCTCACCGCGATCGATCGCATACAGCCGGTCTGCGATGCGCGATGCATTGGCCAGGTTCGATTCCGCCAGCAGGATCGAGATGCCCATCTCTTTGATCTTGATCACAGCGTCAATGAATCGCGTGACGACTACCGGGGCGAGTCCTTCAAACGCCTCATCCAATAGAAGCAGCGAGGGCGAAAGCGCCATGGCCCTGGCAATCGCCACCATCTTTTTCTGACCACCGCTCAAATGCAGCCCTTCACGGTGAGTAAGCTGGCGAACTTCGGGGAATACCGAGAAGGCCCGCTCTTCTGCATCTCCAGTAGTAAAGGCGGCTTCCTTAACACGCCCCGGCGCAGCCGACTGCCACCGGGTGATCATGAAATTCTCCTCGACCGTAAGCTCGGGGAATATTCCGCAGTCCTCCGGCGAGTACCCCATTCCGCGCCTGGCACGCATGTGCGCAGGCAAAACGGTGATGTTTTCTCCGTGAAAGACGATCTGGCCGGACCTGACTGGAAGGAGACCCATGATGCTCTCGATGGTCGTGGTTTTTCCAGCGCCGTTTCTTCCTACCAGACATACGACCTCTTGCTCGTTCACGCTCAACGAGACGTTATACAAGATATGGGCCGGCCCCCGGAAGGTATTGATTTCTTTTATTTCCAGCATCCAGCAGCCACCTCGCTGTTATGGTCAAGTCGAAGCCGGGGTACCCAGCAACATCGCCGCCACTTCGCTATTTTGCTTGATTTCCTCCGGCGAGCCATCGGCGAGAATCAACCCCTCCTGCATCACCACGATGCGGTCCGAGTATTTGAAGACCACATCCATATCATGTTCGATGATCACCGCCGTGATCTTTCCAGCCCGCACCACGGAGGCAACGATGTCCATAATTTGGCCCTTGTCTCGCGTACTGACCCCGCTGGTGGGTTCATCAAGGAACAATAGTTTCGGGCGCAGCGCATGGGCTACAGCGACATCGAGAAGCTTTCGCTCTCCTTGCGCAAGGTCTCCTGCCACTGTGTTCCGCTTGCTATCCAGACCGAACTCGCGAAGTACTTCTTCCGTTTCCTGCGCGACGTCAACATCCCTGTCTGCCAGTGCGAAAAGGTTGTGGGTCTTTCCTTCTCGAGAGAAAATCGCCAGAGCCACGTTATCGAAGGCAGAAAGATCGTCAAAGAGGTTCACCAGCTGAAAACTCCGGGCAATCCCAGCCTTGATTCGGTCAGCCACGGGCAACGACGTAATGTCGCGATCTTGAAAGAAAATTTGGCCGCTGTCAGGTTGGAGATAGGCGCTGATCAGATTGACCAGGGTAGTCTTGCCCGCGCCGTTGGCCCCAACCAGAGAGAGAAACTCTCCCTCCGAGACGATGAAGTCTACCCCATCTACCGCGTGGGTATCGCCGAAGTGCTTTTTGAGGCTCTGCGTCCGTAACAGGCTCACGTCAAGGCTTCCTCTTTCGCTTTTGTTTTCGTTGTCAACCTTTTGACCACGCGAGATAGTGTGCCCACGAGCCCCCCGGGCAGAAACAGAACAAGGCCAATGAGAATGGCCCCGAGCGTTAATTGCCAGTACTCCGTGACAGAGATGGCATAGGCCTCGAGATAGTTATAAGCCACCGCTCCGACGATAGGACCCGAAAAATTACGAAATCCCCCAAGCACCGTGAAAAACACAATTTTGCCGGACTGCGGCCACCACAGGATGTCGGGTGTGGTGAGTCCGTTCAGCGGAACCCAGAGCACACCCGCCAGACCCGTGAACATCCCGGACACCAGGAATGCGAGCCAGCGGTATCGACGAATTCGTACCCCGAGGAAGCTTGCCCGGGTCTCGTTATCGCGAATCGCCTGGAGTGTCTTCCCGAAGGGAGAGTGGACGATCACCCACATTACGACCACACAGACGCAGAATACAACGAGGACGTAATAGTAATAAGCGTTAACGAATTTTACGTACGTTCCACTGCCGGTAAAGTCGATAAACCCACCGAGCAACGTCATTTTGCTGAACGGAACGCGGATCCCATCCGTCCCGCCCGTTATCCAGAAGAACTTGTATGCCACGGTCCACACTACCTGGGAAAGCGCCAGCGTCAAGATTGCAAAGAAAATACGGGTGTGCCGAACGCACACAACGCCGAACAGCGCCGAGACAATCGCCGTGACCACGACACCGCCCACGATATAGAGCTCCATGGAGGAGACGCCGAGATATCGCACCATGAACGCTACCGCGTATGCGCCCAGGCCGAAGTAGGCGGAATGGCCGAATGATAGAAGGCCCGTGTAGCCCAGCAAGAGGTTGAAGCCGAGTGCGGCTATGGCAAATATAAGGCCATAGGTGAGAAGCTGAATTTGGTAGACGCCCACCACAGTGGGCACCACGAGAAGCACAACGGTAATAGGAACTGCAACGACCAATTGGCGCGCGATCGAATTCGCTTGAAGCTTGATGCCCAGCTTCATGATGGTTTTCCAAAGAGGCCGGTGGGACGTATCAATAGCACCACAGCGGCAATGAGGTAGAGCACCGCAAGTTCAAGTTCCTCGTAGAACTGAATGACTCCGGTTCTCACAAGGCTCACGATGAGTGCGCCGATCAAAGCCCCCTCCAGGCTCCCAAGACCGCCAATCACGACGACGACAAACGCGAGGATGAGGAAGTCGAGACCCATGCCGAGCACCGCCGCCTGGCTCGGAACGACGATCGCCCCACCGAGGCCCGCCATGAAGCAGCCGATTGCGAATGCCTGCATATAGACGCGCCTGACGTTTAAACCCAAAGCTGAGGCCATTCTCATATCTTGCGAAGTCGCCCGCAGCATTACACCGAACTTGGTGCGGTACACGAACGCCCAGAGACCGACAGCGGCGATGACGCCGATTCCGATCACCACCAGATTGTATGTCGGGTACACGAAGTCCCCGACAGGAATGATTCCCAAGTCGTCGATCAGCTCGCTCGCGGAAAGAGGTGTCCCACCCCATAACAATCGGATGACGTCCTCCAGGACCAGCAGCAGACCGAAGGTAATCAGCAGCTGATACTCCTCCCGTCGCTTGTACATGGGCCGGAGCAGCGTAGGCTCAATCACAAGGCCGGCCACGGCGACAGCGATTGCCCCGACGGGCAGCAGCAGGAAAAGTACTACGATATTCACGCTACCCACTGCGCTTCCCACAGCCCAGGCTACTACGTAGGCGCCGAGTGCAAAAAGACTACCGTGCGCCATATTGATGATCCCCATCACGCCGAATATGAGACTGAGACCCGCCGCGAGGAGGAACAGCACCGAAGCGTAGAATAACGAGTTCAGTACCTGGAGTACGAAGATATCCATGGGTTTCGACCTTTAGTAAATCCTCCCAGTACCTTTGTCATACTTCTTGGAAAACGAGGGCGTCGCAAGCATAAGGTATTAATATACAAGCCTGCAAGCCTGGACTCGGCCTTCTCGGCAACTCAGGATCCGGCGACCTCAAAGCTAAAATTTCTTGCCGGCGGACGGATGGCGTTGCCGTCAAGATATATGCCTACCAGAAACGTGTACCGGCCAGGAGGCAAACTTTGGGGGAGGTCTGCGACAAAGCGGCCATCATCTTTCATGCTTGCTGTACTGGCTTTTACCACGGAACCGTCAGGTCCCAACACGAGATAACGGGAATCGGGACGAATCAGGTAGAGTCCTCGCATCGCTACTCGCTTCAAGCGCTCCCGTAGCTTTATATAACTTCGTTGTTCCTGGATTACCCTTTCGACATCTACATAGACGAGAACTCGATTAGCGTCCCGTTTCAAATTTGTGATAATTGCCCGAGGTGGATAGGCATAATGATTGAAACTGCCGACCCCATGAGGATAAGTCAATTCCCTAACCACCTCGAGCACTGTCGAGTTCTCTGACCACTTCGTGAGTCGATACGGGCCGTTAGTCACAAGAAAGTGGCCATGCTCTTCGGAAAACTTCTTGAGAGCACGCCAGCGCAAACGTGCGGCTTCAGCGCTCACACGGTCTTCTAACACAGCGGGACGGTAACCGTCTCGCTCAAACCCATCGACCAACTTGCTCAACCTCGCGTGCATTGATCGATCCCGTGCAAGATCCAGCCATCCTACTCCTCGGCGTTCGGCCTCCTCCTTCGAGAAGGCCGCAAGGCCACGCTGCACGGCTTCCTCCATGAGCACCAAAACATGCCAAGGAACTGTGCTCCATGGAGGTGCCAGTGCCGCTGTCTGCATCGAGTCTGGGGCCACATGGTTCACGTAGACCTCGACAACGGGCGTCTGTTGGCGCACCTTGATGTCGGCGGTGATCTCTTTTATTGTCTGTTCCACACGCACCACCCGCACCCCCACGAGTCGCTCGCGCATCAAGACAGTGGCAGCTTCGATCGCCGGATCATAGGCACGATCGTTATTGCCGGCTTTGACGCCCCATCGATACGCGAAGACATAGGGATACAGGAAATCGGTGATCTCCGATTCGGTACCGTCATGGAACAGCGAAGCCGAGACTCGATAGATGATCTTCGCAGTACTGACCTTTCCTCTGCCTACGGCTTGAAGCACGCCGGTCCCAGGCTGCGGGATCACCGCGACGGCTGGTACTTTGAAATTTCCAGAGCGGGCTGCCCCGGCAATGTCGGGAGTAGTCCGGTTTGGGATCCAGCTGTCGTTATATGGCAGCGGTAACAGTGCAGCATCGCCTAGAGTGGACCAAACGAATCGCCCCCAAGGATCCGTAAAACCGGCAATGGGATTCCAGGCCGTTTCAGGTTTGTCCTTGGTCCCGAGTCGAAGCCAGCCATTCCAGGGAAAGTCTTTGAGTTTCACTGTCCGGATGAAAACGGGTGAGTTCAACCCCAGCTGAGAGTCGAATGCGATATTTTCGACACCCGAAAAACTATCGTTGTAGTACTCCTGTCTTACCGTGTAGCCAATGACTGCCCGGTCGCAGTTTCTTGTGAGACTTGCGACCAGGCGCCGCTCATTGTCGAGCTGTTCCCTTAGGTCGGCGTAGTCACCTCCCGTGAGTCGTCGATAGAACATACGGGCTATCCATTTTTGCTGTGGATCGTCGATCGCCGGCGCCAGCAAATGGTAGGCGTGAAACCATCCCTCTTTCATCCAAGGGGGGTCGAGCCACCCATTCAAAGGAGCACCCGAGCTGGACATCAGCCGGCTCACCGGCACCTCCTCCAGGCTGACATCCCAGTTGTCCTGGTCCAACTGCCAGCGGGATTGGACGAGCGCCTGTGCCCGGCTGCCTTTCGTGCGAAATTTCAAGGCTGGGTTCATCGTCGCTGCAGCTCCCACCTTCGCCTTGGCTTGTTCGATCCGGTCCAGGTGCTGCAGATAGTCCGCATGGTAGGGGGTGATCGGGTAAGGATGCACAATGATGTCCGTTGGCCGCTGTGCGAGCGCAGTGAGGACGTGGTGTACCATGGCACAGCGACGCGTCGCCTGCTTGAATTTTCCAGAGGCAGGGTTGAACGTAAGTACTAGGAACGCGTCCAGCGACTTGACTGCTTTCAGGGCCTCCGGGATGTCTCCCGCAAAGTGCGGTGCCGAGCCGACATAGGCGTGCAGCGCATTTTTTTCCAATTGAACGGCTGCCGAAGTTGGGTCTATGGTCTCGATCGCAATCTTGTGCGGGTAAAAAGAGGGGATATGCGTCGCCGCGTGCCCAGCGCGGGCGGGTCCTGCTGCCAGCAACATACTGATACACAGCGGAGCGACAACGGCGAAACGTTTCATAGTTCTCGATTGAGCGGGTCCACGGCAAGGAGACACAAACGTCGTGTCTGGTTTCTTCGTATTTTTTAGCCGCGCATCGTGCGCACCTTTGGAGCGGCCGTGTTCTTACGCACGGCCGCTCCCCGAGAGAAAACGCGCAAGCTAACTTCAGGCTTTGGGCCAGGTAGTCTTCATCCAGTTAGCCGCTGCGGTCGACTCGTTATGGCCCTGGCCCGGCTTTGGCCACTCGGGCGGCGCTGTGATGTTGCGTATGGGAATGGACATAATGGAGTTAGGATCCCAAACCGGGAACGGGTACTCCGGGACGTTCTTGCTCAACCCGATCACCGTATCCTTGTATCCCTGGTGGTTGTCGGGCCGGATATAGATGTATCCCGCCGGCGAATCCAATCCCATCCCCTCGAGCATGGCGATGATCGCCTCGTCGTCCGGCCAGCCTCCCACCAGCTGGTTGGCCTTCTCTACCGCCGCCTTGTAGAAGTAGAGCGCCGTGTAGCCACCGTCGGACTCGAAGCTCGGGTACTCCTTCCAGCGCTTGTGATAGCGCTCAACAAACCCGGTGTTGATGGGCCAACGATCACCGGGCGGGTAGAGGAAATGATAGTTGGCGTGGACCCCGGCGAGTACGCCCTCGGGGTGATCCTTGCCGATCGCGTGCGGGACCCCGCCGAAGGCCAGCGTTGTGGCGACCTTCATCTTGTCGAAAAGCCCTAAACGAAGGGCCTGCTTGTAGAATGCCACATAGTCTCCCCCCCACAGACCGACGATCAGCAGGTCCGGCTTGGCGGCGAGAAGCTTCGTGATATGAGGCGTGAAGTCGGTGGTGAACAGCTTTGGCCAGGCCTCAGCGACAACCTCGGTCCCGGGTACCAGGCTCTGCATGGCCAGAGTGAAGTGCTCGTGAACGTTGCGGCCGTAACTGTAGTCCGGCTGGATGGAGGCGATCTTACGCACGTCCGGCCACGCCGTCGCCGCACCAACCGCGGCCGTCACGCCGTCTGCCGACTGAATGTTGGTCACCCGAAACACGAACTTCGGATTGGGAACCGCTTTGTCGAACAGAAAGTCCGTGCATCCGTCGTTGAACAGGGTGAGCACTCCAAGCTCCTCGGCCACCGGCCCCAACGCAGGGGTGTTACCGCTGGAGATGACCCCGGTGAAGAGATCAATGTTCTCCGACAGTTTCATGCGTCGGAGCTCTTTGACATTGGCGTCGGTACCGGCCGCCTCATCGGCGGTGATGGTCTCGATCTGGCGCTTACCCAGCAGTCCGCCAGCGGCGTTAATCTCCTCAGCCGCGAGGATGTGTCCTCTTAATCCCGGTCCGCCCAGTATTTCGGCCGGGCCTGTTTGAAACGTAATATGGCCGGTCTTGATTCGTTTGCTAGGGATGCTTCCCTTGGGTTTCATGGCGGCCTGAGCCGGGCGGGGACCTGCCAAATAACCTGCTGTCCCGACGCCGGCGGCGCCCAGGCCGGCGGCGCCCACCGTCACGCCCATTTGTTTCAGAAAATCCCGACGGCTTACTGGCTTGTCTTGCTTCTCTTGCTTGCCCATAACACCCTCCTTCACTTGTGGATGTAATAGATTGCCTCGTTGCTCGGAGGCAGAGCCTCTTGTTCTTGTCGGAGGCAGAGCCTCTGTTCTTTAGCGACTTGGCACGAAATTAATATACTCTTATTCGACAAAACAATAAATGCAAATCCGACCCAAGTCCGCGCATCGTGACAGCCGGGGCGGGCGTGTGCCAATTCTGGAATGGGCCGCCCCATCCAGTCGTCTCGCATTAGCGTGGCGGGTGTTTGCACCACGGCCCCGTGCGGTTTGCCCTAGCGTATTCCCCTTGCCATGGGTCCCGCATCGGCTTAGCTGCGTCTGCATCGGCACAAGCGGGCTAGGCTTGTTCGCCCAAATACACGACAATATGCAGGTCACCTGCGTGATCATGGCTCCACGGGGCACGATGGGTTGCTGTCACTACTACGAATTTGTTGAAGGCAATGAATCCGTGTTTGCGGTAGATCCTACCGCGATCCGATTCGGGCCTGGGGTTTTACGGGAGATCGGGCATGATGCACAGCACCTCGGTCTGGAGCGCGTGGCGCTGTTCACGGACCGAACGGTCACAGAGCTTGAGCCAGTCGCTGTCGCGACCCAGGCACTGCGTGCGGCCGGTGTTGACGTGGTGTTGTATGATGAGGTCCGCGTTGAGCCCACGGACCAATCTTTTATGGCCGCTACCCGCTTTGCCTCAGAGGGGAAATTTGACGGTTTCGTGTCCGTCGGCGGCGGATCGGTTATCGACACGTGCAAGGCGGCCGACCTGTACTCGAGCAATCCGGCCGAGTTCCTGGCCTATGTCAATGCCCCCATCGGTGAGGCGCGGCCGGTCCCGGGCCCGCTCAAGCCCCATATCGCCTGCCCCACCACATCGGGGACCGGGAGTGAGTGCACCGGCATCGCGGTGTTCGACCTGCTATCGAGGCAGGTCAAGACCGGGATCGCGCATCGTGCACTGCGCCCCACACTAAGCCTGGTTGACCCCACCGTAACTTACACGCTTCCGGCAAATGTTGTCGCCGCAAGCGGCTTCGATGTCTTGAGTCATGCGCTCGAATCATACACGGCGCTGCCCTTTACCCGGCGTGCCCACCCCGATCAGCCGCAGCTCAGACCCATGAGTCAGGGCGCGAATCCCTACAGCGATGTCGGTTGCATCGAGGCGTTACGCCGGACCGGCCGTTACCTGGCGCGCGCGGTCGAAGATGCGCACGATCACGAGGCGCGCGAGGGTATGATGTTTGCCGCCACGCTGGCCGGCATCGCCTTCGGTAACTCGGGCGTGCACATCCCGCATGGCATGTCTTACTCGGTGGCGGGCCTCATTCGCGACTTCCGTCCTGCTGGCTACCCGCAGGAGGAGCCTATTTGTCCCCATGGTATGTCCGTGATCGTGAATGCCCCCGCTGCGTTTCGCTTCACCGCCCACGCGTGCCCGAAGCGCCACCTGGAGGCCGCGGCGTGCCTCGGGGCTGATGTGAGCGATGCGGCCCCGGCTGAGGCCGGCGAGGCGCTGGCGTCCCACCTTGTAGGCATGATGCGGCAAACGGGGGTGCCCAACGGAATCTCCGGGGTGGGCTACGATGAGACGGACGTCGCGAGCCTTGCCGGGGGTGCCGCCGCACAACAGCGGCTGCTAAAGAATGCGCCAGTGGATGTAAGCGAGCAGGATCTGCAAGCGATTTATCGGGCGGCATTGGCTTACTGGTAGCATGCCGCCTGCGCGCGCATAATTAACAGGGTGCCGAATCTTCTTAATGGCCCCGGCGGTCGAAGCCGCTGACCTGACACATACTCGAAGCCGGTGGGCACGCTCTCGCCAGAGCTTGCAAGAACAGTGGTTTTGAATTGGTAAAAGCAGCTGGAGAACATTTATGAATCTTAGTAATCCTTCTCTCTTTCGCGAACGCTGTTACATAGACGGTGACTGGGTAGAGGCCACAGGTGGCGGTACGATTGAGGTGAACAATCCCGCCGACGGCAGCATCTTGGGAACCGTGCCGGCCATGGGAAAAGATGACACGCGTCGAGCCATTGCCGCCGCGGACGCCGCGTGGCCGGCGTGGCGTGCCATGACCGGCAAGGAGCGCGCCGTCGCTATGCGCAAATGGTTCGACCTGATCATGCAGAACCAGGACGATCTCTCGGTACTGATGACCAGCGAGCAAGGCAAGCCGCTTGCGGAATCGCGCGGCGAGATCGCCTATGCCGCCTCATTCATCGAGTGGTTCGCCGAAGAGGCGAAGCGCGTGTACGGGGATGTTATTCCGCATCCATTGCACGGCAAGCGCATCGTTGTGCTGAAGCAACCGATCGGGGTAGTGGCTTCCATTACTCCGTGGAACTTTCCCGCCGCCATGATCACACGCAAGTGTGGCCCGGCGCTGGCCGCCGGCTGCACGGTTGTGTGCAAGCCGGCATCGCAGACGCCGTACACCGCGCTGGCGCTGGCGGAGCTCGCGGAGCGCGCGGGAATCCCTAAAGGCGTATTTAATGTGATTACCGGTCCGGCCTCGGAGATCGGAGCCGAGCTTACGAGCAACTCGACGGTGCGAAAGCTCGGATTTACCGGCTCCACCGAGGTCGGCATGCAGCTGATGGCGCAGTGCGCCGGCACCGTGAAGAAAGTCTCGTTCGAGCTTGGCGGTAACGCCCCTTTTATCGTGTTCGGCGATGCAGATCTCGAGGCGGCCGTGGCCGGCGCCATGGCCTCGAAGTACCGCAACACCGGCCAGACCTGCGTGTGCGCCAACCGTATTCTAGTGCAAGACGGCGTCTACGACGCGTTTGCGCAGCGACTGGCCGATGCCGTGGGCAAGCTCAAGGTCGGCAGCGGCCTGACAGAGGGCGTGCAGCAGGGCCCGCTTATCGACATGCGGGCGGTCGAGAAGGTGGAGTTTCACATTGCCGACGCCACGCGGAAGGGCGCGCAGGTCGTCGCCGGGGGCTCGCGCCACGCGTTGGGTGGTACCTTTTTCGAGCCAACGGTGCTGGCGAATGTTACTGCGGATATGGCCGTCGCCAACGAGGAGACCTTCGGGCCGGTAGCCCCGTTGTTTCGTTTCCGCGACGAAGACGAAGCCATTGAGATGGCCAACGATACGCCTTTCGGGCTCGCTGCCTACTTCTACAGCCGTGACGTCGGTCGTGTGTGGCGCGTGGCTGAGCGGCTTGAGTACGGCATCATCGGCATCAACGAAGGCATCATCTCCAATGAGGTCGCCCCCTTCGGCGGGATGAAAGAGTCAGGCATCGGACGCGAGGGCTCGAAGTACGGCATGGATGAGTTTCTCGAAATCAAATATCTGTGTTTGGGGGGCATAGATCAATAACCGCACTGATTCACCACAGAGATCACAACGAACACAGAGAGGCCTAACATCCTTTTCTCCGTGATCTCTGTGTGATCCGTGCTGAGATCAAGATAATAGCCAATTGCGCACGATGCCGATCTGATCGTCCGACATCAGCGCGGGCGCGTGGCCGACCCCGGGGAACTCGACAACCTCGGCTTGCGGTCCCCGCTTTTGCATCTCGCTAGTGGTCTCCGCGAGCAGCAAGTCCGAATCGCCTCCCCGCAGCACCAACACCGGGCCCTGCACCTTATCCCACACTGGCCACAGGTTCACATCCGCCTGCGGCCCTGAGGTGAAAGGCACGGCAATTCCAGGATCGTAGCGCAAGGCATAGCTGCCGTCCTCGGTCTTGCGCACACTATGGCGCGCGAGATGACCCCATTGCTCGGCCGTAAGCGCTCCGAACCCGGCATGGACCTCGCGCAGATAAGACGCAACGTCTGCCAGCGCGTCAAATCTCGGGTCGGTGCCCACGTACACTGCGATGCGCTCCAGCGCCGTTTTCGGAATAAAGGGGCCGATGTCGTTGAGCACCAGCCGGCGAATGGGTGTATTCGGCTGCGCGGCGAGCAGCAGACCGATGAGGCCGCCCATCGAGGTCCCGATCCAGTCCACCCGCGCCGCGCCTAGCCGTGCCATAAGGGCGGCCATGTCCGCGCAGTATGTGGGGTAGCCGTAGTCCTGCTTGGCTTTCATCCAATCGCTGTACCCGCGCCCTACCACGTCCGGACAGACCACGCGGGAGTCCTGCGCCAACGCACGAGCCAGGAAATCGAAGTCGCGGCCGTTGCGCGTAAGGCCGTGCGCGCAAACGATCACCTGCTCGCTGTCCGGATCCCCCCACTCGGTGAAGGCAATTCGGTGAAAGGCGTGGGGACCAAGACTCAGGAAGCTACCGGTGCGCATGATTATCGGGAAGTAGCAAGTAGCAAGTGACAAGTAATACCTATAGGAAAATCTGCACAGCAAAAAACTTGCTACTTGAAACTTGCCACTTGTTACTGTTAAAAAAACCCGGCGGCCTTGATCAGGCCGCCGGGCGCGTTAGTTGCATGTACAAGGTCTGTTACAGGTAGTCATACGTCCCGTTGTGCCACTTGTAGAACACGTAACCGGGCGCGGTGACGTCGCCTTTCTTGTCGAATCCGATCTTGCCGAGCACGGTGTCGAACTTGTTACTGCGCAGCGCATCGATCACCTTGGTGGTGTCCGTGCTGCCGGCCTTCTCTACCGCCTGTACCCAGGCCTGGATCGCACCGTAGGTGTAAAGCGTGTACCCCTCAGGCTCATAGCCGGTGTCGCGGAACGCCTTCACGACCTTGGAAGCGACCGGATTCTTGCGCGGATCGGGGCTGAAGGTCATCAGCGTTCCCTCACCGGCCTTACCCGTGATCTTCCAGAACTCGTCGGTCACCAGGGCGTCGCCCGAGACCAGTTGCACGTTGTAACCCTGCTCACGCGCCTGGCGCACCATGAGACCGGCCTCGGTGTGATAGCCGCCGATGTAGAACACGTCGATAGCCTTGCTCTTCATTTTTGAGACAAGTGCAGAGTAGTCCTTCTCACCGGCGGTGTAGGCCTCATACATGGCTACTTTGAGGCCGCGTTTGGTGAGCTGTTTCTTGGTCTCGTCCGCCAAACCTTTACCGTACGCGGTCTTGTCGTGCAGAATCGCAATCTTTTTCTTGCCGTACTTGTCGGCCAGAAAATCCCCCGCCACGATGCCCTGCTGGTCGTCGCGGCCGCACGTACGGAAGACATTGGGACCGCCTTCCTCGGTCAGCTTCGGGTTGGTCGACGCCGGGGAGATCTGCAATATGTTCTCCTCGTCGTATACCTTGGACGCCGGGATCGAGGAGCCTGAGCAGAAGTGACCGGCGACGAATACCACGCCCTGGCTGGCAAACTTGTTGGCGACCGCCACGGCCTGCTTCGGGTCGCACGCGTCGTCCCCGACGGTAAGCTTGAGCTTCTGGCCGAGGACGCCACCGGCGGCGTTAATGTCCTTGACCACCATTTCGGCGCCACGGCGCATCTGCTCCCCAAACGAGGCGTATTGGCCCGTCATCGGACCGGCCGTGGAAATGAGAATATCGGCCATCGCACTCGTCGCCCCGAATAGCGCCAACGCGGCTACTGCGAGAAACAGGGTTTTTAAGGTTTTCATGGTCCATACCTCCTAATTAACTGCTTGATTGCAAAAGCTTTTAGTGATCTGGGTGCATGCCAAGCCTTGCTCACAAGCGGGTGCGTAATGTAGCACAAGTGGCGACCGCGGAAAACGCACGTTGGAGCGGCAAACCCTGCGCCTATGCTCCCGGCCCCTTCTGCCTCCAGGCGAACAGCCCCGCGCGTTCGTAAAGCCAGGGATATTGGCTGACCATCATTCGCGCCTGATTCAAGCGGTAGGCAAACAGCGAGATTCCGACCAGCACGGCCGTGTCGATCAAGTAGCCGCTCAGGGACAGCAGCTTGCCGTCGAACAGGGCAAAGGTGAGAAAGCGGTCAGCGAACCCGAGCATGAGGATGTAAACAACAACCTGCCACATGGGTTTCCAGGTGGAGGCCAGCGCCTGGCCGGTCATATAGGCGGCGAAGCCCATGACCACCACCGTCACCCCTATGAATACGCCTAGTGTTGTACCTACGAATGACTCCATAGATTCTTTAAAGGCCTTAGGATGGAGATTGTAGGCTGTAGTAAAAGCTATGGTCTCCGGCCTCCAGCCTCCGGTCTGTTGTCAATGTCCCCCCTCCAGGTAGGCGGCCCGGATCTCTTCGTTCGCGAGAAGCTCCTGGCCGGTTCCCGACATGACGATCTGACCATTTGCCATCACGTAGCCGCGGTGCGCGAGGCGTAGTGCGTGGTAGGCGTTCTGCTCGACCAGGAATACCGTCACGTCTTGCTGCTCGTTGATTTCCTTGATCACGCCGAAGATTTGCTTCACCAGCATCGGCGCCAGGCCGAGTGAGGGCTCGTCCAGCAGCAGCAGACGCGGCCGGCTCATGAGCGCGCGCCCGATGGCGAGCATCTGCTGCTCACCGCCCGAAAGCGTGCCTCCGCGTTGATGGCGCCGCTCCTTGAGGATAGGATAAAGTGTAAACACGCGCTCGACATCCTCGTCGAAATGAGCCGGATCTGTCGTGGACGCACCCATGTGCAGGTTCTCCATCACCGTCATATATGGAAATATGCGCCGGCCCTCCGGGGCCTGGGCGATGCCACGCCGGACGATCTGATAGGTCGGTAATCGGCTGATGTCGGCACCGTCAAAGGTGATCTGACCGACGGCCGCTTGCGGCTTTCCGCAGATGGTCATCAGCAACGTCGACTTGCCGGCGCCGTTGGCACCAATCAGGGCGACAATCTCCCCTGCATGCACCTCGATATCCACGCCCCGCAGCGCCTCGATGTTGCCGTAAAAGGTGTGAATTCCGGATACCTTAAGCATAGGCGTGGCTAGTTCTTCTTGATGTCGCGGGCCACCTCGGGAGGCAGGTCCGCGTCCTCTTCTTCACCGAGGTAGGCGCGAATCACGGCGGGATCGTTGCGCACGGATTCAGGGGTGCCGTCTGATATCTTGCGGCCGTAGTCGAGCACCACAATGTGATCGGAAATCCCCATCACGACGCTCATGTCATGTTCGATGAGGAGCATACCGATCTTGTGGTCATCGCGGATGAACAGCAGTAGCTCATTAAGCAGCGCGGATTCGCGCGCGTTAAGGCCGGCAGCCGGCTCGTCCAGGCATAACAGTACGGGCTTGATGCACATGGCACGCGCGATCTCGAGTCGGCGCTGATCCCCATAGGGCAGGTTTCCCGCCTCCCATTCTGCGCGCGCAGTCAACCCTATGCGATCGAGCCAGTAGCGCGAGAACTCGACGGCCTTTCTCTCCGCGCGCTTGTAGTGTTGCAGGCCCAGCAGACCGGTTACCGTGTAACCGGAAGCCCGCATCAGCTCGTTGTGCTGGGCGATAATAAGGTTTTCCAATACCGACATTGCCGGGAACAGGCGAATGTTCTGAAAGGTGCGTGCGACTCCGGCCTGCTGGGGGATATGAAACCCCTCCATACGTTCAAGCCGAAAATCGCCTTTGCGCGGATGGTGCAGCGTGAGCCGCCCCACGCTCGGCTTGTAAAACCCGGTCAAGCAGTTGAACAGGGTGGTCTTGCCGGCGCCGTTGGGGCCGATAATGGCCGTAATCTCCCTGTCGTTGGCGCGAAACGAGATGTCATCGACCGCCACTAGGCCGCCGAATCGCATGCTCAAGTGCTCGACCGTAAGCAGTGAGGTGCCGTGGCGGCCGCTGGTTGCCCGCTTATTCATCGGCTGTGACCCGTCGGAGTCTTTTCGTCGGACAGTCGGATGGTGGGCTCACGGTGCGCGAGCAGCCCGCGTGGGCGCCAGATCATAATAGTCACCATCGTGGCCCCGAAGGCCAGCATGCGATACTGCTGCAACTCACGGAAGAACTCTGGCAGGCCGATGAGCAGAATGGCCGCGAACACCACGCCGATCTGACTACCCATGCCGCCCAACACCACGATCGCCAAAATGATTGCCGACTCAATGAAGGTAAAGCTCTCCGGGCTGATGAAGCCTTGCCGGGTGGCGAAGAACGAGCCCCCGAAGCCGCCGAACATGGCGCCGATGGCAAAGGCTGTAAGCTTGGTGTTGCGCGGATTGA
>JBHHZP010000011.1:0-39318 GCA_046758085.1 Acidiferrobacterales bacterium
TGGCAGCCGGGCTGCTCCAGCTGCCTCAAGACAAAGGAATTCCTCCTCGCGAACGGAATGGAGTTCGAGTCTATCAATGTGCTCGAAGACGAAAGGGGCTTCCAGGAACTGGAGGCGCTGGGCGTTAGACTCGTGCCCATCGTTGCCCGCGGGAAGGACTGGGCCAACGGCGCCGTCTTCCGGGACGTCGCCAAGGTGGCCGGGTTCGAATGGGGCGGGCACGAGATGCTGGCGCCGGAGGACATGCTGGCGCGGATCAACGGCATTCTGAGTGCGGCCCATCGTTTCACCGGGCAGATTGCGGAGGATAAACTGGACACCATGCTGCCCGGCCGTCCGCGCTCTTACCGCCAGCTCGCCTATCACATCTTCCAGATCCCTGAGGTTTTCCTGAACCTCGTGGAGTACGTCGCGCCCTATACCTATGAGGCGTTGATCAGCAACCTGCCGCCGGCTCTCAAGACCAAGGACGATCTGCTGAACTACGGGGCCGGCGTGCAATCCCGGCTGAACGCCTGGTGGGAGACGGCGGGACGCGGAACCGATTTCGGCCAGCCTGGCAAGGTCTATTACGGCGACGTTACCCTGCACGAAGTGCTCGAGCGAACCGCTTGGCACTCGGGCCAGCACACACGCCAGCTCATGCTCGCATTGGAAAAACTCGGGACCGCGCCGGTCCAACCGCTGACGGATGTAGATTTCACCGGCCTGCCGATGCCGAAGAACGTCTGGGACAACGAGAAGACGTGGAATTGAGCCGGATATCAGCGATCATTCGACCCCCCAGACGTGGGCTCTATGCCGTCTCCCCCACTCGATTCACAGCAAGGCCCAGCCGCCGGAGTACTAAAGCGCACGAGGAGACAAAACGCAAAAACCTGATGCTCTTCGGCGTGCTACCGGCTGTGACGATAATATGACCAGACGTGTAACACTGGTGATATCCTTATCGCCAGCGGACGTGCCCTTGATAAAATTTCGGAATAGGCTGCGATCGAACCGATGCCAACTGACTCCGCTTCCAACTCACCCTTAATTTTCGACGGCACCGAGGAGAACTTCGAGGCCCTGGTCTTGGGCAACTCGACTCTAGGACCGGTGCTGGTCAATTATTGGTCTCCGAAGGCGGGCCCCTGTCTGCGCCTTTATCCTGTATTGGACAAATTGGTCCACGAGTTCGGTGGCAAATTTTTGCTGGTGAATGTCAACACTGACAAGCACAGACGGGCCGGGCGAGATTATGGCGTTACCAGTGTGCCAACCCTCAAACTGTTCCTCTATAGAAAGGTGGCTGAAACGGTCTACGGCTATCAGCCGGAACATGAGTTACGCAGCGTGCTAAACAAATACGTGGCCCGGGACAGCGATGCGGTCTTGGCCCACGCGTTGCGCACCTATAACGACGGAGATACGAACCGTGGCTTGGTGCTGCTGGCAAAGGCGGCGATAGCCGATCCGGAGGACATGCGCATACCGCTGACGCTCGCCAAGCTGTTGATGCAACAGCGCAGGCCCGAACAGGCCTACCAACTGTTAAGCAGCTTGCCGAAAGAGAAACGAGCGCTTCCGGAAATCAGAGATCTGCTTACTCACGCAGGGTTCGTAGCGACGGCGCAGGGCGCCCCCGACAAGCGTATCCTGGAGCAGGCCATTGAAGCCGATGGTGCGGACCTCGAGGCACGTTATCAGCTCAGCGCCCTGACACTGGTTGAGAACGACTATGAAGGAGCGATGGAGCAGTTGCTGGAGATCATGCGTCGCGACCGCCGCTTCCGTGATGGTGTCGGACGCAACGGCCTGCTTGCGCTCTTCGGCATCTGGACAATAAAGGACCATTGGTTGAGCGGTATTGTTCATTGATGATCGATCATCCGTCTTGAGGTTCCAGCCGGGTCACCATCACTTTATGCAGCTAGAAATCAATAAAGGTCGATAGATAGAGTACCCAGTTCCTCTAGTCCTCCATTCCACAACTTGGCACTTAAACGCGGAATCGACGGGCATCCTCACTCGCATACTCCGCAACCGTACTATCGGTCGTACACGTTGCTTCGAGCCGTTCAATGACTTCGGGCAACCGTTTCGCAGGCAGCGCGCAAGTCATCTCATTATTCGTCATGCCGGTACGCACGCGGCTCAACATACAGCCAACACTAACGGCTACTTCATTGTGCTCCTTGGCGAGTGGAATTATGTGGCACTGGGGCTTCCCTTCGAAACTTAATTCCGGTAGGGCATCGCATAGAATCATTACTTGTTTTGCATTCAAGCGCATGAATACGACATCTGGCTCAACCGGTGTTTCTGCTAGTGGCCCATAAGTGATGTAGCTAGGCCGCGGTTGGATAACGGGTATATGGGCAAACACGTCCTCCGCGACCCACCCCGATTCGACTAAAGCGGCAACATCAGCGCCGACAGCGGCTTCCTCAAGCGCCTTCAGCCCATGGGTCAAGCTTCCGACGCTACAATTACGATGGTCTTCCGGCACGGTTGTAAAGGTCCGCTGCGTGGCCTTCATCCAAAAAACGCACCCGGCTGAGACTCTGCCCGTGCGTCCGTCGGCGGTCGGTGCTGGCATGTCGCCCTCAAAGGGTTGTACGCTGGGAGGGGCGCGGTCCGAGAAGGTAATTGCCAGTGGCGGCGACTGAAGTTTTAGTAACGCCGCCAACGCTGAGGCCAAGGCTGGATAATCGTGCTGTGCCATGATCTGTATTCCCCACAAAAGGTACAATTGGCCGGACTCAAGCGACCGTTTTTGTCGCAAGTTCCATATTCGTCAAAAGTTTTGCAACTGCTGGCTCGTGGGTTCGGCGCAGCAGTACCAGGGCTCGGACATGTGCGGGATCGTTGGCCCTAAGTTGCTTGTCGGCAGCGGGGGGGCAGGGCGACCCGAAGCTTCATGGGCTATCTGCCAGATGCGCTCGAAGATCTGGCGACGTGCGAGATGCCGCGCCTCCGCTTGCGCCACCCAGGACTGAATACGCTCTTGCAGGCGATCCACCCGCGGGTCGCGGTGCTTCCATGGATAGCCCAACACGCTGGGATCGAACGGGGCGAGCTGCGCCCGGAAACCGGGGATCTTGAGCATGTACGAGCCCTCCGGAATCAGCAGCCTGATGCTGAGCTGAACCGGGGGCACGCTTGCCACGAGCTCAAGGTCCACCAGGTGTCGCAACAGATCGATGTACGTTTCCAAGGTAGTCCAGGGGGTGAACGGCACGAAGGTGGGGGCAAGAGCGATGCCGGTTGCCCGCAACAGGGTGACCGCACGACTGAAGTCTGCCCGTGTGTGATTCTTGTCAAGATATGCGAGGACCTGATCGTCAACGGATTCGACCGCCGACGTAATAAAGATGCATCCAGTGTGTTTCAGCTCCGCTAACAGCTCCGTGTGGTGAAGCAGGTGCTGGATCTTGATGGTCGCATCGTAGGTCAGACCCGGGAACTCGGCGTGCAACGCGCGCACGATCCGCAAGGCGTGGGTGGGGCCGTTCAGAAAATCCGGGTCCCCGAAAGAGATATGGCCGGCGCCCGCGTCGACTTGCTGGCGAATATCCTCCATCACGACATCCACCGGCACGATGCGGAACCTCCCCTCGTAGACCGGCACGACCGGACAGTGGCGGCACAGGTGCTTACACCCCCGGCTTGCCTCGGTGAAACCCACCACCTTGGTGCCGTCGTCGGGCAGTTGCAAATGGGCATAATGCGACAAAGGGGGTAATCCCGTGCGATCCGGCTTCACGAAGGCGACCTTGTTCAGGTAAATCACCGGCTCCGCCGAGGCGGGGGCCGCACCACCACTTCTGAGCTGTTGCGCCAGCTCAAGGAGCGCGGGCTCGCATTCACCACCGAGAATCGTGTTGACTCCGAGATCGTGCAACAGCTCGGCGTTCATGGGCGCGTAGAGGCCGTAGGCGCAAAGATGAGCGTCAACGGCCAGCTCCCGGATGCGCGGCATGGCTCGGATTGCGATGCGCGTGGCCGTATGCATGCCCAGGTATATTGTTACCAATCCCGCCCGAGCGAGAACGCTCGGCTCCAGCTTTTCCAGGGCCAGGTCCACACACACGACCGAGAAGCCATCACCACCCAGCCACGCGGCCGGCTGCGCGAGCCCAAAGGGCTGGCGACCCAGTTCGTACGGATTGATGAGTACGACTTTGAAACGAGGTGCCGCCTGGCTTGAGGCGTTTGGGGTGGTGCTGATTCGCTGCCTGTCCCCAGGTTGATTATCTGTCAACATGTATTAGCAGTAACCGGTTCTGACTTCTGGTGGGAACAACGAATGCAAGCGAGCAAGGCGCGCTCCGTCCAAGTCTCGTGATTCAATCACTCGCAAGGACCGGCTATTTTTTCTGTCCCGCCGGTGAAAAACCGGCGGGCAGCTTGCCCAGATCACCCTCGCCAAAAAGAAACCCGACCATGTGTTGCTCGATTAGCTCAATTGTTTTGAGGTCGGCCGTGCTCAGCCCGTTTTCATTGATAATCGTGGTCAGCCGTTCGAGCCACTGTTGCCACCCCTGCTTGGAGATATTTTCATAGACCCGTTGACCTAACGAGCCTGGGTGGGGCGGTTGGTCGAGCCCCTCGGCATCCTGTTTCAATATCTGACAGTACACACTGCGCGCCATGTCACGCACCTTTCGTAAATAGTTATGACCGTTAACCCACCTCCGGACAGACTTTCCCCGGGGCCCGAATCACCGTTGTCACGTTAAAATACCAAGTAACGTAGTCAACTATGCCGGCGAGGATATCACAACTAGGCCGGCAACGAGCAATAGAACGAGCAATAGCATGATCCAGGCAGCGTGCATTGGTTTGGCGATGGAACTCGCCGATAGCGATATCCGATTGACCGCCGTTGTAGAGACGAAAATAGCCGGGTTGAATAATTGAGCCGACAATACCCACAAAAAAATAGATGAATATGCGCCGCTCGTCTCTTGTTAAAATTACCGTCGCCAACACGACTTGTTAGCAAAACACCACTGGAGGTGAACCATGCCTTTACGCATAGGAGATGAAGCACCGGATTTTACCGCAGAGACAACGGAAGGAACGATAAACTTCCATGAATGGATCGGAGACGGTTGGGCGGTTCTGTTTTCGCATCCGAAAGACTTCACGCCGGTGTGCACGACCGAGCTTGGCTATATGGCCGGCCTCAAGCCCGAGTTCGACAAACGCAATTGCAAAGTCGTTGGCCTCAGCGTCGATTCAGTCGGTGATCATTCCGAATGGGCCAAGGACATCGAAGAAACCCAGGGGCATGCGCCAAACTATCCACTGATCGGTGACACCGATCTGAAGGTAGCGAAGCTCTACGATATGATTCATCCAAACGCCAAGGGAAGCGCGAAGGAACGAACAGCGGTAGATAACGCAACGGTGCGTTCGGTGTTCGTCATCGGGCCGGACAAGAAAATCAAGCTGATGATCACCTATCCCATGAGCACGGGCCGGAACTTCGACGAGGTGCTGCGGGTGCTCGATTCGATGCAGTTGACGGCGACGCACAAAGTCGCCACACCGGTCAACTGGAAGCATGGCGAAGATGTCATCATCATTCCTGCAGTTTCCGATGACGAAGCCAAGCAAAAATTCCCGCAGGGCTGGACAGCGCCGAAACCGTACCTACGCATCGTAGCGCAGCCGAAGTAAGCTCGTTCTTCAAGTGATTCATAAAGAGGCGCCCAACGGCGCCTCATTTTTGGGCCAGGTTCTGAAGTCGCAGGGCCAGGCCTGCATAACTGGGTCATGGCGATAACACGTTTATCTTGTCATAGGACGGGCAATGGGGCGATAAAGGTGTTTGCGAATGATAAAACCGACTTGCAGTTTGGCGATGCTTGTTGGCTTTGATGACTCACCAATCATGGCTGGCGAACCCGCGCTTGCTGCCACCCGTCTTCATTTCCCACGGCCCCATCGCTGTTGTGCTGGACCAGGCGTGCACGAAAACACTGCCGCTTTAGGGCTCTGCAGTGCGAAAATAGCTCCAATATTAGCGTTTACTGATATAGATTCTATAGGCTATAGTTAAATCTGTCATGGACAAGTCCATCGCCATGATGGGGCATTCCGGTTTGCCGGTCTTGTATAATCCCGGAAATGTCCTTTCAGAGAAAAGTAATCACAGCAATGCGCGATCACGACAAGACGATACGCGAAATCAGGGCAGCACCGATCCAGGCGGGCACGTCGCAAAAACCCTGCCTTACCGTACTCTACGGGGGCCCCGTCGGCCTGGTGTACACGCTACCATCCGGAACGGAGACATTGATTGGCCGGGGGGCCGACGCCGATATTCCTCTCATGGAGGAACAGCGCGTGAGCCGGAAGCACGCGATAATCAGCGTCAGCCCGGAGGGGAACGTCCTGATTGAGGACAAGGGCAGTAGCAACGGCACTTTTGTCAACGGGGTTCGGATTAAACGGCAAGAACTGAAGGATGGGGACCGAATCCAGATCGGTTACAGCTGCATTATTAAGTTCTCCTACCAGGATGATCTCGAGTACCAGTTGCAGCACGAAATCGCCGGCGGCATTAAAGACCCGATCACAGGACTTCATACCAAGAAGTACTTCCTCGACCGGATAGACGCCGAGTTTAGCTATGCTCAGCGGCGAAACGACCACCTGGGTGTGCTCATCTTTGCCGTCGACCATTTCAGCAACATCAGTCTCTGCCACGGACACACCGCAGGCGAGTTGGTCATTAAGGAAGTCGCGCGCGTTATCAGTAAGATCCTGCGTGCCGGCGATGTCTTTTCCCGCTATGACGGAGAACGGTTCGCTTTGTTGGCGCGTAATCTTGATGATGAGGGCTCGGTTATTCTTGCGCAGCGAATTCGCAAGATTGTGCGGGACCATCATGTTGATTTCGAGGGCGCGCGTATCCAGTTGTCTGTCAGCATCGGGATTGCGACTCTGGCAGACAAGCCGAAGAAAGCCGCAAAGCTTATCCAGATCGCTGAAAAGTCGCTGCGGCAGACAATAACGGAGGCCGGTGAAAACGCTATCGGTGGTGCCGCGGTCACGACGTACCTGGAAAGCAACGATGCCGCGCCGACCATCCATTACGTCCACAACGGAAAAGCCTGAGGCGCCAAGTAACTATTATAGAAACCCTCGGAACCAAATTCGTGGCGGTATTGTGCTGTGTGTGAGCGCCGGTCACCTCAAGGCTTCACACGACACACCTTTCTTTTGCGGGTCCGGTCGTGACCTCGCACCTCCGCCTCGAATGCCGGGGATCCAAATGAACGAAGAAGGCTTGGTTTGCAGCGTTTGCGGTAAAGAGCTGTCTGCCCAGGCACCCTCAGCTGTCTGCCCGGACTGCGCGTATAGGGCTGAGAGGCGCACGGCCCTGTGTATGGCTGTAATCACGGCGGCGGCGATTGGCGGCCTCGTGGCCATTTTTTTATTGAATTCGCGCAAGTGGTAACCGGTCACCGCCCGCAGGGTCAATGCCATTACCGGTGAATCAAAAGGTCGGCAGCGGCCCTTTCAGTAATTTGGTAATAGGGACAGCTTTCATGCTACCGGCGAGCAGGGGGACCAATCAACCTTCAGCCAGTGCCGCCCGCACGGATTCTACGGCCCGATCCACATCATTATCGTTCGTGCGCCAATTACACACCGACACCCGCATACACCGCTTGCCGTGCCAGGTCGTACCGCTGAAGAGCGCCTCGCCTTTCTTGAGAGTAGCGGCAATCACCTTATTTGTGCACCGGTCATGATCCGCGTCGGTTACATTTGGATTTGGATCGAGAAAGCGCACGAGTCCTTGATTTATCTGCGGTTCCCAAACCAACTCTGCCCCTTCCAGGGCGCCAAGGCGGGTAGCAAGGGTATGCGCATGACGACACGTTCGGTCTACTATCTCAGCTATACCGTTTCGACCTAATTGGCGAATCGCTGCGTAAGTTGCAAAGCCGCGCCCGCGCCGGGACCACTCGGGATTCCAGTCCATCTGGTCGCGAGCCTCATCCGCATGAGTGAGATAACTCGCATGATGCGACATCGAGTTCCGATGCGGTTCTGGGTGAGCCACGAAGGCATATCCGCAATCGTACGGAACATTCAGCCATTTGTGACCGTCGATAGCCCACGAGTCCGCCTGTTCCACACCTTCGAGCAAGTGGCGGTATTTCGGACTCACGGCAGCCCACAAACCAAAAGCTCCATCTACGTGCACCCAGGCATGGTGTTCATTCGCCAATGGAATAAGCTCTAAGAAAGAATCATAGATGCCGGTGTCAATGTCACCTGCTTGTAATAATACGATGGTCGGCTTGTCGGTTCGGTCGACCAGCGCTTCGCTAAGTGTGTCAGCTTGCAAATATCCGCTGTCATCGACATGCAAATCAATCAGAGAATCGCAACCAAGCCCTAGCAAACGAATGGTGCGCTCGAAAGACCCGTGGCGTTGGCTGCTTAAAACACGGATTTGCGGGGCGCCAGACAACCCTTTGCGTTCAACGTCCCAATCGTGCTTTGTCAAAAGAAAGTTGCGCGCCGCTGCAAGACAGGTTGCATGAGCCATTTGACAACCGCTGACCAGCGCAAAGCTGGCAGAAGCAGGCAGGCCAAGCAGCTCTTTCAGCCACTTACCGCAAATCTCTTCGATCACGGCCTCGGCTGGCCCTGTTGAATATAGAGCGGCATTCTGATCCCAGGCAGAGGTGAGCCAGTCCGCTGCCAGCGCCGCCGGCAGTGTGCCGCCGATTACCCACCCGAAGAACCGCCCGCTGGCGGAGCCGAGCAGGCCACCCGCGACGTCACGCACGAGATCGTCAATGACTTTTTCCGGCGACACGCCAGCCTCCGGTAGAGGCCTGCCGAGTACTGCTCGCAGCTCAGCCGGCGTGGCCGTAGGGCTGATCGCGCGCGAGTCGAGGCTGTCCAGGTAACCAAGCGCATGGTCGGCGGTTCTTCTTAACAGCGAGGTTTCAGTCATAGGAGTATTGCTCCGGTTCGCACAACGTTGCGGTAGCGCAAACCAGATAGCCTAGGACCCAACAGCGAGTCAAGCCGATTCTTGCTTTTAAACGGTTAGAATCTGGACTGACCGGTGATCCGTGTGGGTCCACCCGAGCGGATGACGGCGCCTCTGGGTTCGCCCGTATGTGCCGGTCCTGGCGACAGTTTCCCCCGGAAATCCCTCGACTATACTCTCAACAAGAAAAGATCCCGCTTTAAGGACGGTCCCGATACCCCTGAGATCAGGGTACATACCATGGTCGATCCGAAGATTCTCAAGAATCTGGTGCCGCTGCATGAATTGGGCGAGGGCAACCTCAAGCGCCTCGCGAAGCGGCTTAAAATTGAAGAGCTTCCCTCCGGCACCGTGCTCTGCAGGGAAGGCGACAGGAACGACTATGCGATTTATCTGCTCGAAGGCGGTGTAGAGCTGTCGTCGCACGCAACGACCATGAAACGGGTCGTGCTCGGGGGGACGGAAGAAGCCTCTTACGCACTGGCGAATTCGCTGCCACGGCAATTCACGGTGACCTCAACATCGAAAGTCAAGGTTATACGGGTCGATAGCCGCAAGCTCGATCGCGCCATCGTGCTGAACGAGTTGACCACCACGATTACGACTGTTCATAGCGCGCAGAAGCGCAAGCTCGGAGGCAATACTGAATGGTTGGAAGAGATGCTGAGCAGCAAGGTGTTCAGCAAGCTGCCGCGAGCGAAGATCACACCCTTGATGCTGAGAATGCAAGTCGTGTCTGTTAAGGCCGGCCATATTGTCTTCAAGCAGGGCGACCCGGGGGACTACTACTACGTGGTTAAACGCGGCCGGTTCAATATCTCGCGCAAAGACGCCCGAGGCAAGGTCCAGATTGTGGGTGAACTGCATCCGGGCAGTGTGTTCGGGGCGGAGTCGCTGATCTCCGGTGCGGCGCGCGACGCCAGTATTGTCGCTATGATCGACGGCTCGTTGATGCGCCTTGCCAGGAAAGACTTCGCCGAACTTTTGAAGCAGCCTCTGGTAACTTTTGTTACGAGCAAGGAGGCTCAGCATATGGTGAAGAACGGTATCGGGCTGCTGGATGTGCGCAGCAAGGATGAATATCGAAAGCGAGCGCTGCGTAACAGTATAAACATTCCCGTTTCCGAGCTGCGTAGCAAGTTGGAGGAACTCGACCACAAACGCAAGTACGTCTTGTGTTGTCAAACAGGTGTGCAAAGCGAGGTGGCCGCCTTTCTGTTGGCCGAGAATGATTTCGACGTCTACGTGCTCAAGGGCGGATTGCAGGCGATATCGACATAATTCGCGGTCATCAGACTCTATCTGGCGTCCTCCAGCTGCAGCCTTGAGAAGCAGTATCGACACGAGTTCCAGCCGCGTTTCGGGAAACTATAAAAAACGTCGTCTCCAACGGCCTGATTCCGCTGGGGACGCCATAGCTCTCTCTTGTAAGGCGGCCGCTCGCCCACACGGCAGCATGAGTCCAGCCTTTTTTGACTACAGGCCCTTGCGATAGCCTCATTCTAGCCTCGGTGTCGCCGCTCCGGACTGGAATGGCTTGCGAAATAGGATCAGTCGTCGGCATGCCGACGGCCGCGGCGGTCGAAGCCCTCGCGAGGACGAACACCCATTTGCAAAGCCTGATCCTCGCGGCCCGCGGCCTACCGGCCAAGCCGCGACGGAAGGGGCCCCTTGGGGTATCATGCATAAATCAACACGCATGAACGCTTAAACCCGGCCTACATTAATTCGATCGGAGGAATAAAATGGCTCAACCCAGTGGATATGGCAGCAGCGGTATCGGCTTTATCGACGGCGAGTTCATGCCGCTGGCGGAGCTCAAGATTCCGGTAACGGACATGGGCTTCCAGTTGTCCGACATGTGCTACGACGCCGTGCACGTGTGGAAAGGCAAGTTTTTCCGCCTTGGGGATCATATGGAGCGGTGGGGGCGTTCGATCAGGGCGCGGCGTTACGATTCGCTCGGGTACGACAACGATCAGGTCGCGGATATTCTGCACGGTTGCGTCGCACGCGCCGGCTTACAAAAGGCCATGGTTTTCTTCATCGCCACGCGTGGCACGCCGGCAACCGGTCAGAAGGATCTACGCACGTGTAAGAACCGGCTCATCGCCTGGGCCGCGCCATTTTACTCCGTAGTTGCCGATGAAGACGCGGGGAACGGCTGCGACATCGTCATCGCCGAGACCATCCGCATTGCGCCGGAGGCGGTGGACCCGACCGTCAAGAACTTCGGTCGCCTCGATTTCGTGCGGGCCTCTTTCGAGGCCTATGACCGTGGCGCCGGGTACACGGTACTACTCGATCGTGATGGCTATGTCACCGAGGGCCGCGGCTGGAACATCTTCGCGCTGATCCACGGCAAGCTCCTGTCGCCGGATCGTGGCGTGCTGGAAGGCATCACCCGGCGCACGGTGCTTGAGCTTGCCGGAAAGCTAAACGTAGAAGCTCGGCTTGCGCGCATCACGGCGGACGAGCTTCGCAGTACCGAGGAGATTTTCCTCTCCTCAACTGCCGGTGGCATCATGCCGGTTGCGCGCATCGACGGCCACGCCGCCACAGGGGGCGCGCCGGGGCCGGTCACGCGTCAGATAAACGACCGGTACTGGGCATTACACGACGACCCCGCCTACACGACCGCGGTAAAATACGACCTCGCGGCTGCCTGAACCTGCGCAGAGCGTTCCTGAACCTGGCGCGCGACTCTTCTTGGCACGAAACCATGGGGCTATGCTTGTATTTTTATTATTTGAAATTGAAGAAAAAATTGATGTTTGAGAACAGTATGCAAGAAATGATCCCGCCTGGTAGAAAAGCGGCATCAATCACGAACATAATGGTTGTTTTTAAGGGCGCACAGGTTTACTGTGTTTCGCTCAGGCGTTAATACAAATACCAATAAGTAATAACCACCAGCAGTCGGGAGTCGAAAGGGGATGGCCAGGAAGCCACGCATCTATGGTCCCGGTGCACTTTACCACATCATGTTACGGGTTAATGGTGGTGGTAAGGTATCTGTTGACGATCGAGCTCGCGGCGGCTTCGAAGCGCTGATTGCCGAAAGGCCTGGGCGCTTCCGGCATTTCACCCACGCCTGCTGCTGGTGCGGAACTACGTTTGTCTGGCCATCCGCTCGCCGATATTCCCTTCCCCAAGATCATTCAACGGCTTGTCATCACTACGTGTGCGCAGTTAATCGCGCGCGGGTAACGAAAGTATGTTCATAAAATCGGATATGCGTTCCAACATGGAAAGCGAAGCCCCAAAGCAGCAGCAGCAGCAGCAGTCTGTTCGTATGAAAATTAAAAAGCCTTTCTATTGGTTGGAGGCGGTAAAGACATGAAAAGGAAATCGACTAGAAGACAAACAGGGACCGAGCGTGTTGAAAGAATTGGCATCATCGTGGTCCACGGCGTCGGGGAACAGAAACGATTCGAATATTTGGAGTCAATAGCGAGCAATCTCTGCAAGGCGCTGGCAAAGAACCGGCGGCGCCAGCCACATATCCAGCTGCGTTATGGCGATCAAGGGCCGCGACTTGCCTTGAACAGCAGTTGGCGGGACGCGCCGGCCCTCGTGCGTTGGCGCAAGCCGGGCGGCGGCTCGATAGAGGTTAACTTTCGTGAAGTGCATTGGGCCGATCTGGATATGCCTAAGACCTGGGGCCGTTGGATCAAGCTCGTTGGATGGTCGCTGGGGGTGTCCGGCGTGCGTCTGTACTTGCAGGGCAGGGTAGGGGTACCGCGACAGCATGGCATGTGCCCACCAAAGGGCCTGAGTGTGCAGGAGCGGTTGCGGGTGCGTGCCTCGCTCTTCCTGGTATCGCTCTTTTTCTTATTCGTGCTGGTCACGTTGAATGTCGTCAGGTGGCTGCTGAATCGTGTCTCGCTGCGTTTAGGATTTCTGAATAATCTGCACGATCTGATCTACAACTATCTCGGTGATGTCAAGCTGTATCAGGACTGGTTCCCGCGATCGGACGAACGTATCGAGACCGTAGGCGAGAAGTCGCGTGTAGCGATACGCCGACGCATGATACGCGTCCTGGTACAAACGGCGAATGAGGTAGCCGGAGGTCGGATGGATGGGTACTACGTGTTTGCGCACAGCCTGGGCACTGTGGTCGCGTTCAACGCATTGATGGAGACCGACCTGGCGCTGGCCAATTACCTTACAGAGGCGGAATGGAATGACTTGCCGTCATCACTGAAGAAAAAGGTGACGAAAGCTCTGCCAAATCATCCCATGCCGCAACGCCCGCCGTGGCTGGACCTGCCTAAAGCCGGGGGTCGGCATGATGCGATCGACAGAAAACGACTTTTTCAGGGATTGCGCGGCTTTCTCACCCTTGGCAGTCCGTTGGACAAGTTCGCTAGCCTGTGGCCGGCCATCGTACCGGTTAACGGTGAAGCGATCGGGTCTGCGCGACCTTGGATCAACGTCGCCGACGTCCAGGACATTGTGGCCGGACGCCTCGACAAGTTCCCGGTTTGCAAGCCGGCAGCCGGGACCGGCGGCCTGGCCTTGAAGAACATTAATTGGGCGGCTGAGTGGTCTTTGGCAACCGCCCATACGTCTTACTGGAAGGTCAGGCGGAAGACGGAACGCCTGATGGATCGTGTTGTGCTCTGGCTCGAAGGCGGCAGGTTCCAGGGTCCCCCGAACGTCATGCCGCCGGGTCTCGCGCGACTGATCTTTGTGCTCACGCTCATTGTCGGGGCGGCATTGCTGATCTGGGGGTTTGCCGCCGCCGTCTGGCTGCTGGCGAACGCCGACCGAACGTTCGGGATGTCGTTTTCTGAGAATTTCATAGAGACCCTGACGCGATGGGGACTGCGAGAGGAGTATTCCGCGGCGTTGCTACACGCGGCGGGTTATATCGTGGCAACTGGTTTGGTGATTGTAATGATCTGTTCGCTGGCACGCAGGATCTGGGAAAACGAAAAGTTCGGCTAGGCGCGGTGTATTGGCCGCACTCCGCAGTAAAATAGATCAGCAAGGGCATGAATTCACCGAGACGGCACGACGCTCACTCGGCTGGCACAGGCGTTGATGCAGAACATGCCCCAAGGTTTCGATGCCTCAACCGTTCCCGAGGAAGACGAAGCGAGTGAGGCGCTATCGTGTGGCCGAGGAGAAGGGGGATGAGGAGGTAGCACCGTTACCCATAAATGGAATGGGAGGAACCCACGAGGATCGTGGTACAGGCCTTAAGAGAAAATTGGAAGATCAAGAAGACGGTACTATTTATTTGTGCACGCCAAAAACGCGCGCTGCGTTACGATGCGCGATGTTTCGGGCGACCGCCTCGGGGAGCTGCGTGAGCCAGGCGCGGTGTTGCTGGACGAGGGGAACGTATTCTAGCCAGCGCGAGGTGGTCCAGGTGTCGGTCCCGATCATGAATCGTGTTGGATGGCGCAGAAATAGCGCACGCCATTCGGGTTCAAGGTCGGCGCCTGGATCAATATCAGGCGCCCTGAGTGAAAGCTCGGTCCAGAGTGTGGGGTAGCGGTCGAGCAATGCGCCAATCTCAGCGGGGGAGGCGAACACGCCGGCGTGAGCCCACAGGATCTTCAGCTTCGGATTGAGAGCAAACAGCGCGTGTACCGGGCCCGCATCGCAATGGACATGAAGCACAAGGTCGCTGCCCACTGCCAACTCGACGATTCGCGCGATCTGCGGGGTTCTGACCTGGCTTTCGTGCAGTAGATGGAACTCGCCGATGCCACGGTAGATGGCGGCCTGAAGCCTGTTTTCGACGTAGGCCAAGACATCGGGATCCTGATGCCAGCCATGCATGTCGGCGGCGCTTCGGTATGGGCGCAGGATGGGCACAAACCGGCCAGGGTCCTGCTTGTACAACATGAGCGTGCCGTCATCGGGCGTGCTGGATACCAGCGCCCGCGTGACACCCGCCCGGTCCATGAGGTCGATAACCGTTCTTGGGTCGTAAGAAACCCACGCGCCCTTGCTGTAGTGGACGTGCGCATCGAAGATAGGCAGTGTCTCCTCGGCCGAAATCTCTGGTGCCTCAATGACCAGGAACAGCACGGCAAGGAGGGTTGCGAAGCTACGTGGCATGATCTGACCGTTCATTTTTTGTATGCAGGTTGTCTCGTGCTCAAGTCGATAGCTGCAGGCTGCGATTGCTCCACTATTTATTAAAGGGGGCGCGCTCGCTCAAGAGATAGGCGGCCTCCGCCGGTGTGCATTCCCTCTTCAGTATCGCATTGCGATGGGGAAATCGGCCAAAACGTGCAATCAGATTGTGGTGAGTTTCGGCCGACGCAAGGAGCTCGCCCATGGAGGGGCGCACTTCCTCCGAGCTTTCATCCGCGAGCCGGCGAAAGGCCGCGATCGAGGCCGTCTGGGCTGTCATATTCTCAGCGTGTTGCAACGGCATATAGAAAAACGCACGCTCCAGCAGCGACAGCGTACGGTCCATACGTTGCTTCATTCCGCTGCGACAAAGTGCCAGCGCGGCGCCATCCAATGAAAATGCTGCACGCGTGTCACGGTAAACGTTACGCCGAAACTGGTCCAGTAAGAGAATAAGAGCCAACCGGCCCCGTGGGGCCGCCTCCCACTCGGCGAGCCGAGCAACCGACGCCGCCTCGATCAGAGCACCGAAGCGGGAACCTATCTCAGCATCCACCGCCGGATCCGCGCGGAACCAGAACCGCAGGCATTCCCCAATCTCCGCGTCGGGGCGGAACCAGTAGGTCAAGACGTCCTCGTACCGTGCTTGTGTGGACACCGGCTTTGTTAAGGAGCGATTGTCCTCGCAGTTTCGTATTGGCGGGCGACGATAGCAGCCATTGGCTTGCAGGTTTGTTGGTGATGGTCTTCCCTGATTACAGGTCACATCAAGTTTGCGCTACAAGTGATTGAATTTAATTAGCTATTTCTCTTGGGTGCTCGGACCTTCTCGGCGGGGCCATGCGTCTATTTGTCGACCATGAGTGACGGCATGTTGACGTCTGAGCACAAAATGCAAGAATCGCATGATCGAGCGTCCTTATTGTTGAGGAGGTATACGATGGACACAGTAACCGAAAACAAGCAAGACGTGAACAGGCTGGAATTGGAGCAAAAGGTAAAGGACATGTACCGGGATGTCGCGCAGGACCCGCACGGAGAGTTTCATTTCGAAATGGGTCGCTTGCTGGCCGAGCGGCTCGGGTACTCACCCCAGGATCTCGACCGGATTCCGGCCGAGGCGATCGAATCGTTTGCCGGCGTGGGCTATTACTTTCATCTGGCGGATCTTGCGGACGGGGAACGCGTGCTCGATCTCGGCAGCGGATCGGGGACCGATACCTTCGTGGCCGCGATCAAGGTCGGTACAAATGGAAGCGTAGTCGGCATCGACATGACGGACGAGCAACGGGCGAAGGCCGAGGCGCTGCGCGATCGTGACGGCTTCAGCAATGTGACATATCGGAAAGGCTACATCGAAGACGTCCCGTGTGAGGATGAAAGTATCGACGTGGTGATCAGCAACGGGGTCATCAATCTTTCGGCCGACAAGGACCAGGTGTTCCGTGAGGTCGCGAGAATCCTTAAGCGGGGCGGTCGGCTCGCGATCGCGGACATCGTGACCGAGTCGCAGCTGCCGGAAGGTATCACCTGCAACGCCACGCTTTGGGCCGCCTGTATCGGCGGGGCGCTGCAGCAGGATGATTATCGCGCGGCGATCGAGCAGGCTGGCCTCGCGGTGGAGCACGTCCAGGACAATCCCGAGTATCAGTTCATATCGGACAACGCTAGGGGCGCGACGCAAAAATATGGCGTGAAGAGCATCTCGTTGTTGGCAATTAAGCGCGGACGCGAGGCCAAGTAATTTCTGACGAACCCGATAGGGCCCGGATTTCACTCGCAAGCAGTGTGCAAAAATGACCAAGGTGGCGCGTGACGCACGCAAGCTCGAATGGCTCGCCGGCGTTGCCACCTTGCTTTCGATTCTGGCCTGTTATGGGACGCCTGCAGTCATTGGCACGCTGTCTGCGCTGGGCATCAGTGTGGCACTGCACACGGGCGCCTGGGCGGGTGCGATCAGCTTGTTTGCTGTGCTCGCGGTGGCCGGGGTGGCGCTGGGATACCGGCGCCACCGCATGGGTAGCCCACTGGTAACCGCCGCAATCGGCACGGCAATCATCCTTTGGGTCATGTTTGGCTCCTATAGTCGAGTGCTCGAGCTGGTCGGATTTGGTGCCCTCATTATCGCCGCGACCTGGGACTGGCGTCTCAAGCAGCACCGTGGTGCCGTCACACCTGCGCCAGGGCACCGGTAACCAACAACGACAGAATATCGAAGACCAGAACCAGGGCAATCGTGCCGACCGATCTCTCCGTCTGGATCGCCTGGCTACAGGTGCAGTCCTATCGCGATTATCGGTCGGAGCAGGCGCGCTCGACAGCGTCACCGCGAACATAGCCATTTGAGGGGGAGGGCAAGGCGGTGTTGCCTTAGACAAGGGTGATCATCGGCCTACATGCAGCGATGTTGCAAAATATCCCGCTATTTTCCGTTCTGAACGAAAACGAGCTTAACGCCATATCTCGCCTGGCCGTGCGCCGGAACTATCCCAAGAACAGCGTCATCATCAACGAAGGGGAGCACACAGACTCGCTGTACGTTATCCTTTCCGGCAAGGTCAAGATTTTTCTTACCGATGAGCAGCAAAAGGAAGTGATCGTGGCCATACAAGGCGCTGGTGATTACTTTGGGGAGCTCGCGCTGCTCGATGAGGCACCGCGGTCCGCCTCCGTCATGACCATGGAGCCGTCGACGCTGCTGCTCTTCTCCAAATGCGCATTCGAGCATTACCTCGGTGACCATCCCAAGATTGCCATCAGCCTGATGCGCGGGCTGGCGCAGCGGCTGCGGGCCACGACCGAGAACGTGAAGAGCCTGGCCCTAATGGACGTTTACGGCAGGATCGCCAGGACACTGCTGCAGCTTGCCAGGCAAGAAGACGACCATTTCGTGATATACGAAAAGCTGACCCACCAGGATCTGGCTAGCATCGTGGGGGCGTCGCGAGAGATGGTGAGCCGTATTATGAAAGATCTTGCCAGGGGCGGATACATCACCAGCGAGGGCCGGCGGATCACCATCAAGGACAAGCTGCCGCCCGGCTGGTAGGCGCGCTACGCGCCCAGGCCCGCTCGATACGGTCGCCTGGCACCCGCCGCATCTGCGGTACCGGGCCCAGATCCCGCTCCCCTTCCGTTGACAATTTATGATTTTTTGTTCAGTGACTTAATCGAGGAACCTCTCATTGTTGCCGATAGTTTGCCCCTTGGCGGTGAGCGACTGTGAATTTTTCACAATTTGTCGGTGCGAGATCTCACCACAACTGGAATGAAATCTCGTCTAGATAGCCCTAGTAGAGGGCACACACATCGTTGATGTCTGATCATTAGAACAGGGGAACGCGGATGATTCCTTCACAACTAAGTCACTGGCTACACGCAACAATTGCCGTTCTGGCCATGATCGCATTGATCGGTTGTGATGGCGGCGAAGAGTCAGATTCGATCTCCCTCCCACTGAAAACAGATGGCACAGGGACCGCCGTTTTATCGTCGGCGCCGCCGAGCATGAATACCGATGGCACACCGGTGAACCTGTTGGGGTTCGTGATTTACGCGGGCCGGTTTCCACCAAGCTTGCCGGCCGTACGCATGGTCACCGTCATCGATACGAGCGTCGTCATCGAGAACCTGCCCGCCGGTGTGCACTTCTTTGCCATTACGGCCGTCAGCATCAACGGCGCGCAAAGTGCCTTTTCAAAAGTCGAGAGTAAGGCAACCGGGTAGCGGTGGCCGAACTGCCCGGATTCATTGGCAATACGCATCCACAACACTGCTGCCCCACAACCACGCAACGCACGGACCGCACCTTTGTTTCCGAGACACGCCGTAGATACCTGCGGCGCTACGCAATCGTGCTCCGCTTGCAGGACCGGGGCTCGCCATCCGTGGCGAGCCCGTTCGGCCGGGAGAAGTGCCACTGGCACTTCTCCTTCATCGGCCTCACCCCTGTAGGCCCGGCGCCAGCCTCCGTGCTTGCGACGGTCTCGGAAACAAAGGTGCGGTCCATGTCTCTCGAGCGCAGCCCATTGCTAAGGCATCTTTAAGTCTTGGGGAGTTTCAGCGTTTTAAGCCGCGACTTGTGGGACAGCAGAGCATTCACAGCGTTTTAGTTTTTGAGCATCTTTAGCATCGCGCACAGCGGATGGTCAGCCTTGCACCGCACGACGGTCTCTCGGTTCTTACGCTTGTGTCGGACCACCGCGACAGCAAGTGGCCGATTGAAGTCGTCACCGTATGGTTGCGATCGCGCTCTGTGTGGCGGTGAGTCTGGCCTTCATGATCCCGGCCAACGTTGTGAACTGCCGGTTTTCCTGCTGCAATCTTTGCTGCAGCAGCAGATAATTGAGACTGAACGATGCAATCATCAGGTGCAAGGACTCAAGATGTGCATCGCCCTGTCCGGTCGTTGTGACCCAATCGCACATCTGGAGAAATTGCTCGCCGTAGGAGAGCAACCGGCCGATGTCTTCGCTCGAGTCGCGCAGCCAGAAAGAGAACTTGTTGGCCTGTTGCCCCGCAAAATTGCTGGCCATTCTGGGGATGGGCTCGGAACCGAGCTTGTCAAAGATCTGACGCACTTCCCGCAGGATGGCGATCTTGTTCTCTACCAGATCCGAGTTATTCGGGTTACATGGGCTGGTTGTAATCAACGGGCTGGCCGCGACCGTCCCTTGAGCGGGCCCGGATTGGGCGGCCACCATCAGCGGGAGCGCTAATAGTATGATAATTAGCGACATGCGGGTTCGACATAACAAGCTCATGATTGCGTCTCCACTCGGGACACCTCCCGGTATTGCGAGTCGAGCTGGCGCGCCGGCGCCCCGGTTCGCCTGTAAACGACTCTGTCTTTACTTGATATAGGTCATGGGTTCAGGGTGAATCAACCCGAATTTTGGAAGGCGCATTTGTATGTATACCGGATTCATGGGCTCATGCCGGAACAGGTCTTGCATGCCAACGGGGTGTGCACGGTGGAGCCGACGACAGATGCAGCGATGATAGGGCGCCGGGGCAAGGATGGCGCTGCAAAAACGCCGGCAGTATGGTAAAAGCAACGAACTAAAATCAGCATAAGACCTAGCTGGCTGTTATTCCCTCCGCCGTCCACCAGTGCGGTTGGCTGCGCCACGTCAGCGCCAAGGACTAACAATAATGCTCGAATCCTGGTTCAAGCTGCGTGACAAAGGCACCGACGTACCGACCGAGTTGCTGGCCGGGCTCACTACGTTCTTGACCATGGCCTACATCACCTTCGTGAACCCGGCCATTTTGTCTGATGCAGGGATGGACTTCGGTGCCGTGTTCGTGGCCACGTGTCTCGCGGCCGCGATCGGCACCCTGGTCATGGGGCTTTATGCCAACTATCCGATCGCGCTCGCGCCGGGAATGGGCTTGAACGCTTACTTCACCTACGGCGTTGTTCTCGGCATGGGGCACAGCTGGCAAGTCGCACTGGGCGCGGTGTTCGTATCCGGTGCGCTGTTCGTGTTGCTGAGCGTGTTGCCGGTCAGGGAGTGGATTATCAACTCGATACCGACCGCGCTGAAAGTCGCCATCTCCGCCGGCATCGGCTTGTTCCTCGCCATTATTGCCTTGAAGAATGCCGGAATCGTGGTCGATGATCCCGCGACCCTGTTGACGATGGGCAATCTTCGAGCACCGGGTGCGTTGCTGACGCTCCTGGGTTTTTTTCTTATCGTCGCGCTGACCCAGCGCGGGATCCCGGGTGCCGTGGTTATCGGTATCCTCGCTATCACCGCCGCCGGTGTCGCCCTGGGCATCTCGGAATGGAAGGGCCTGGCGTCGCTGCCGCCGGACCCCTCGCCTGCGTTGTTTCAGCTGGATATCGCGGGGGCACTGGAGCTCAGCCTGGTCACGGTCGTGGTCACCTTCCTGTTCGTGGACCTGTTCGATACGGCCGGCACGCTCATCGGCGTCACGCATCGGGCTGGATTGCTGGACTCCGCCGGACGCTTGCCACGCTTGGGAAGGGCGCTGATCGCCGACTCCACGGCGACGGTGGCAGGCGCGGTGCTCGGCACTTCCCCGACGACCAGCTACATCGAAAGCGCGGCGGGTACGAATGCGGGCGGGCGCACGGGTTTGACGGCGGTCGTCGTCGCGCTACTGTTTCTGCTGTCGCTGTTTCTGGCACCGCTCGCGGAGACCGTGCCCAGCTATGCGACCGCACCGGCGTTGTTGTTCGTGGCTTGCCTGATGACGCGCGGGCTTGCCGAGATCGACTGGGGCAATATAACGGAGGCTGCCCCCGCCGTGGTGGCGGCCATCACGATGCCGCTCACCTTTTCAATCGCCAACGGCATCGGTCTTGGTTTTATTACCTATGCCGGGGTCAAGATCCTGAGTGGTCGCTTGCATGAATGCCCACCGGCGGTGTGGGCGATCGCGATGTTGTTTGCATTTAGGTTTGCATTGCTGTAAGGAAATTCTAAAAACATTTGTCAGCTGGGGGGTGACATGAAACTCACGACCAACGGCATCGATATTCACTACACGATCGAGGGCGAGGGCCCGGTTGTGACGCTGAGTCACTCCCTGGGATGCGATCTATCCATGTGGGACATGCAGGCGCAGGTGCTCAGAGAGCGCTACCGTGTGCTGCGGTTTGATACACGTGGGCATGGCAAGAGCAGCGCTCCGGTCGGCCCCTACAGCCTGCGGCAGATGGTGCAAGATATGCACGGACTTCTTACCGGGCTCGGGATTGAGGAAACTCACTTTGTGGGGCTTTCCATGGGCGGCATGATCGGCCAGCTGTTCGCACTCGAATATCCGGGGCTGGTCAGCAGCCTGGTGCTGTGCGATACCACGAGCGAATGGCCGGACGGCTCGTGGCCGGTATGGGAGGAACGGATCCGCACGGTGACGGCGCAGGGCATGGAACCCATGGTGGAGCCGACGATCGAGCGCTGGTTTACGGCCTCGTTTCGCGAACAACATCGCGGCGTCACGGACAGGATACGAGTCATGCTGCGTGCTACACCCCCTCAGGGTTATATCGGTTGTTGCCATGCCATTCCCAAGATCAACGTGACCGAGCGGCTGGCAACGCTGCGCTGTCCGGCGCTCGTGATCGTCGGTGAGCAAGATCCGGCCACGCCGGTGGAGACGGCGCGCACGATCCAGGCTGCCCTGCCGTCGGCCGAGCTCGTGGTACTGAAGTCCGCCTCGCATCTGTCTAATGTCGAGCAGCCGGAGGCCTTCAATCAGGCGCTGCTCGGTTTCCTCGACAAGGAGACGCGGCAGCTGCCTTCCTAGGTCATGAACGCACATTCGTGACTGGCCTTCACGTGGTGAGCGCCACGCTAACGGCATCGATGCAGTTTGAGAGCAACGTCCGGATAGACTTATTTTGGCTTTATCCGCACACTTGTGTACAGTTTTGTCACAGGAGATTGATCGCATGAGCGATCCAGCCTTCGAGAGTCACGCATCCCGCTGGGAGGCGGTGACAACGCGCAATCCTGAAGCCGATAATCGGTTCGTGTATGCCGTGAGAAGCACCGGGATCTATTGTCGTCCCACGTGCTCGGCGCGCCGGCCGAGGCCGCAGAATGTGGAGTTCTTCGAAACGGCGCGGGATGCCGAGCAGGCGGGTTACCGGGCGTGTAGGCGTTGCCGGCCGATGGCCGCCTCAGTGCAGGACCGGCAGGTAGCGGCGATCCGCAAGGCGTGCGAGCTCATCAAAGCCACCGATGCACCGCTCCAGTTGGCCGAGCTGGCCAAAGCGGCGGGTTTGAGCCGTTTCCACTTCCATCGTTTGTTCAAGCAGATCGTGGGCGTAACTCCCAAAGAGTTTGCCGCCATGCAGCGGATGAAACGCCTGCAGCAAGACTTACAAGCCGGTGCGCCGGTGATGGATGCGATCTATGGCGCAGGCTACGGCTCGAGCAGCCGTGTCTATGAGCACAGCGACAAGACGCTGGGCATGACGCCATCTAAATTCCGCAGCGGTGCCGCCGGGGCCCTCGTGCGTTATAGCGTCACCGAGTCGCCGCTGGGATGGCTGATGGTCGCCGCGACCGACAAGGGTATCTGTACCATCGAGCTTGACGACGACCCCGATGCATCGCGCCAACGGCTACGAGAGCGCTTCTCCGGGGCGATCCTGGTGGAAGACAGCCATGAGCTTCGCGCGTGGGTACAGCAGGTAGTCCGCTTTATTCGATCGCCGCAGGCGGGTGTCGCACTCCCGCTCGACATACAGGGTACCGCCTTTCAGCGCCGGGTCTGGAAGGCATTGCAGGACATACCGATTGGCACCACGGCGAGCTATCAGGATATCGCACACGCCATCGGCAAGCCGAAGGCCGTGCGGGCAGTCGCGCAGGCCTGCGCCAACAACAAGATTGCATTGGCGATCCCTTGTCACCGGGTCGTGCGCAGTGATGGCAGTCTGGGCGGGTACCGCTGGGGCGTCGAGCGCAAGCGGCGGCTGTTGGCGAACGAGGGTCAGGCGGCCGTGCCATCACCGAACCACCAGCGGAAAGCTGACAAGTAGCGGCTGCAAGTCCGTGCTGCCCCATCAACTCCCACCCCAGCGCGATACATGTATTGAGCGTTTAGTCCTGAAACCGTTGCAAGCCGCGGATGCTGGCACCGACCCTACAGAAAGGTAATCACGGCGTGTCTCAGAAATCAATGCTCAATCGATGTCGCCACCGCAGCCCCTTCGATAAGCATCCTCAGTGTCAATGGGTTTCAGGAGAACAGGCCAATATTTTGTGGGACGGTGGTAGCTGCCCGTGCTTTTTCTACGGTACCCATAGACGCAAGGTGTTATTCGCCGTGCCGGCGCCGAGGACCAGACGGCCATTGGCAAGAGGCACCGCGGCCAGGTTGGTGAGCACGGTTGCGCCCGTCAGCAGACGCCAGGGCGTGGTGATGCCGCTCTAGGTACGGCGCACCGCCACCAGTTCGTTGAAGAGGGTATTGGGTACGAGCAGCTCGATGTGCCTGTCACCGTCCCAGTCCGCTGCCACCGCCGTATCGAGATTGGCGGAACCGATGGTGTGGCTGCTAAACCCGTACTTCGTTGCCACGATGTTGAGGCGGTCTCCTTCCATTCGGTAGAACTCGTCGACACCCCCGATGTGGGGCGTTCGCACGGCCGCCAGCTCGAGCTCTCCGTGCGGCCCGAACGGTGCCACCGCGAGCTCATGTCGCCAACGAAACCCTGCTCCAATCGAGGGACCGGCGGTGACCTGTTGGCTGGTTTCGTCAAAGGCGACGATTCGTGTGCCCGCTTGGGCGTCGCTCAGCGTTACGATGATCTCGCGCACGCCGTCCCCATCGAGATCGACCCAGATCGGCGCGATTCCCTCGACGACGGCCGGCCCAGGAATCAGGATGATACGGAGCACGCGTAGCTTCAGGCGGGTCTGCACCAGCGTGATGCTGCCGGCCTCGATCTGATCACCCAGCACGCCGTGCCCGTATCGGTTTGTGCGGTCGGTCAGCAGCAGCAGGCGGCCGCGCCCATCACTCAAAATGCGCGCATCGGGCAGTGCACGGATCGCCAAACGCGTGGAGGCGCTGCCGCGGTTGATGACCAATTCACCCTGGACGCTGAGATAGGCAACGCGCCGACGGGCGGTGTCGAGCAGGGCAGGGTGGGTGCGGTTGGCCGCGTCCGGGTTTATGAGGTTCGCGAGTCGCGCCACGCTCTGTGAGTACCCTGCAAGCACGGGTGGCATGGTCTCCGGGAGCACTGCGGGCAAGACCGGCACTTCCCGTCCACGCCGGACAAGCACGCGGAAGCCTCGGACCTGACCGCCCTGCGTGGTTACCACCCAGAGGCTTCCCTCCCCGCAGGGAATGGCGACCAGCCACTGCGGCGTTGCACGCAAGGGAACGTCTATGGCTGTGAACGCGAGGCCACTTCCGGTGCCCTGCGCGACGCGATTGCCGTCGGCGCGCTGATAGATGAATCCGATATTCGGCGTCAGCGGCGGCTGATGGGCAAACGCACTGAGGCCGGTGGGCAATCCACCTGGGGTGAGAATCAAGAGGCCGAAAAGCAGGCACTCGGCGACTAGGCATGAGATGGCGTGGGTTCCCCCGACTCGGCAGCGATGAGCTTGCGTGACCTTACTTGGTGCAAGGCCAGGCGTCAGACAACGCCGTCAGGACCAGTTCACCGGCATCGCGGTCGAGCTCGGCGGCATGTCTTCTCAGATATTTCACAATCGTTTTCTTGGCGTTGCCTTTCTGGGGCTTGCAAAAGAATGGTTTGCCGGTGCCGATGGAAAGCAGATGGCCCTCGATGATTCCGCTGATGAAAAACACACATTGCGCTTGCGGGGTGCTCAGCTTGGTCATGCATTGTTCCAGCAGGTCGTGGCCCGTCATCGGGCCGGCGCCAATGGGCGGGGACACGAACACGCCGGTGCCCAATGAGATCGCCGCCAGCACGACTATACGAATCGTTCTCGCTTTTTTACGGGGGTACATAGCTTGTTTATTATTGCCTTCAAACAAACCTTTATAGCTTGAATCACGGTGCCCGGCAACACACACTGTCTGGTGCCAGCGCAATTTGCCCGCCCGACGCCAGCCGCCGCGACGCCGGTTGGGTGGTCTGGAATCAGTTGCAAGGCGCCGGCGGGCGGCGTATTCATGGAAATCTCCGCGATTTCGGTTTATGGTGACAGCGGCGCGTGTGATCGCGCGTGGCGCAAGCGGTATGAACCAAAACGAAACCCAGGTACCAGTCGAGACCATTGATGAGTTGGCGGCACGGGTCCCCGACGGTGCACAGCTGGCGGTGCCGCCGGACTACTCCGGTTGCGCGATGGCGGCGGTGCGGGCGCTAATTCGCCGCGGCGTGAAGGCGCTGCATCTGGTTGGCGTGCCACAAGTGGGGTTCCAGGGGGATATGCTGATCGGTGCCGGGTGCATCGCCACGCTCGAGACGGCGGCGCTGACGCTCGGCGAGTACGGGCCGGCCCCAAGGTTTGTGAGCGCGGTGAAGTCCGGCCACTTGCGACTCAAGGACTCAACATGTCCGGTGATCCACGCAGGGCTGCAGGCGGCCGAGAAGGGTGTGCCGTTCATGCCCTTGCGCGGCGTGCTGGGTTCGGACCTGTTGGAACAGCGCGACGACTGGCGGGTGATCGACAACCCGTACCGTATGGCCGGGGAGCAGGACCCCATCGTCCTGTTGCCCGCTATTCGTCCTGATGTGACGCTGTTCCACGCTGCACTGGCGGATCGCCAGGGAAACGTCTGGATCGGGGTGCGGCGCGAGCTCATGGTCATGGCGCATGCGGCCAGAACCACCCTGGTCAGTGTTGAGGCATTCACCGACGATGATCTGTTGGCCGATGATCGCCTGGCAGCAGGGACGATCCCGGCGCTTTACGTGACGGCGATTGCCGAGGCCGAGAACGGCGCCTGGCCCGTGGGCCTGAGGGGCTGCTACGCAGCCGATCGATCGCACTTACAGCGCTACGTGGAGATGGCCGCGACAGTGGCCGGTTTCGCGCGCTACGTCGATGAGTATGTCGGCGGGTAGCACGCCGCAGGACGGCTCCACGGCGATGGACTGGCGCGCGGAAGAGCTGCTAGTCGCCACCATCGCGGACATGCTTGAGGGCGTGAAACATGTCGCTGTCGGGGCGTCTTCGCCGATTCCCGGGGCTGCCGCGTTGCTGGCACAACAGCGTGCCGGTGGGCGGATGCGGGTCTCGGTGCTGGGAAGCGAGCGCGACAACTTCTTTTCCGATGGGGCGCGCGAGCTCTTCGACTGTGCGGCGCAGGGCCGTATTGATGCGTTTTTTCTCGGGGGCGGTCAGATTGATGGCGCCGCCAATATCAACCTCGTCGGCATTGGAGCGTACCCGCGAAGCCGGGTGCGTTTCCCCGGTTCGTTTGGATCGGCATATCTTTATTTTCTGGTGCCCCGGGTAATCCTGTTTCGACAGGAGCATAGCCCGCGTGTGCTGGTGCACAGGGTCGATTTTGTCAGCGCGCCGGGAGCGAGCCCAGAGCATTATTATCGGCCGGGTGGCCCATACGCGCTGGTTACCGGGCGCTGTGTATTTCTTTTTGACAAGGAACGCCGACGCTTTCGGCTTGAGAGCGTGCATCCGGGGCATACGCTCGTGGAAATTCGGGAACAGACCGGTTTCGATTTTGACTCCCCGGAGGCGGTGCCGCAGACAGCCGTCCCTACCCGCAAGACCCTGGATCAGATCCGTAACGTTATTGCGACAAAGATCGCACGGACTTATCCTGCGTTTGCGGCCCGCCTGTTCGGTGGTGTCTCCGGTGGCCCGGCATGAGGCGCTGTCCGCGGTTACCGCAACGGTGATACTGCACCTTAAACGAAAGGCGACATAATGACGGTCTACTCGGCAGCCTTGTTGCTGTTCCTGGTAATGGACCCTATTGGCAACATCCCGTTTTTTCTGACGACCCTGAAGAACGTGGATCCGGCGAAGCAGCGGCGGATCATCGTGCGCGAGCTGCTGATCGCGTTGGCGGTGCTGGTGTTTTTCCTGTTTGCGGGACAGCTGATACTCGATGTGCTTCAGATTTCCGAGCCGTCACTCTCGATTGCGGGCGGCATCATATTGTTTCTTATTGCCATTAGAATGATTTTTGCAAGCCCGGAGGGAATATTTAACACCGAGCTGCAAGGAGAACCATTTATTGTGCCGCTGGCGATTCCTTTTGTTGCAGGCCCGTCGGCATTGGCGGCGGTTTTATTGATCAGAAGCCGGGAACCGGACAGATGGTTGGAATGGCTTGCCGCGTTGGTTGGGGCGTGGCTTGTAACGGGGGTGATTCTTTATCTCTCGAGCGGGTTCAGCCGCGTTCTGGGGGAGCGAGGCTTGATCGCGGTCGAGCGGCTAATGGGGATGATCCTGACGGTCGTGGCGGTACAGATGTTCATGACCGGAATTTCGTTATTCTTTGAGCGTAGTTAAACATGCCACATTTGACGCTTGAGTACACCAGTAATATCCGTCAGCATGTGAACTTGGCGGAGCTCTTTTCGGCCCTGCATAGGGTTCTGGCACAGGTGGGAGGAGTGCGAATCGAGAACTGCAAGAGTCGCGCGGTTAAGCATCATGATTTTTGCATTGGCAGCGGTAGCTCGTACAAGGCGTTCGTGCATCTCGGAATGACTATGTTGGAGGGAAGGCCTTTGGCATTAAAACAGAAAGTCGGCGAGAGCATCCTGCGGGTACTGAAGGACACGTATGCACCGTCAATGGTCGAGCAAGACCTGCAGATTACGGTAGAGATAAAAGATATCCAAAAGGCGACATACTTCAAGGTGCCCGAGGGCACGCTGTCATCCGAGGAAGGCGGTTGAGCGGAGCTGAACGCGGCGATTACCGGCGTGTTACTTAGGGGGTTCCTCGAGCTGGCGACGCCGGATGTAGCTCGTGATCGCCCCGTGCTGGCGCTTAAATTGCTTAGAACGATTCAGGTCATACTCGATCCCGTAGCAAACACGATCTTCATCGAGCTCGCGATGACGGATCCAACCCGTTAACCGTAGCTTGGTAGCGCTGTTCGGCAGCTGGAACGTGATCTCGACCAGGTCAGCCGTGGCAAGCGTAGTCTCCGCTTCGCGGTCGACAGCAATAGCGATACCGGTCGTGGAGAGATCCTTGATAACCCCGGCCGTTTCGAACTTACCCCGTATGCCACCAGTTCCTCCTGATTGGGGAAACTGCTCGTCTTGAGCTATCCTGAGCACGGCGGCTATCGGTGCCGTGGGGCGCGGCTCAGCGCGATAACCACCGCGCTGATTAAACAGGCGGCGGATCTCCCATGACAGACGGCGTTCCTGATCGTCCCATTGGCCAAACTCAAACCCGTAGCGATAGCTTCGAAACGCTCCCATTTCGACACGTGATCGTACCTTTGCACGCACCTTGATGGGTTGACGCAGACGCACGGAGGTAAAGGTGAGGACTGCCGTCTGGCCTACTGCCAGCGTCGGGCCGGCGTCGCGCCGAAATCGGGTACCGGCGCCCTCGATGGTGATGTCGAGAAGTTCACCGGGGAAGGTGCCACCGTCCATGGTTGCAACCAGGACTTCGAGTGATTGCGCCTCATCTGGCGTAACGCGATAATGTTTGCGGCTATTTCCTTTCATGGAGTCGTTGCCAAACCTTCCTTTGTGATCCCTGCGTGTTTGTCCAATCGACGGACGGTGATTCTGCCCGGCCTGTCAATCGTCATACAGCCGCCCTGATTGGTGGTTGCACACCGTGCCGCGGCCAGGAAAATACCGGCCATGCGGCGCGAGCTACAATACTCAGCCTTTCGAGGCCTGCACAAAAAGCTTAGGGTGCTATGGGCCCGGCGACAAGGTTCTTCCGTGGAGCGTTCCGGAGCCTCCGACCGGTGGTCTACCGGTTCCGTTCCCCCAAATCGCTGTCCGTACGCGGCTCGCGCCTAAGCACCTGAACACAAAGCGAGTTTACTATTATCCGCCGGCGACTGGCGGCGGTGTCGGAGGCTCGCCCCCGGGCCGCTCGCCCGACGATGGCGCGGACGATGCGGCCAGCACTGTCTTGACGGAGGCCTCCGACCCCAGCACGATTGCCAGCCAGCGTGTTTGCTCATCGCTATCGAGCGCGATCTTTACGGTCATGGTTAGCGGAACGGACAGGAACATGCCCACTGGCCCGAGGACCCACCCCCAAAACACCAGGGACACGAACACGACCAGGGTAGACAGACCGAGCCCGCGCCCCATGAGCCGGGGTTCAAGCACCTGTCCAACCAAGGTGTTCACCACCAGATACGCCACGCCCGTCCACAACACCGCGCCCAAGCCCAGCTGGACAAACGCCAGCAGCACGGCGGGCACCGCCGCGATGATGGAGCCTATGTTCGGCACGAAATTGAGGGTAAACGCAACCAGACCCCACAGCAGCGGGAAATCGACGCCAATGATCGTCAGTGCAATTGTGATGGCAACGCCTGTCAGGAGACTGGTCAGGGTCTTGAGCGCCATATAGTGTTGAACGTTCTCGGTAACCTTCTCGAATCGTGCGAGCGAGTTTCCCGACCCACCCGAAATGGCGCGTAGCTTGACCGGAAAGCTTGCTGCCTCCAGCAAAATGAAGATCACAGTGAGCAGGATTAGGAACGCATTGGTGAGGACGCCACCAAACCCGCGCAGCATGCCGGCAGCGAAATTCATGGCAGCGCGCGGGTCCAGATACTCGAACACGTGCTGCTCAGATACATGCACACCACGGTTTTCCAGCCAGCGCAGCAACACCGTCACCTGCTCGTGCAACCTCGTTTGATAATGGGGCAGCGCCTTGGAAAAGCCTTCTACCGATGTACCCAAAAGCGCCCCCAGGGCGACGATGATGATGATAACGCCCGCGATCACAAGTAACAGGGCAAGGGCTGAAGGGACGCGTTTGCGCTGCAGCCAGAATAGCGGCGGTGCACTGATCACTGCGAGAAATGCAGCGAGAAGAAACGGTGCTACAAGTGGCTGTGCCGCACGCATGCCGGCAACGATCACGACGAACGCCGCCAATGAAATCAGGAAAAGCCCCGTGGACCGTTTAGAATCATCACTCACAAGCAAGGATCGAGTCTCATCAATGATCGGTTCAGTCCGGATGATCACATATCGTTTGGTCCCGGTCCAATCCGGCACCAGCTGATGGAAGGACGTGCTCTCGTGGCAGCCTTGAGATCCCGGACCACCAAGTTGGATGGCACTACAGGATTTGTAACCGGGGAGCACCCGTGAGTACAATGGTTGCGCCGATCACGACAATTATGGTTTCAGGGCCGTTTCCGTAGTATCAATGCAAAACCGGAACGTGAGTAACACAGCGCATGCACGGTAATCGCTCTAGCATGCGCCGATGGCTGTGATTGTAGGCACCTGTATCAATCGATGATTTTGTATGCCGATAACTGTAACCGACCTGGGGCGTTGGGTATAACTCATGCGTTCATTCCGTGGCGACCGCACACACATACGGACGGAGCGAATACAGTGCTTGGTATCATGCGCTATGGGTCTCCTCCAGTCACGGTGCCCAGCGGGGATTGGCCCGTAGTTTCGGTCGCACTGCCGACCTTGGGCGAGGAGCAACGCATCGAGGTCTGGCGCAGCTCCACGCCCGTGACGACGGACCGCGAGGGTGGTATCGACTACGCCAGCAACGGCCAGGTGTTGTTTGGTGTGTGTAAGCAGCAAGAAACCGAGGACATCTTGCTGGACGCGCTGGTCCAGGAATCTTACATCGCCATCATTCAGCTGCTAAGGCAGGCAGGGTACCCGCAGCTGTTACGGACGTGGAACTACTTTCCCCGTATCTCCAAGGAACAAGATGGTCTCGAGCGTTACCGGCGATTCTGCCGGGGTCGCTACGAGGCATTCGCCCGATTCGATCCGATGTTCGAGCACTCGTTACCGGCCGCGACGGTCATCGGCACGAAGCACCCGGGTGTCGTCATAGGCTTTCTGGCTGCACAACAAGCGGGCATGCCTGTAGAAAATCCGCGTCAGGTCAGTGCGTACCACTACCCACCGCAGTATAGCCCGCGCAGCCCGTCGTTTTCCCGTGCCATGCTCAAGGACTGGGACGGCCGATCACACCTGTATGTCTCGGGGACGGCTAGCATCATCGGGCACGAAACACGCCATGCGGGAGATGTGCAGGCGCAGTTGGATGAAATTTTTCGCAACCTCGAGGCATTGCTTACGCAGGCTGCCGACACAGCGCGAACTCCATTCCAGGCGGAAGACGCTGAAATGTTCTTGAAGGTGTACATTCGTCATCACGAAGATTTTGTGCCTGTGCGCGAGCGGTTACGCCAACAATTGGGTGCGCACCCGTCGGTGTTGTACTTGCAAGGCGAACTTTGCCGTAGTGACTTGCTGGTTGAGATCGAGGCGGTCTATACTCGGTAGCTTCAGAGGGTGCGTTCCTAGCCCGCTCCGCTGCTGCGTTGTGCTGCGTGTGGCCGGCGGCCGCGGCCGACTCGCCAGTTTGCGTATACTGCGAGCACGGCGATTCCTATTACTGTAATAATTAAGAGTGCGAAAAACTGCGTGTAGGTCAACGTCGGTACAGATCGAAGGGCGATCTGGCGATCTTCGCGCAGATACTTGCCCACCACGCGTTGGATCTCGGACGGAGTCAAACTGGCTATAGCCGTTTCATGATCCAACAACCTGCCGTGAATCCTGAGCTCGTGAAGGTTGCCGACGTAATAGCTTGCAACCCCGGCATTTGATTCGTAGCCTTGCACACGGGCCAGCAGAATTCTCTGCTTGGCATTTTCAAGCTCGTCGTTATCAGGTGGCCCGCGCCGCAGCTTGTCGACCTCTTCGTCGATCATCGCACCAACGACGTCGAGCTTGCCCAGCTCGGCATCCGCAACCGCGGCAAAAAGACCGTAATCCACGTCCCAGCTGAACATTGCCTCGGGGCTGTAGGAAAGCCCCTCGGCCACACGGATGCGTTCGTACAAGGCGCCGTCGAGATACACATAAAGCACCCACAAGGCGTAGAGATCGGGTGAGCCCAGGCCGTCCGAGCGGTACGCAACTCCCACTGCACCGTTGGAACCCAGCAAGGGGGAAAACGTGCCCGACACCTTCCGGATTTGATCGGGGTAAGGCGGCGTAGTCAGGTTATGCATCGTAGTGTTAGATGTTGTTATATGTCCGAAGGTGTCGTTGATCTGCCGCAGTACCGCGGTCTCATCAAAGTTACCGACGATTATCAGGCTCATGTTATTCGGCACGTAGTAGTCACGGTACGCCTGCTTAACGTCGCCTTCAGTGATGTGTGCGGGGGTATCCAGCCCGGGACAGACGACACCGGTGCCAGGCAGCAACGCTTCGCGCGACTTGGTCAGCGCGGATTTACCGATACCGCGTCGGTACAACCAGCGGCGCAATGCCGAGGTCTTGCCTCCCAGTTCCTGGCGAATGATTTCGTGCGTTTGTTCGATTTTGGCCGGGGTAACGACTGTGTCGGTGATAATCTCGTGCAATGTCTCGATGGCAAGGGGGAGGTAGCTATCGAAAATATCGATCTGATATTCTGTCTGAGCCTCGCTGGTAGCGGCGTTCCATGAGCCGCCATGATTCTCTATTAACCGGTCGAGCTCGGCTTCGCTGTACCGCGGGGTACCGGTGAATAGTAGGTGCTCCAGAAAATGGGCAGTTTCCCGTTTGTCACACTCAAAGTGTCGATGTCCCACATCCACCACCAACCGGACGACCACATTGTGTGCATGCGTTCGTTTCTTGAGCACGACGTCGAGGCCGTTTTTCAACGTCAGATAGCGCACGTCGTACAGGCCCGGCGGGGTATAATTGCCGGCAGCGAGCGCCGGGTTCGCCCAACACAGCGCCAGTGACGCCAGCATGACCGCACGGTAGCGCCTGATCCACTCGCGAGTAACTGGTAATCTAGTGTACCTGGGCATTTGCGCAGTCTAGCATGTCGTGAAAACCGTGTTTCTAACATCCCCAAGCGGTGCCGATGGGTAATCGCACAGCCCGCACCAGGGCGGGCGCATCCGCGATCCCGCTGGATAAAGTTGGCGCGCTGGAGGCGAAGATCTCCGCGGCCATGCAAACTGACCATCGTGCTTTCCGCCGCCGCTTATCCCGGCTGCGCCGTTCCTCGATGCCCAACGCAGACAGCGGTCGCGCACAATCGGCCTGGGCGCGACTTGAGCGCGATGTGTGCCAATCGGTCGCAAATCATGCGCGCCGGCGTGAACGGTGCCCTGTCCCGGCATTTCCCGATGCGCTGCCGGTGGTGCAGCACCGTGAAAAGATTGCGCAAGCGATAGTGGCAAACCCCGTTGTGGTTGTGTGTGGGGAGACCGGTTCGGGTAAAACAACCCAGCTGCCCAAGATCTGTCTGGAGTTGGGGCGGGGTGCGGCTGGTCTGATCGGTCACACCCAGCCCCGGCGCATCGCGGCGCGCAGCATTGCCGCACGTATCGCCCAGGAACTGAATGTCGAGCTGGGCGGTGCCGTGGGCTACAAGGTCCGTTTCACGGATCGATTGGGGCCGGACACCTATATCAAACTGATGACGGATGGTATTTTGTTGGCGGAAACGCAGGGCGACCGTTTGCTCGATCAGTATGACACCTTGATTATCGACGAGGCCCATGAGCGCAGTCTCAATATTGATTTTCTGCTCGGCTATCTCAAAGGAGTGCTCTCGCGCCGGTCGGATTTGAAACTGGTCATAACTTCCGCGACTATCGATCCAGAGCGGTTTTCGCGCCATTTCGATAATGCGCCCATCATAGAGGTATCCGGCCGCACCTATCCGGTAGAGGTCCGCTATCGGCCGTTGCAGGCAGAGGACGAAGACGAGCGAGACCGCGGTCTGCAGCAAACGATACTCGATGCCGTTGACGAGGTGTGCGCGATCGATGTCGGCGATGTCCTGATATTTGCAAGCGGCGAGCGCGAGATTCGTGAAACCGCGGAGGCGCTGCGAAAACATCATCCACCGAACACCGAGGTGTTACCGCTGTACGCGCGGCTGTCGACGGTGGACCAGAACCGGGTGTTCCGCCCGCATAGCATGCGCCGGCTGATCATCGCCACCAATATCGCCGAGACCTCGTTGACGGTGCCGGGAATCCGCTATGTTATCGATACCGGCCGTGCACGGATCAGCCGCTACAGCTATCGCACCAAAGTGCAGCGTCTGCCGATTGAACGAATCTCGCAGGCGAGCGCCGATCAGCGTAAGGGCCGGTGCGGTCGGATGAGCGACGGCATCTGCATACGTCTTTACTCGCAGGAGGACTACGAGGAGCGCGCGCCGTTCACCATGCCGGAGATTCAGCGCACGAACCTGGCAGGCGTTATCTTGCAGATGAAGGCCTTGAGCCTGGGCGACATCGAGCGATTTCCGTTCATCGATGCACCCGACCCGAAGATGATCAAAGACGGGTTCCGGCTACTGGCGGAGCTGGGCGCGTTGGATGCCAACAATGGCCTGACCGTCACGGGCCGGCAGCTGGCGGCGTTGCCCGTGGACTCCAGGATCGGGCGTATGATCCTCGCGGCCCGCGACGAGAACTGCCTCGGTGAGGTCCTGATTATTGCTAGCGCCTTGTCCGTACAGGATCCGCGCGAACGCCCGTTGGATGCAGGTGAGAAGACAGACGAAAGACACAGGCAGTTCTCGGACGAGCGTTCCGATTTCCTGGGCTTTCTCAAGCTGTGGCATGCCTTCGAAGAGCGAAGTCGCCACAGTTCCAAAAACAAGCTGCGCACCTTTTGCCGCGACAACTTGTTGTCATATGTGCGCATGCAAAACTGGCGTGACACCCACCATCAGCTCCAGGCCCGGGTAAAGGAAATGGGATTTCGGATCAACGAACAGCCGGCCGCATATGAAGCGATCCATCGTGCGGTGCTTGCGGGCCTGCTTGGGAACATCGGCCTAAAGGCTGACGGAAACGAGTATCTACGCCCGCGTGGCGGAAGACTTTTTCTGTTCCCGGGCTCCGTTCTTTTCAAGAAGGGACCCCGGTGGATCGTGGCCGCCGAGCTTGTGCACACCACGCGACTCTATGCCCGCACGGTTGCAACGATAGAACCCGAATGGATTGAACAGCTGGCGGGCGGGCTGTGCCGGCGCGCTTTTACCGACCCACATTGGGATTGTAAACAGGGCACTGTTATGGCCTACGAGCAGGTATCGCTTTACGGGCTTGTTATTGTTGATCGCCGGAAGGTGGCTTATGCGCCGATTAATTTGCGCGAGGCCAGGGCAATATTTATCCAGCAAGCACTTGTGGAGGGTGAGTACAAAGGGGAAGCCTCCTTTCTCAAGCACAACCAGGCTCTTATTGCCGAGATTGAGGACCTCGAACACCGATCGCGAAGGCGCGGCATCCTGGTAGACACACAATGGCACTACGATTTCTACGATCAGCATATCCCGCACGACATTTGCGACGGTGTTTTGTTCGAGGGCTGGCTTAAGCAGGCGCAACGCAGGGACCCCGAGCTCCTTTTTATTAAGCGCGATGATCTTGTGCAACAAAGTCCCGAAGGAGTAACTCCGGAACGGTTTCCCGATTACCTGGCCGTGGGGGGCGGCAGCTGGAAGCTCCACTATCATTTCGAGCCCGGACATCCGAGCGATGGCGTGACCGTCACATTGCCTGCGGCTGCCCTCAATCAAGTTGACTTGCAACGATTTGGCTGGCTGGTGCCAGGGCTGTTGCATGAGAAGATCGTCGCCCTGCTCAGGTCGCTGCCAAAGTTGTTGCGCCGCAAATTCGTTCCCTTACCGGATTTCGCTACAGCCTGCCTGGAGGTTCTGACGCCGGGTCAGGGGTCGCTGACCAATGCGTTGGCATTGCACCTGCAGAGGATGACGGGGGTGAGTATCCCTGCCGATGCCTGGGATGTGGGCGCATTACCGCCGCACCTTCGCATGAACTTCAGAGTCGTAGATGGGCAGGGCCGGGAGATTGCAATGGGCCGTGACTTGGCGCAGCTTCAACGCCGGTTCGGCAAGTCCGGGTCGCAGGCGTTCTCCGAGATGCCGCTCGCGGCGCACGAAAAACAAAACATCACATGCTGGGACATCGGGGACATACCCGAGCGCCTTTCGTTACGATCAAACGGACAAATGATCCTTGCTTATCCGGCATTGGTGGACGAGCAGAACGGCGTTTCGCTGAGATTATTTAATTCCGCGCAGGGCGCGGCGAAAGCCATGCGCCCAGGTCTACGCAAATTGTTCATGATGGAGATGGCGCAACAGATAAAGTACCTGCGCAACAACATCCCGCAGGTACAGCAAATGTGCTTGTATTACGCACCTATTGGTGAATGCGAGCAGTTAAAACGCGATTTCGTTGACGCCATCGTAGACCATTTATTTGTTGGCGACAATGTCTGGATACGTAATGCCGATGAGTTTTATCGACGCAAAGAAGAGGGCAGGCCTGAGCTCATGACCACAGCGGTAACGATGAGCGAGCTGACCGCGACCGCGCTGGAGTCCTACCACATGATCCTGCAAAAGCTTGATAGGCTTAGTGGACCTGCGTGGCAGGCAGCCGTCAGCGATATCCGCAGCCAGCTCGACCATTTGATTTACCCGGGCTTTCTTAGGCACACGCGTTACCGGCGGCTCGAACATTTGCCGCGCTACTTGAACGCCGTTGCGCTGCGATTGGAGAAACTGGCGCACGCACCCGCGCGGGATCTCAGCAAGTTGGCCGAGATTTCGCCGCTGTGGAAAATTTATTTGGTGCAGGCGGAAAAGACTGCGAGTGCGGTGGAGGCAGGCACGGCCTTGGACGATTACCGCTGGGCGCTGGAAGAACTACGCGTGTCGCTCTTTGCGCAGGAACTCAAGACAGCATTTCCGGTGTCGGTCAAACGCCTGCATGAAAGATGGCAAGAGCTCAAGAACAGCGGCTGATATCAAGGAAACAGATACTCCGATGTCCAGCCATCACCGGTGCGGTGGTAAAGGATCCGTTCGTGCAGCCGAAAGGGACGCTTTTGCCAAAGCTCGATGTGCGCCGGGTTTAAGCGGAAGCCTGACCAGAAGGATGGACGCGGTATCTTGGTGAGCCCGAACTTGGAGGTGTACTTGGCCACGCGTTTCTCGAGTTCGAACCGCCCCGCCAACGTTTGCGACTGTTTGGAGGCCCAGGCACCGATTTGCGATGTGCGTTCGCGCGTCGCGAAATAGGCGTCCGCTTCCGCGTCGCTTACACGCTCGACCTCGCCTTCTACCCGCACCTGCCGGTTTAATGACTTCCAGTGCAGACATATTGCCGCGCGTGGATCGGACAGCAACTCCTTAGCCTTCCGGCTTTCGAGATTGGTGTAAAAGACGAACCCGCGCTCGTCGAGTCCGCGCAGCAGGACCATACGGACCGATGGCGCGCCCTTGCGATCCACCGTCGCCAGCGCGGCCGCCGAGGGATCATTCGGCTCGCTGCGCTCGGCCTCTTCCAGCCAACGGCGAATTAGCGCAATGGGGTCTTGTTCTTGAATTTTCATCACTGGCCACTTACAACAGCGCAACGTATGCGCCAATATTGCCACAAATCATCGCCTGGATCTGTGGTCGCAGGTTTCCGTGGCGGCACCAGCGAATTCATCCTGGCCACTGGCCTGCGGGTGTACGTGTTGCCGCAGTTAGCGCCCGCCCGCCGTCGCGGTATACTCCTGCCGGCGAGGCTGGATTCAAACGCAAGACGCCATATCCGGGACTCACCGTGCCCGGAATCAACAACCAGGAAAGCAAAAGAATCAATGGATATTGCGTGCTTAGATCTTGAGGGCGTGCTCGTACCCGAGATCTGGATCAACGTCGCCGAGCTTGCCGGCGTGCCGGAGCTGCGCGCGACCACACGGGATGTTCCCGATTACGATGCGTTGATGCGACAGCGGCTCACGATCCTGACGGATCACGATATACGCTTGCAGAACATCCGCACCATCATCGAATCGATGGTTCCGCTGAAAGGAGCGCGAAATTTCCTCAACGCCATGCGGGGACACTACCAGGTCATCATACTGTCGGACACGTTCTACGAGTTTGCTGGCCCGTTCATGCGCCAGCTCGGGTGGCCGACTCTTTTCTGCAACCGGCTGGATGTGGATCAGGACGGGCGCATTGCGGGTTACCGCCTGCGTCAGGGCGATCAAAAACGCCATGCCGTGCGAGCGTTACGATCTTTGAATTATCGTATTATTGCCGCTGGCGATTCCTACAACGATGCAACCATGCTGGCAGAGGCCGATAGCGGGATTCTGTTCCGCCCGCCCGATCACGTGGCGCGAGAATTTCCACAGTACCCCGTGACTAATACGTACGATGAGCTCGAAGCGGCTTTTTTGGAAGCCTCAACCGCGCGAGCCGCAGACTCCGCATGACGGTGAGCTATCTCAGCCAAAGCAGATATGCCACGACGAAAATCGCGACCAACGTCCAGCCGATGACATCCACGTAGGCACGCAACAGGCGTTCCATTTTTTTGCCGCCCCACACGATCAGGCCGATTCCGGCGATGGAGCCGAATCGATAGCCCGCTGGACTCATCTTCTCCAGCAAGACGAAGACGGCGAGTCCGACGATCCAGTAGAGGTTCATGACGCCGCCGTAGAACAGCAGGCCCATCAGGAACCAACAGCAACCGAGACAAAAGGC
>JBHHZP010000012.1:0-38568 GCA_046758085.1 Acidiferrobacterales bacterium
CGCGGGCCACGATTGCGTAGCGCCGCAGGTATGCACGGCGTGTCTCGGAAACAAATGCTCGTCATGTCTGCCCCCGTTACTCCTTCGATAAACACCCACAGTGTCACCGGGTCCTAGGAAGTCACGTCGAGATCTGGGGGACCGCAGTGCCTTCCTGACCGTTCTCCAACTTGCTACGCCGAAAACGCGGTTTCCCATTTGCTCCATTTTTCAACGGCTTACAGCCGTCAAAAAGTAGCAGCCCATCCTTGTACCGTTAACAGACTGTGGAAAAACTCTGCTTTTCCACAGGTTGTTAGACGCGAAGTCCTTTTTCCCCGCGCGCAATACCCGAGGTACCGGAACGCGCAAGCTCGATGATACCCACCCCGCGAATCGCTTCCACGAAAGCATCCAGTTTCTCGCCGGTGCCGGTCAGCTCGATGGCGTAGGTTGTGTCCGTTACATCTATCACGCGCCCGCGGAAAATATCGACCAGTCGGTTGGCCTCGGCACGCATATCGCCCACCGCCCTAACCTTGATCAACATCATCTCTCGTTCGATATGCCGTCCTTCAGTGAGATCGCTCAGCTTTACGACCTCCACGAGCTTGTGCAGCTGCTTGGTGATTTGCTCGATCACGTCGTCCGACCCGCGGGTCACGAGGGTCATGCGTGACAAAGTCGCGTCCTCGGTAGGCGCTACGCTGAGGGAATCGATATTGTAACCGCGCGCGGAGAACATATTGGCCACACGCGAGAGCGCGCCGGCCTCGTTCTCCAGCAGAATGGAAATAATATGCCGCATCGCTGTTACGCCAGCTCCCGCTCGGGCGGCGCCTCTCCGGCCGATGGCGACAAGTGCATCTCGTGATGACCGCTACCCGCGGCAATCATTGGATAGACATTCTCTGTCTGATCCGTGATGAAGTCCATGAAAACCAGGCGGTCCTTGATCTTCATGGCCTCCTTGCATGCGCCCTCCACATCGCCCGGTTTCTCAACATACATGCCGACGTGGCCAAAGCTCTCTGCCACCTTGCAGAAGTCCGGCAACGCGTCCATGTAGGAATGCGAGTAGCGCCTGTCATAAAAGAACTCCTGCCACTGCCTGACCATGCCCATATAACGGTTGTTGAGATTCACTATCTTGATCGGCAAATCGTACTGCTTGCAGGTGGACAGCTCCTGGATGCACATCAGGATGCTTGCCTCACCGGTCACGCATACGACGGTTTCGTCCGGATAGGCAATCTGTACCCCCATCGCCGCCGGCAATCCGAAACCCATGGTGCCGAGCCCGCCGGAATTGATCCAGCGCCGCGGTTTGGTGAACTTGTAGAACTGGGCTGCCCACATCTGGTGCTGACCGACGTCGGAGGTAACAATCGCTTCTCCGCCCGTGATCTGGTACAGCGTCTCCAGCACGTACTGGGGCTTGATAAGCTTGCTCTTACGATCGTAATTAAGACAATCCACGGCACGCCAAGCCTGGATTTGCTTCCACCACGCCTTGATCGCCTCCGCATCCGGCTTGCGCTCGGCGGCCCGGATTAGTGTGATCATTTCCTTGAGCACGCTGCGCGCGCTGCCGACGATGGGGACATCGACGGGCACGTTCTTTGCGATCGAGGAGGGATCAACATCGACGTGGATAATGCGTGCATAGGGACAAAACTTGTTGAGATCGCCCGTGATGCGATCGTCAAAACGCGCGCCGATGGCGACTAGCACATCGCAGTCATGCATAGCCATGTTGGCCTCGTAGGTACCGTGCATCCCCAGCATGCCGACAAACAACGGGTCCGTTCCTGGGTAGGCACCGAGCCCCATCAGGGTGTTGGTGCATGGGTAACCCAGTAGCTGCACCAACTCCGTTAACGCCTCGGAGCCCTCATCCAGGACCACACCGCCGCCGGAGTAGATCATCGGTCGCTTGGCGGCCAACATCAGCTCCACGGCCTTCTTGATCTGCCCGGGGTGGCCGCGGGTTACCGGGCTGTAGGAGCGCATCTTGGCGGATTTGGGGTAGTGGTACTTGGTCTTGTGCGCGGTGACATCCTTGGGGATATCCACGTGCACCGGCCCGGGGCGCCCCGTCGACGCAAGGTAAAATGCTTTCTTGATGGTCAGTGCCAGGTCCTTGACGTCACGCACCAGGAAATTGTGTTTCACACACGGGCGCGTGATACCGACCGCATCGACCTCCTGGAAGGCGTCGTCACCGATGAGGTGGGTGGGGACCTGGCCGCTCAGGATCACCATGGGTATGGAGTCCATGTAGGCGGTGGCGATCCCGGTGACCGCGTTCGTGATGCCGGGACCTGAGGTCACCAGCACGACACCCGGCCGGCCGGTGGCGCGGGCGTAGCCGTCGGCTGCGTGCGCCGCCCCTTGCTCATGGCGCACCAGGATGTGCTTGACTTTGGCTTGCCTGAAGATGGCGTCGTAAATATGCAAGGCGGCCCCACCGGGATAGCCGAAAACGTGCTCCACGCCTTCATCCTGGAGGCAGCGGACCACGATGTCTGCTCCCGTTAACTCCACATTCACTTGAGACAAAGCCACGACCGCCCCCCATAAAAAATGCCCGAACCACGGGCATTGCTCGCGATAGGTTCAGTGAGTACAAATTACCCACAGTTGTGCAGTGGGTCAATAGCACGGAAGGAAAAAATTAGGGATTTTGAGTCACTTATGCCATAGCCGGCGTCACGCTACCGCCGGCGCCAGGCAGTCCCGCCCGGACCATCCTCGAGCACGATACCATGTGCAGTGAGCTCCTCGCGCAGGCGGTCGGCCTCGGCCCAGTCCTTGCGTTCGCGCGCAGCCGTGCGCTGCTGAATGAGGGCCTCAATTCGTTCATGAGATAGGTCCACTTCCACGGCACCGTGGTCTGAAACGGCTACTTGATCTTTCACGGCAATCTCAATCGGTCCTTGGAGAAACTCATCCGGATCCCGCTGTAACAGACCGAGCACGCCACCGAGGTAACGCAGGATGGCGCCCTGGGTTGCGGCCAGTGCCGCGTCGCTACCACGTAGCCGGTTGAGCTCGTGCGCCAAGTCAAACAACACGGCCAGTGCCTCCACCGTATTGAAATCGTCGTCCATCGCCTGCGCGAAGCGCACGCCGAAGTCGCTCTCCTTGAACGAGTCGATGGGGCGGGCGGCCTCCGCCTCGGGGAGCTCGAGCCCCCGCAGCGCCAGGTACAGCGAAGTGAGCGCCCCCTTGGCCTGCTCCAGAGCGGCGTCAGAAAAGTTTAAGGGGCTGCGGTAGTGGCTCGAGAGCAGAAAATAGCGCACTACCTCGGGATCGTATCTTGCAAGAATTTCGCGGATGGTGAAGAAATTGCCCAGCGACTTGGACATCTTCTGCTGGTCGATTTGCACGAAGCCGATGTGCATCCAGGTGTTGACGAATGCCTTGCCGGTGGCGCCCTCGGATTGCGCGATCTCATTTTCATGGTGCGGAAACTTGAGGTCCATGCCGCCGCCGTGAATATCAAAGTGCGCCCCTAGACAATGCGTGGACATCGCCGAGCACTCGATATGCCAGCCCGGTCGCCCTGGACCCCAGGGTGAATCCCAACTGGGCTCCCCCGGCTTGGCGGTCTTCCACAGCACGAAATCCAAGGGGTCGTCCTTAGCCTCGTCAACCTCCACGCGCGCGCCTGCACGCAGGTCCGCGAGCTGCTTCCCGGACAGCGCACCATAACGCTGAAAACGGCTGACATCGTAATAGACGTCACCGTTTTTGCCGACGTAGGCATGTCCATTATCGAGCAGGGCGGAAATCAGATTCTGTATGTGCGCAATGTGCGCAGTCGCACGCGGCTCGGCATCAGGCTGCAACACGCCAAGTGGTGCGGTGTCATCGTGCATCGCCTGGATAAAGCGGGCGGTGAGATTACCAATGTCTTCGCCGTTCTCATGCGCACGCCGGATTATCTTGTCGTCGATGTCCGTAATATTGCGCACGTAGGTCACGTCATAGCCACAGGCGCGCAAATAGCGTACAACCATATCAAACACAACCATCACGCGCGCGTGACCGAGGTGGCAGTAGTCGTATACCGTCATGCCGCACACATATATACGCACATGGCCGGCCTCGAGCGGCGTAAACGGCTCTTTTTTCCTTGTCAGGCTGTTGTAGATTCGGAGCATAACTTCAGCTGCGAGTAGCGAATCGCGAGTACGAGCAAAACGACGCCACCGTCCAAAAAAACCCAAATGGCCTAGCCATGTTCACCGGCCCCTTGAGGCAGTTTTCTTCGCATATTCTATGCGCGTACGGATGCGGTCTGGTGGCATAATTTCGAGCAATCGAGCAAGCTCGGGGCCACGCAGCTTGTTGGTGAGCGCTGCGCGCAGTGGCTGAAACGCCGCAGCCCCCTTCCTCCCCGTCCGTGCAGGCAGCTCGCGCCCAACCAACAAATGAAGATCGCCATGGAACTGCTCGTATAATTCCAAAAAACATACGAAATAGCTCGACGGCGTATCGAGAACAATTTCCCGGGCTCTGCCGCTCACGGTGAATGATTCATCCGCAAAAAGATTTCGCGCCCAATCGAGAGCATCGAGCGGCAAGCTCACGTTCGGACGCACCGTCTCCACAAATGCCCGGTACTTCGCCTCCGGAACCAGCGCATGCACCTTCTCGCCCATCCAGCTCCATAGCTCGGCATCCGAGGCCACACGCACGGCCTCGTGCTGCCAATGCATAAGCTGCGCCTCGTCAAACCGGGCGGGTGCGCGATGCAGGCGCGCGATATCGAAGTCCATGGCGAGCGCATCCAGGGTCATCAAGGAATTATCGTCATAGGTATGGCCCAGACGCGCCAGGTAATTGTTGATCGCCAATGGAAGAAAACCGGTGTCACGCAGCTCGCGGATAGTGCGGCTGCCCTCGCGCTTGGATAAGGGTGCGCCGCTTGCGCCGACAACCAAGGCGATGTGGGCGTAATCGGGAATCGGCAAGTCAAGCGCCCGCAAAATCAACATCTGCCGCGGTGTGTTCGTCAGGTGATCCTCCCCGCGCACGACCAACGTGATGCCCATGCGTGCATCATCCACGGCGTTACTGAAAAAGAACGCCGGTGTGCCGTCAGATCGACGAATGACAAAATCGCCGATGTCTTTACTGGAAAAGCGCTGTGATCCTCGCACCCTGTCTTCAAACTCAAGCACCTCGCCTGGCTTTACATAAAAACGTAGCGTCGCGGGCGTGCCCAAGCTCAAGCGTGTAGCAATCTCCTCGTGCGTCAGGCCGCGGCAACGTCCCGAGTAGCGTGGCGGGCGTCCGGCTGCCCGCTGCGTCTTTCGTTCCATTTCGAGCTCGCGCTGAGTGCAAAAACAATGATAGGCCAGCCCCTGGTTCTCCAGCACAACGAAGTAGCTCTTATAGATGGTTTCTCGCTGTGACTGCAGGTAGGGGCCCGACTCGCCCCCGACACCAGCGCCTTCCTGCCACTGCAGACCCAGCCAGCGCAAATCCTCTTGCAACGCCTGCGTGTACTTCTCGTGGCCACGCGCGGCATCGGTGTCCTCGATCCGTAGTAGAAACACGCCCCGTGCTTTCCGTGCGATCAAGAAATTGAACAGCGCCGTTCTGACGTTCCCCAGATGCAGCAACCCCGTGGGGCTGGGAGCAAAACGAACCTTGGCGGGTCGGGCATCCATGGTGGAGGATAGTAACGGAAACAAGACGACAACGGCAAAACCCAGCGCAGTTGCGCCTCCGCCCCAAGTCTAGGACAATCCGCTCGGAACAGGCTGTGAATATCTTGCGGCGGGACACGGGCGTGTTTAGGGGGGTGGAAAGGAAGAACGCGTTACGGACTCGACTGCGTGGGACACGGCGGGCCGGATTCTCCGGGATGGTATCTTTAATTAGCACGGGGCACAGCGCCATGATTCATGTGACAACGAATTTCGGAACCCTGGTACTGGAGCTCTTTCCCGACAAATCACCTAAATCGGTCGAGAACTTCCTGACCTATGTGCGCGAAGGTTTTTACGACGGCACGTTAATCCACCGCGTCATTTCAAACTTCGTTATACAAGGCGGTGGCTTTAGTCCTCAGATGATTCAGAAACCCACCTACCAGCCAATCAGTAACGAGGCAAGAAACGGCCTGCGCAACGAGCGTGGCACGATCGCATTGGCCCGTACCGGCGACCCGAACTCGGCAACGAGCCAGTTTTTTATCAACCTCGCTGACAACGATTTCCTCAACTACACGTCTTCGACTCCATCAGGGTGGGGCTACTGCGTGTTCGGGCGTGTCATCGATGGCATGCATGTCGTCGAGAACATAGGCGGCGTACCGACCGGTACCCAATATGGCTTTGAAAATGTGCCGATTACCGATGTCGTGATTGAAAGCGTGGAACTCGTCAAAACCAAGTGAGTAATACGACCTGGGAATACACCGTCCCGGTATGACTACTTTCTTTATTTCGGACCTGCACCTGTGTGCACAGCGCCCGGCGATAACCGAGCTGTTCCTCGACTTACTGCGCCGCGAAGGGCCACACGCAGATGCTTTCTATATCCTGGGAGATCTGTTCGAGTACTGGATTGGCGATGAAGCTGCCTCGCAGGATGAGTACCGTCCAATTATCGATGGCATGCGACGGATCGCTGATGGCGGCACGCCGTTGTACGTGATGCACGGCAACCGTGACTTTTTGCTGGGCGCCCAGTTCGAACGCGAGACCGGCTGTCGGCTCATTCAGGACCCCATCGTCGTCGACCTGTACGGCACCAGCGTCTTACTCATGCACGGCGACACGCTGTGCACTGACGATCACGAGTACCAGGCGATTCGCCAGCGCGTGCGCAGCTCCGAGTGGATCGAAGCATTCCTACGCAAGAGCATTGGCGAGCGCAATGCCATCGTTCGCCAGTTCAGAGAGAGGAGCAAAATCGTGAGCGCGACAAAACCGCCGGAGATCATGGATGTCAACCAGCAGGCGGTCGAGGCCGCCTTGCGTAAGTATGGCGTGCGCCATTTGATTCATGGCCATACGCACAGACCGCGACAGCATCTACTCGATCTGGACGGCAAGCGTGCGCACCGTGACGTGCTGGGAGACTGGTACAAGCAGGGAAGCGTATTGCGATGCGACGCACAGGAATGGCTGCTACAGGATATCCCGCTCAGCAGGCTCAACGGTCCCCGCAGCGCGATCCCCGCCGAATAGTGTTCAACGAACCCGCATATCGTTCAGGGTGAAACGGCGATAATCTCGCGGGAGCGCGAACAATTCTGGCGCCACATCGACGCCGGTTTTGTAATCGAGCAGCTGGCGGCGCGCACCTGCCATGTCTTGCTGGCGAACCGGAAACCCGAACTCGAGATGACGCGCGGGAAGAAAAATATTGTTGGCCAGATCGCATGCCGATCGCAACTCGGTGGGTGTATATTGCGCCGTTATCGCATGCTCGCCGGCAAGCGCCTGGCGATATTCCTTCAGGGCTTGCTGCGCGTCTGTTAAGAGGCCGGCGGCCGCATACACGTCAAAACATTTCTCGTTGTTGGTAAACAAGCGGTAGTGGATCACCTCTCGACCCGCGACTTCAGGGTAGCTCTCCCCGCCCTTTTCTGTTCGGTTCTCGAACGGTGCGGGAAGCGGCAATTCCACCGGCCGTGCGTTGATCATCAAAATACGCTTGTCGAGAGAGTTGGTGACAAAGATCGAGCGCTTGGCACGATCGAACAGCAAGAAATCGCCTGCATCCTCGCCATCGTCAATACGAATAAACTTCGAGGTTACGATCACCCGGGTGTTGCGGGGTGCTGCCCCGCGTTCATACTCGACAAAAAACAACACCGTCGCATTCCCGGCGAGGGCCTTCGACAACCCCGATCCGAGCGCGGCCATGACGAGCAGCGTAGCCAGCAAAACCGGGCGCGCGCGCATAACGAGCACCCTGGCGCTAGAACTTGAGCCCTAACATCATATCCATCACATTGGTGCCCGTCGGCCCGGTCCTGATCAGGTCGCCACTCGCCTGCAGGAAGCTGCCGGCGTCGGCGCACGCCAGCGCCATGCCCGGATCTATCCCGCGCGCGATGCCGCGCGCGAGCGTGCCGCCATCGACCAATGCCCCGGCGTCTTCGGTGGGACCATCGCTGCCGTCGGTGCCGGCGGCCAGCAATAATACATTCGGGTGCTCGCGCAGCACCTGGGCGGCAGCCAGCGCGAGGCTCTGACTGCGGCCGCCGCGACCGGGGTGCGGCGGCAACATCACCTGGGTTTCCCCGCCCCAGACATGAAGACTGCCCGGTTCGGTGTCCACCACCTGCTGCGCCAACCGCGCGCCTACCCGCAGCGCATCGCCGTCGACAAACTGCGGTTCGACTATGGCGCGATAGCCAAGGGTGTGGGCGGCCCCATGCGCCGCGTGCTTGGCGTCGTCCAGGGTGGCCACGATGGCGATCTGCACGCGGGCGAAGGCCAGATCACCCGGCGCCGGGGCCGGCGGTGCCTGCGCTAGCAGATCACGGACGAACGCCGGCGCCTGATCGACAAATGGCGGGGCCTCGCCCAACCGGGCGTCCGGGACCAGCGGGCCCGAGCCGATGGTCGCGGGGTTGTTGTCCGGCACGTCCGACAACATTAGACACAAGATCGGTCGTGGCGCCAGTCGCAGGGCCAGGCGACCGCCCTTGAGCAGCGAGACACGCTTGCGCACCGCATTGCAGACCTCGATGTCCAGCCCCGCGCCCAGCATCCAGTCATTCACCGCCTGCAGCTGCTCAAGCGTAACCCCTCGAGGCAGCTGCTCCACAAGCGCGGAGGCGCCGCCGGAGAGCAGTACCAGTACCGCCCTGCCACCAGGAATGCCGGATACAAACTGTTGCAGCTTATCGCCGGCGGCGAGGCTCGCGGCATCCGGCACCGGATGGCCCGCCGTCAGACACAGCCAGGGCAGCGCCTCGCTATAGCCGTGCTTCGTAATCACCAGGGCATCACGAATCTTGCCGTCGAGGACATCCTGTGCACCGCGGGTCATGGCGGTGGCAGCCTTGCCGATGGCAATCAGGTAAACCGGATCATTGTGAGGGTGGGCGCTGAGGTACTCGCGCACACAGCTGCGACCGTTCACCCGCTCGAGTGCGGCACGGAAGACGGCGAGCAGGTTTTGGCGATGAATGTCAGCGGATGGCATCGAAGCCGCGCTGCAGGTCCTGCTTGATGTCGTCGGTGTCTTCCAGGCCCACGGCAATGCGAATCAGGCCGTCGGTGATACCCACATCGTTTCTCGCTTCGGGCGGCATACGCCGATGCGTCGTGCTGGCGGGATGGGTAATCAAGGTCTTGGTATCCCCGAGGTTGGCCGTCTTCGATACCAGCACGGTAGCATCGATGAACCGCCAGGCCGCATCCTGCCCGCCCGGGATCTCGAACGCGAGTAACCCGCCGGGGGCCGTTTGCTGGCGCGCTGCCAGCGCATGTTGTGGGTGTGACTCAAGCCCCGGGAAATGCACACGTTGGACCCCGAGCCGGGTCTCCAACCAGGCGGCCAGGGTTTGCGCGTTGCGACTCTGAGCCCGCATGCGCAGGTCCAGGGTCTCCAGGCCCTTGAGAAAAACCCAGGCATTGAACGGACTCATGGTCGGCCCGGCGGTGCGCATGAAGCCGAACACCTCGCCGCCCACCACGGCGTCGCTTCCCACGACGGCCCCGCCCAGGCAGCGGCCCTGGCCGTCGAGATACTTGGTGGCTGAATGCACCACGATGTCGGCCCCCAAGGTCAGCGGGCGCTGCAGTGCCGGCGTGCACACACAGTTGTCCACCACGAGCAGACACTCGCGTGCATGCGCCAGCTCGGCCAAGGCGGCAATATCGGCAATCTCGGTGGTCGGATTGGACGGCGTTTCGAGGAACAGCACGCGCGTGCTCGGGGAGATGGCCTGGGTCCAGGCGTCGAGGTCGGTCAACGGCACGAAACTGGTGGTCACGCCAAAACGCGGTAACAGCGCGTCAAACATCACAATGGTCGCGCCGAACAAGGCGCGCGAGGCAACGATGTGATCGCCGGCCTTGAGCAGTGACATGCAGGTAGCCAGGATCGCGGACATCCCGGAGGCCGTGCCCACACAGCGTTCGCCTCCCTCCATCGACGCGAGACGCTGCTCGAACATTCGTACGGTCGGGTTGGTATAGCGTGAGTAAACGTTTCCTGGATCATCGCCGGCAAAACGCGCCGACGCTTGCGCGGAGCTTTCAAAGACGTAGCTTGACGATAAAAAGATGGGTTCGGATTGCTCGCCCTCCGAGGTGCGCTCATGCCCGGCGCGCACGGCACGCGTATGAAAGCCGAGCTTTCGCCAGTCTTTTTGATCATCGCTCACAAAAATGCGGCCCCAATCAAAAATCAAATGGAGTAGGTCTGAAGCTCGTTTGACGCCAGGTCGCCAGTGGCCACCTTTCTTTTGGCCTTGGCGCCGTCTGAACGCATCTGCTGGATGCGCGAGAGGTAATCCTGGTTGACGTCGCCAGTTATGTATATGCCATCGAATACCGACGCTTCAAATTGCGCGATGTCCGGGTTTCCTTCGCGTGCGGCCTCGATGAGATCCTGCAGGTCCTGAAAAATCAGCCGGTCGGCCCCGCTTTCGGCGGTAATCTGCTCGATGTCGCGCTCACTCGCGATCAGTTCTCGCGCCGACGGCATGTCGATGCCGTACACGTTGGGATAGCGTATGGGCGGTGCGGCGGATGCGAAAAATACCTTGCGCGCACCGGCCTCGCGTGCCATTTGTACGATCTGTTGCGCTGTGGTCCCACGCACGATGGAATCATCCACCAGTAGCACGTTCTTGCCCCGGAACTCCAGCTCAATGGCATTGAGCTTCTGTCGCACCGAGCGCTTGCGCTCGGCCTGGCCGGGCATAATGAAGGTGCGCCCGATATATCGATTCTTGATAAAGCCTTCGCGGTACTTGAGATTAAGCTCATAGGCCATCTGCAGCGCGGCCTGGCGGCTGGTGTCCGGAATAGGAATTACCACGTCGATATCGAGGTCTGCCCACTCGCGCTGCAGCTTGTGCGCCAAGCGCTCGCCCATGCGCAGCCGCGTCTTATGCACCGCAATGCCGTCAAGCATGGAATCGGGTCTGGCCAGATAAACGTACTCGAACAGGCACGGCGCGTGCAGGGTTTTTTCCGCGCAATGGCGCCTATGCACTCCGCCGTCGCGATCGATGAAGACGGCCTCGCCGGCGGCCAGATCCCCAACGAGTTCGTAGCCGAGCATATCGAGCGCCACGCTCTCGGAGGCGACCATATGCTCGCTGCCTTTGGGGGTATCACGCCGGCCGAAGACCACGGGACGAATGCCAAAGGGGTCGCGAAACCCCAACACTCCGAAACCCACGATCATGGCTACCACCGCATAGGCACCGCGGCACCGCCGGTGTACGGCAGCGACTGCTTGAAAGATTTCATCGGGTGTAAGCTGTATGCCACCGACCGCTTCGAGCTCATGCGCCAGCACATTCAACAGGATCTCGGAATCGGATTCCGTGTTTAAATGGCGCAGGTCCTCACGGAAAAGCTCTTCCTTCAATTGCTCGGCATTGGTCAGGTTGCCGTTGTGCGCAAGCGCAAGGCCGTATGGCGAGTTGACGTAGAATGGTTGGGCCTCGGCGGGAGAGTCGCATCCTGCCGTTGGATAGCGTACATGGCCGATACCCATGTTTCCTTTGAGCCCAAGCATGTGCCGCTCATGGAACACATCGCGCACAAGCCCGTTGTCCTTGCGTAGATAGACGCGCCGCCCGTCGCTCGTGATTATGCCGGCCGCATCCTGCCCGCGGTGCTGTAATACCGTGAGTCCGTCGTAAAGGGTCTGGTTAACGGTAGTCGTGGCGAGGACACCAATAATTCCACACATGCGGAGGGGGTCTCCTTCTTAAAGAGCTAGTCTAGCCATAGCGAATGTGCCGGGCAATATCCGCGGGCAAGAAATCGCCAATATATGCTGCAAATGATTCAAAGAATGGAGCGAGCGTCGAGTGCCGCCACCAGCTATCTTGCGGGAGGCTAGTCAAGCCAGCGAGCAAGAACGCCAAGACCACTACGGCAACTCCTGCGCAAACCCCGATAAAGCCACCAAGCACGCGATTCGAGGCCTTGAGTGCAGGCATTGATTCCATGACCCGGTGCAAAATACCACTTAGAGCGACGCCGGCGACAAAAACGACCAGGAACACAACGACAAATGCAGATAGGGTGCGTACCACGGGCGCCTCAATAACGCCGTCGAGCGCGGCCGACGCGGGGGCGGCAAAGAACCACGCCACCGTGCTCGCGATGAGCCAGTTCCCGAGAAAGAAAACGCTGCGCACAAATCCACGTAACGCCCCAAGCACAGCGAAGATCGCGAGCACGCAAAACAGCGCGAGGTCAAATGCATTCATATCGGCTATGAACCATGGAACATTTACGCGCCGGGCGTGTGGTAGCGGGAATGGATTACCAGGCTGCTTAACGACTATAACAATTCGTGCACGCGATCAACCTAACGCTGGGTCAGCACGACGCCTTTGAGGCCCAGCTCTTTCTCTATCCTGGACTGTGCCTTCAGCGCAACGCGTTTCTGTTGGAACGGGCCTACGCGTACACGCACCGCCTTCTGACCCTTCAGCTCCACGTCCTGGAGATCGACGAGAAACCCGTTTTTCTTTAACGCCGCGCGCAAGCGTTTGACATTTGCGTCATTGGAAAACGTCCCGACCTGGACCATCCAGCCCGTGTTGCTCGCAGGGGCAGGCGGCTTGGTACCGCTTTTCGCCGTGGCTTGCCTCGGGGCCACGTTCGCCGTTTTCTTGGGCGCAGTCTCCCTTGCTGCTTGCGGCGTGGGCGCTGGCTTGACGCGCGCTTGCGGGACCCGGCCACCGCGTGCCGTGCTCTGCGCGGCAGGTGGCGCGGCACTCATGGCCGCCTTCTGTACGGAGGTAATGGACGCCGTCGGCAATCGAAACACCTCGACCTGCGTTTCCGCAATCTCGCTCGGCGGTGAGGCGACCTCGTGGCGCGGCGACTGGCTCAGGATCCTGGGAAGAAACAGGGCTGCCAGCGAAACGATTATGATAGCGCCGACGATGCGATGCTTCGGCGCGTACTCGCGTCGGGGTTCGCGGCCATATGCCATAGGTAAGTCCCTCATTTTTCAAGACTAATTATATCACTGACGGTGTAAAAAGACCCGAAAACCACAACGCGGTCACGCTCGCAAGCCGCTGCACAGGCCGCACGGTAGGCACTTGGGACATCGTCGTAGCGCGCGGCCGGCGCTGCACTGCCGCTAGCTTCAAGCGCCGCGTGTAACTGTGTCGCCGTGGCCCCGCGCTCCGCCGCGAGCGTCGCCAGATACCAGCGGTCAACAACGCCGGCCATCGCTGCCATGGCTTCGGCAACCGGTTTGTCTTGCAGCATGCCGATGACCGCATAGGTCCGGCCCGTGACCGGTTGCTGCTTCAGGGTTTCGGCCAACACACTCGCCGCCTGCGGATTATGTGCCACATCCAGCACCCGCACCGGTAACCCGGGTAAGGTCTGAAATCGGCCTGGCAGCACCGCCGTCAGCAACCCGCTGCGGACGTCGGCCTGGGTAACAGGCAAGCGAGCCGCCAATGTTTCCAGCGCCATTAACGCACCAGCGGCATTGCGCAGCTGATGCGCGCCGCGCATCGCCGGATGCGGCAGGCTCACGCGCACACGTTGTGGCGAGCGCCAGCACCAGCTGCCTGCCTGCGCTTCTACGCTAAAGTCCTGTCCTACTCGTAGCAGCTGTGCACCCACCGCATTCGCGCTCTGCAGAATGCTTGCCGGCGGATCGGGATCGACACAAATCGCCGGACGACCGCCACGGAATATGCCCGCCTTTTCACGACCGATACGCTCACGGTCGTCTCCGAGCCAACGAGTGTGGTCGATACCCACACTCGTTACCATAGCGACATCGGCATCGAGGACATTAACCGCGTCGAGGCGCCCACCGAGGCCGACCTCGAGCACGGCAACGTCGAGTCCCTCCTCACGGAAAAGCTGCAGTGCCGCCATTGTTCCAAACTCGAAATAGGTCAGCGGCGTGTCACCGCGCGCGTGTTCGACGCGCTCGAACGCATCGCACAACCTTGCATCGCTGGCAGGCTGCATGCCGATGCGGACGCGTTCGTTGTAGCTGACCATGTGCGGAGATGTGTAGGCCCCGACCCGATAGCCGGCTGCATCCAGAATCGCTTCAAGCATGGCGAGCGTTGAACCCTTGCCGTTGGTGCCCGCGATGCTGATGGTACAAAAAGCCGGCTGCATGAGGCCCATACGCCCGGCCACCACGCGCACGCGCTCCAGACCAAGCTCCATTTTGCGCGGATAGATGCCTTCGATCCACGCCAGCCAGTCCGCCAGGGTGGTGGGTTTCAGTTTTTTAATTTCGGGCTCTGCGCCGCTGCCGCCAGCGCGGTTTGATCTTTGACGGGGGCCAGGCTTTTCGCGGTGATCATCGACAACAGCGAAGCGACGGTGTCACGCATGGCACGCCGGTCGACAATCATATCGATGGCGCCATGCTCGAGCAGGAACTCGGAACGCTGAAAGCCTTCGGGCAAGGTCTCGCGCACGGTTTGCTCGATCACGCGTGGTCCGGCGAACCCGATCAAGGCCTTGGGCTCGGCAATGATAACGTCGCCGAGCATGGCGAAGCTTGCCGACACGCCACCCATCGTGGGATCCGTGAGCACCGAGATAAATGGCACCCCGCGCTCGCCCATGCGCGTCAGCGCCGCACTGGTCTTCGCCATTTGCATCAGCGAGAACAGCGCCTCCTGCATGCGTGCCCCGCCACTCGCTGTGAAGCACACCAGCGGTATATTCCGCTCAACGCAGGCATTGACAGCCCGGACAAAGCGCTCGCCCACGACCGAGCCCATCGAGCCGCCCATGAAGCCGAACTCGAAGGCTCCGGCCACCAGCGGTATACCCTTCAACTGGCCCTGGATCGCCACGAGTGCGTCGTGTTCGCCACACTTCTTCTGCGCATCGGCCAAGCGATCCTTGTACTTCTTGCTGTCACGGAACTTCAGAATGTCGAGCGGGCGCAGGCCTGCGCCGATCTCCTGGCGTGGCTCCGCGTCCAGAAAGATGTCCAAGCGCTTGCGCGCCCCCACGCGTATATGATGTTGGCACTTGGGGCAGACGGCGAGATTGCTCTCGATCTCCGCGCTGTAGAGTACCGCAGCACACGCCGGGCATTTCTTCCACAGACCCTCTGGAACTGTCTTTCTTTGTGCGCCGCTCTTTATTTTTGGCGGCAGAAGTTTGTCAAACCAGTTCATGCGGCCGCTCCCACCTGGTCCATGGCGCTGCGCAAACGGGCGAGGAAGCCCGGTACATCCGTCAGGATTTTTTCCTGCTCCGCTGCCAGATCACTGATTCGCTTGACCAATGCGCTCCCCACCACTACCGCGTCGGCAAAGCCGGCAACGGCCGCTGCCGTTTCGGGGCTGTTGATACCGAAACCGACTCCTACTGGTAGCGTAGTCTGCTCGCGAATGGCTTTCAATTTCTCGCCCACGGCCTCGACGTCGAGATTGGCCGCCCCGGTCACGCCGCGCAGGGACACGTAGTATATGAAGCCGCTGCCAGCATGGGCGATGAGCTTGATGCGCTGCGCGCTGCTGGTCGGGGACAAGAGGAAAATCGGGTCAATCCCATTGTCTCGCAGCGCAGCGGTGAACCCGTCTGCCTCCTCCGGTGGCAAATCGACGGTGATCACGCCGTCCGTGCCCGCTTTCGCTGCGGCCTGCGCAAACACAGCGTAGCCCATGACCTCGATCGGGTTCAGGTATCCCATGAGCACGATCGGGGTGTCTTGATCCGTTGCCCGAAATTCCTCCACCATGCGTAAGACGTCGCGCAGGGTTACATGATTGCGCAGGGCACGCTCGCTGGCACGCTGTATCACCGGCCCGTCCGCCATCGGATCGGAGAACGGCACGCCGAGCTCCAGCAGGTCGGCGCCGGCCTCGACCAGAGCGTGCAGCAGCGGCACGGTGATTGCGGGCTGCGGATCGCCGGCGGTGACGAAGGACACCAGCGCCTTGCGACCCCGGTTTTTCAATAATTCAAATGTTTGCTCGATGCGTGACATCCGCCCGTGTTCTAAGTGGAAGCTAGATCGTTATCCCGTCGCGGGTGGCTACGGTATGAATGTCCTTGTCCCCGCGTCCGGAAAGGTTGACGACGATGATGCGCTTGCGCCCGAACTCGGGTGCCAGCGTGGCGGCGTAGGCGAGCGCGTGGGCGGTCTCCAACGCCGGCATGATGCCCTCGGTGCGGGTCAGGTCATGGAACGCCGCCAGCGCCTCCTCGTCGGCTACCGTCACGTAACGCGCGCGACCACTATCCTTGAGCCACGCGTGCTCGGGCCCGACACCGGGATAATCCAGACCCGCCGAGATCGAATGCGTCTCCACGATTTGCCCGTCAGTCGTCTCCAGCAGGTAGCTGCGACTGCCGTGCAGCACGCCCGGTTTACCGGCGCACAGCGTGGCCGCATGGTGCCCGCTCGCCAGCCCCTCCCCGGCCGCCTCGACCCCGTAGAGCCTGACATCGCCGTCATCGATAAAAGGATAAAACAGCCCCATGGCGTTGGAGCCTCCGCCTACACAGGCGACCAGCGCATCCGGCAGGCGTTTCTCCTGTGCCAGCACCTGCTCGCGCGCCTCGCGCCCGATCACGGACTGGAAATCCCGCACCATGACTGGGTACGGGTGGGGCCCCGCAACACTGCCGATGATATAGAATGTATCGTCGACATTTGTGACCCAGTCACGCATCGCCTCGTTAAGGGCATCTTTCAACGTCTTCGACCCCGATTTGACCGGCACTACCTCGGCGCCCAGGAGCTTCATGCGGTAAACATTGATTGCCTGGCGTTCTATATCCTGCGTGCCCATGTAAACGATGCATTGCAAACCGAAGCGGGCCGCGACGGTCGCGGTCGCCACCCCATGCTGCCCCGCTCCGGTCTCGGCAATGATTCGGGTCTTACCCATACGTCGCGCCAACAGCGCCTGGCCGACGGTGTTGTTGATCTTGTGCGCCCCGGTGTGATTCAGATCCTCGCGCTTGAGGTAGATGCGCGCGCCGCCCAGTCGCTCGCTCCAGCGCTGCGCGAAGTACAGCGGCGACGGTCGCCCAGCAAAGGTATGCAGGTCCTGCTCCAGCTGCGCAAGGAAATCGGGATCAGTGCGATAGCGTGCATAGGCCTCGCGCAACTCAAGGAGCGGTTGCATGAGCGTCTCGGCCACGAAGATCCCGCCGTACGGACCGAAGTGTCCGCGCTCATCGGGCAGCGAGTAGCCGGCGCGGCGTGCTGAGGGCGCCTGTTGCTCGGGCACAGCCGATCGTCGACTACGGCTCATTGTTGACCTGCTCTCACGGCACACATGAACTCGGAAATCTTGCGCTCGTCTTTGATCCCCGGGGCTTTCTCCACCCCGCTGCTGACATCCACCGCGAACGGCCGGACCTGCATGATCGCGTTATTCACGTTCGCCGGCGTTAGCCCGCCGGCGAGAATCACTGGTTTTCTTAAGTCACGCGGCACGCGGCCCCAGTCGAACGACTCCCCGGATCCACCGGGCGCATGCTCCACATGCGCGTCCAGCAACAGCGCGGCCGCACCCGGGTAGTTCCTTTGCTGTGCATGGAGGTCGACCCCGGCCGCCATGCGTACTGCCTTGATATACGGGCGCACAAATGCGTCGCACGTGTCAGCCGGCTCGTTGCCGTGAAACTGCAGGATCTCGAGGCCCACTGCTTCGATGGTTGCGCATACCTCGTCTGCTGTCGCATCGACAAACAGGCCAACGCGGGTCACAAACGGTGGCAACGCGCGAGCGATGGCACGCGCCTGCTCGACAGTGACATGTCGCGGGCTGGGGGCATAGAACACCAGACCGATCGCATCGGCTCCGAAGTGTGCCGCCGCGAGTCCATCCTCAACCCGGGTGATGCCACAGATCTTAACGCGCGTGCGCATAATGAAGTAGCAAGTTACAAGTTACAAGTGGCCCCCGCGTGATCCGCAACTGCATCGGTGTGGCGCCAGTATCTGTAATCATTATGACATTAGTTGCCGCTCAGCTTGTTACTCGCTACCTCGGGCTTCACACTTGTTGCTGTTAAATCAATAGCTTACCAGAGCGCGATGGTGGACGAAAGCAGCGGGATCGCATAGTGCTGCGGGTAGTCGACCGCTGCCAGATACAGCCCGTGCGCCGGCGCCGTGATGCCGCCCACCGTTCGATCGCGCGCCGCCAACAGCGCTTGTGCCCACTGCGGGTCTCGCTTACCGGCGCCGATGGCCATCAAGACCCCGGCGATGTTGCGCACCATGTGGTGCAGGAACGCGTTGGCCGATGCCTCGATGAACACCAGCTCACCCTGGCGCGTTACGCTCAGGCGCCGGAGCTCGCGCACCGGGCTCTTTGCCTGGCATTGAACCGCACGGAACGAACTGAAGTCGTGGGTGCCGATGAGATAGCGTGAGGCTTGCTGCATGGGCGCAATGTCCAGCGGCCGGTACTCCCATGTGACGCGCCCGGCCAGATAGGTCGGGCGCACCGCACGATTAAGAATCGCGTAGCGGTAACGGCGCCCGGTGGCCGAGAAGCGGGCGTGGAACGATGCATCCACCTCGCCTACCCAGAGTAGTGCTACATCGCGCGGCAGATTGCTGTTGGCGCCCCGCAGCCATTCGTAATCACTGCGACGGGCGCTAGAGTCAAAATGGATCACCTGGGCACATGCGTGCACCCCCGCATCGGTGCGCCCGGCCACGGTCACGCGCACCGGTTCATCGGCGACTCTCGACAGCGCCTGCTCCACACAGCCCTGTGCGGTTCTATCGCCCTGCTGTAGCTGCCATCCACAAAACCGGGATCCGTCGTATTCGACAATTGCGGCAATACGCATGAACGTATTCTAAACCGTGCCAAGGCAGGCCACACCACGCAGGGAAAGCTGGAACGCCTCCCGCGTTGCGTCACCGGTGAAATCGCCGAGGCTTTCTTATGTTGCGTTCGACCCACAAGCGCCGTGCGTGTACTTGATTTCCTCTGGCTGCCAGCGGGCGCTCATGGCGGATTTAGGTGTCAGTCGCAGATGCCATGTTCTTTGCTGCATCTTCTATCTTGTGTCGCACCAGATCGATATGCATGCGCAGGTTATAGAGCTGATCCGCGTAGGCCAATGGTATGGACATCTTGTTGACCTCGGCCTCGATTCGGTCTAACTCGCTCACGTACTCCGCGAGCTTCTCGGCAGAACTTGCATGATGCAGACCGATGTCGATGGACTTGATGTCCTTGTACCAGCGATAGATTCTTCTGCGTACTCGCCATTTGTACGTCGGCGGAACGATCTTGAACAGCGGGAACAGCAAGGCAATAACCGGCACGAGCATGACGATCATACGGTCCACAAACGTGGCGGCCCAGAACGGGAGATAGCGCTGCCAGAATGAGGGGCCGCGCTTGTAGTAGCGCTCGGCCCCCAGGCTCAGCGCAAACTCCAGGTGCTCGGGCGAGGGAAACTCCCCGGTTTTTTCGAACAATCCACCGGGTCCATGAACCTCGGTCGCTACCTGCAGCACCAGGTCGACCAGCGCGGGATGCAGATCGCTACGCGCCACGAGGTTGGCGGTGGGGGCGAGCAGGACCGTATCGCGGGCGGGGAGGTCTTGTTCGAGATCGATGACCCCGCGGGGCAAGGTGACTCTGGAGATGTAGCGATGGATGCGCGTGTATGCCTCGGCACGATTGAAGCTCATTAGCCTGAGGCCTTTTGTCTCGAGCAGCTGGCGGATCAGCGGCGATCGCGGCGAGGCAATGAAGAACGCCGCATCGACGCGCGCGCGCACCAGCGCATCGGCGGCCTCGCTGCCACCGATGTCCGAGATAACCGTGGGCGCGCCGCCGATCCCGTTTTCCTGGAGCAGTTGCAAGGCGACCGGGCGGGTGCCGCTGCCCGGCTCGCCGACGGCCAATCTCTTGCCACGCAACTGCGCGAGCTGCCCCAGTCGCCCGCCACCTCGGTAAAACACCCACAGCGGTTCGTAGTAGAGGCTACCCAGTGACACCAGGTCCGGCGAGCCCTGTGTCTGGTTGGTCCCACCCTGAACGAATGCCAGATCGACGTTCTCGCCCGGTGCTTGCAGGCGCTCGATGTTTTGCACCGACCCCGCCGATATCCTGATCTCCAAATCGATGCCGCTGCGCACGAGGACATCGCGATATTGCTTGGCGAAGAGGTAGTAGGCTCCGTCCGCCCTGCCGGTGCTGATGACGATCCGATCCGGCGGCGCCGGCCGCACGAACTGATACGCCACCCAAAAACCGATGATCGCGATCAGTATCGCCGAGCCATAGGTTATGAGATATTCCCCGTCAGTCCAGTTTGCCGATCTTTGGGGCAACGATAGCTCGCAAGAGTTTGGCCCGCGAAGCGTGCATGCATTTCGCGTCAGATATCACAATTACGCACACCCCTTTCAGCCCTTGTGCTCGTAGATGTGCGGGTCACATTGTGGGCCGCTTTACGCTTCCTCCAGGAATTGGACGTGCTGGAATCCGCGCGGCAATTTAAGGCCGCGCAGCGCGCGTTCACCGATATAATGATTGAGATCCTCGACCGACAGGTTCAGATGTCGCTTTCCGGAATGGACCACCAGCCCCTTGTCCTCGGGAAATACCACCGTTGCGACGACGTACTCCTCGCGCCTGGCTGCCTTTTTTGAAGGGATATTAATGATCTTTATACCCTTACCCTTGGCCATCCTCGGCAGCTCGCCCACCATAAAAGTCAGCAGCCGTCCCTGCGTGGTTACGGCGGCGATCCAATCTTCATCGTAGCGCTCGACCCTTTGCGGCGGCAACACCCTGGCCCGCTTCGGCACCCGCAGCACTGTCTTGCCCGCCTTGTTCTTGGCAAACAGATCTTCCAGTCTTGCTACAAAACCGTAACCGGCGTCGGTGCTCAACAGGTACAGGTCTTCCGACTGCCCCATCATGACCCCGGCGAAGCTGGCGCCAGCAGGGGGATTGAAATATCCGCCCACGGGATCGCCTTGGCCGCGGGCCGAGGGAAGCTTGTGCGCCGGCATGGAGTAAGTGCGTCCGCTGGAATCTATGAACACCACCGGTTGATTGCTGCGCCCGCACGCCGAGTGCAAGTACGCATCACCGTCTTTGTAGCTCAGGGCACGGGCATCGACGTCATGCCCCTTGGCCGCCCGCACCCAGCCGCGCTGCGACAATATAACCGTAATGGGCTCGGTGGGCAGCAAGGCAGCCTGGTCTATCGCCTGCGCGGCCCCGCGTTCGACGATAGGCGAACGGCGTTCGTCACCGAAGGCCTGGGCATCGTCGATCAGCTCGTCGCGCACCTGGTTTCGCAACCGGGTCCGGGATTTAAGCGTCTTGGCGAGACCGTCGCGTTCGCGCGCCAGTTCCTGTTTTTCCGTCTTGATCTTCATTTCCTCCAGGCGCGCCAGATTTCGCAGCCGCGTATCGAGGATCGCATCCGCCTGGATCTCCGTGAGCCTGAACCGCTTCATCAGCTTCGGCTTGGGTTCATCTTCACGCCGGATGATGCGGATCACCTCGTCGATATTCAGGTACGCGGCCAGCAGGCCGTCGAGAATGTGCAGGCGTGCCACTACGCGGTCATAGCGAAACTGCAAGCGCCGGCGCACAGTCTCCGTCCGGAACTCCAGCCACTCCTTGAGCAGCGCGCGCAGGTTATAAACGCGTGGCCGGCCGTTGAGCCCTACCATGTTCATGTTGACCCGGTAATTACGCTCCAGGTCGGTGGTTGCAAACAAGTGGGACATGAGCGTGTCCACGTCCACGCGGTTCGATCGCGGTACGATCACCAGGCGCGTGGGGTTCTCGTGATCGGATTCATCGCGTAGATCGTCGACCATCGGGAGCTTCTTCGCCTGCATCTGCCCTGCGATCTGCTCGAGCACGCGGCTGCTCGAAACCTGGTACGGAAGTGCGGTCACGATGATGTCGCCGTGTTCTCGCTCCCAGACCGCACGCATGCGGATCGACCCGTTTCCGCTCTCGTAGATCGCGCGGATATCAGGCAACGGCGTGATGATCTCGGCTTCGGTTGGATAGTCCGGGGCCTGGACGTGCTCACAAAGCTGTTGCACCGTGGCATTCGGTTGCTCCAGCAATCGCACGCAGGCGGCGGCAACTTCGCGCGCATTGTGCGGTGCGATATCGGTTGCCATACCCACCGCGATCCCGGTGGTCCCGTTCAACATGACCTGCGGTAACCGCGCGGGCAGCAACTTGGGCTCCTCCAGCGTGCCGTCGAAGTTGGAGACCCAGTCCACCGTACCCTGATCGAGCTCCGACAACAGCGTTTGCGAAAAGCGGGTGAGCCGCGCCTCCGTATAGCGCATGGCGGCGAACGACTTGGGATCATCCACGGAACCCCAGTTACCCTGGCCGTCAACCAGCGGATAGCGAAAACTGAACGGCTGCGCCATCAGCACCATGGCCTCGTAACACGCGCTGTCCCCATGGGGATGAAACTTGCCCAGTACGTCACCCACCGTGCGCGCCGATTTCTTGAACTTGGCAGCGGCATTGAGCCCGAGCTCCGACATGGCATAAACAATTCGCCGCTGCACCGGCTTGAGACCGTCACTGACATGGGGCAGCGCACGATCCAGAATCACGTACATCGAGTAATCCAGGTAGGCCTGCTCGGTGAATACAGCAAGCGGGAGGCGCTCGATATCCATTACCCGCGGTCTGGCGCGAAGCGCCAATGACTTGCGCCGTGTACTCGACCCAGCCTTCCTCTTCCCTTTCGTTTTCCTAACGACTTTTCTTGCCATGGCCTGTCCTAAATTAGTTGAACTCGATTCAAGTGCGTCAACAATGCCGTCACAGCCAATTCAGACCACAATCGCTTTGTCACCTTTCTTTTCAAGCCACGCCCTGCGATCGGCGGCCCGCTTCTTCGCCAGCAGCACGTCCATCACCTTGTGTGTGGAGTCACCCGGCTTGATGACCAGCTGCACCAGCTTGCGGGTGTCAGGATCCATAGTGGTCTCGCGCAGCTGCAGCGGATTCATTTCCCCCAGGCCTTTGAACCGTTGCACGCTTACCTTGCCACGGGTCTTCTCCGCCACGATTCGATCGAGCACCCCCTTTTTTTCCTTGTCGTCGAGCGCGTAGTACACTTCCTTGCCCACATCTATGCGATAGAGCGGCGGCATCGCGACATGCACACGCCCGTCCTGCACCAATGCGCGAAAGTGGCGCACGAACAGCGCGCACAACAGCGTGGCGATGTGCGCGCCATCGGAGTCTGCATCGGCGAGAATACATACCTTTCCGTAGCGCAAGCCATCGAGCTTGCTCGAGCCCGGGTCAACACCCAGCGCAACAGCGATGTCATGCACCTCCTGTGAGCTCAAGACTTCGCTGGAATCCACTTCCCAGGTATTCAGGATCTTGCCGCGCAACGGCATCACTGCTTGAAACTCCTTGTCGCGTGCCTGCTTGGTGGAGCCGCCGGCAGAGTCGCCTTCAACGAGAAACAGCTCCGTTTGCGTCAGATCCTGGCTTGTACAATCAGCGAGCTTTCCGGGGAGGGCCGGTCCACCGCTCAATTTCTTACGCTCCACGCGCTTACCGGCGCGCATCCGTGCCTGCGCGCTGTCGATGGCGAGACCGGCAATCGCCTCGGCATCCTGGATATGCTGATTGAGCCAGAGGCTGAATGCGTCCTTGGTCACGCCGGAGACGAAGGCCGCGGCCTCGCGCGAGGATAAGCGTTCCTTGCTTTGCCCGGCGAACTGCGGGTCCTTCATCTTGAATGAAAGCACGTAATTGCAAGTGCTCCAGACGTCCTCCGCTGCGAGCTTAACGCCCCTGGGCAACAGGTTCCGCAGCTCGCAGAACTCGCGCAAGGCGTCGGTCAAGCCGGTGCGAAAACCGTTTATGTGGGTGCCGTCCTGGGTGGTGGGTATGAGATTGACATAGCTTTCGGTGACGGGCTCGACGTCATCGACGAGCCACACGATTACCCACTCGACCTGCTCGTTCTCGCCCTCGAGATGACCGGTGAACGGCTCTTGCGGCAACAGCTCACAGTCGCCGAGTTCAGCCAACAGGTAATCCTTCACACCGTTTTCATATTGCCATTCCTCGTTATCGTTCTTGTTGCCCTCGTGCTTGAAGATCACCCGCAGTCCCGGGCACAGCACCGCCTTTGCGCGCAGCACGTGCTTGAGCCGTGGGATGCTGTACTTGGTTGAATCGAAAAACTTCGGGTCTGGCCAGAACCGGATCGTGGTGCCGGTGTTTCTTTGTCCCACCGTGCCAACGGCCTTGAGCTCGGAGGTTTTTTGACCGCCGGTGAAGGTCATGCGGTACTGCTTGCCAGCGCGGCGCACCAGGACCTCCAGCCGCTTGGACAAGGCGTTAACGACCGACACGCCCACGCCGTGCAAGCCGCCGGAGAACGTGTAGTTTTTGTTTGAGAACTTGCCGCCCGCGTGTAGCCGCGTCATGATAACCTCGACACCGAACACCTTCTCGCCCTTATGGCGATCAACAGGGATGCCGCGGCCATTGTCGTCCACCGACAGCGAATCGTCCTTGTACAGCGTAACCTCGATGCGGTCGGCATAGCCGGCTATCGCCTCATCGACACTGTTGTCGATGACCTCCTGCGCCAGGTGATTGGGGCGCTCGGTTTGGGTATACATCCCGGGGCGTCGGCGCACCGGCTCGATCCCAGTCAAGACCTCAATGGCCGAAGAGTTGTAATTAGATGTCATTGGTTTTTCCGTGATACGGCGCTGCAAGGCGTTAGCTTCATCGTCCACATCTAACAGGCCTGCTTGGTGTATTGCCGGAGCGCGGGCTGTTGCTTGGGCGCCCGACCGACAATCGACAAAACAAGCGACTTGGGAGGAAACCGAAGGAAGGACCGCCTGAAGGGGGTGAGCACGGCACATGCCTGGCCAAGCAAGCACATCCTGTAGTCGATGCTCAACAACCTGCTACTGCTCATTAACTCCGTGTGCAGCGCCTGCGCATGCATAGCAAGCGCGCGCAGTATACAGCAGATTCGAGCGGGGTTCGAGACGCCGGGGGGTGGTGGCGATAAAACGCCCGTGCCCCGCGCCTGCGGCAGGCGGGGTTAGCCCGCGAGACGCGAAGCCAATGACGGACGCAAACGATGGTGTGCGCACGCAGGATGCGAGGTGCATGGCGCAAGACCTGTGTCGGGCCGCCCGCTCGACCAACGGGTGGCACTTCTTTATAGGTTAAGTTAAGTCCCGCGCCAGCGAATCTCTGACCTCCTTGGGCAACGGGTCGACCTGGTGCGTGTAGAGCTCATGCTCGATACCCACAGCAATGGCCGATCCGTGCTTGACTGCGATGCCCACTTCCGGGGTCAGCGCGAAACGCAGAAAATGGACCGACGAGGTCTTGTCTTCGGTCGCGCGCTCGAGGTCTTCGTCAGCAATGGCCCAGACACGATCAAACTCGTCCACCTTCACCCACACGCGGTTCTCGATTCCGATCAGCTTCGCCAGCGCTTGTGCTCGTTCGACCGGGTCATCAAATTCCATCATGAATGTCGCCTTCCAGTTGCGACCATCCGGTATCAGCGGGTTATAGATCGCCAGCTCTTCCTCGATGCCCACAGGCTCGAAAATCCGCTCTATTCGCAGCATCTCCTGCACCTGGTACTGCATGGTCAGGCGATCCTCGAAGTACAACCGCGCGTGCGGCCCGAGCTGCACCTGGCGCCACTTCTTGTGAGCCATCACCTGGGCCCGGAACGGAGTCCGAGCCTTGGCGTAGTTTTCAAGCGAAAGAAGGTCCTCGCGTTTTAACTTTTCCATACTTCCATCACTCTTTGGATTCCAAAATCTCCATATAGCTAACCGCATGCCTCTTATATCTAGATACCGTAGGCATGGCGCAACAGTGTCAGCGGATGCTCAGGCGGTTTTGCGTCTTTCAACCCGTTTTCGATCTGGTGGCCAGCCATGGGGCAGTCACTTGTGTAGTGGTCTGCTCGGGATTTTTCTACCCTGCTCACGACCGCACGGCCGATCTTCATTGATATGTCATGGTATTCGCTTTTCACGGCATACGTACCATCATGGCCTGAACAACGCTCGATGGGTTCCACCGTGGTTTGCGGTATGAGCTCCAAGACCTCCCTGGTCTTCAGCCCGATGTTCTGCACCCGCAGGTGACATGCGACATGATAAGATACCTTTCCTAACGGGTTCTTGAAATCCTGATTCAATCTGCCTTCCTTGTGGCGCAACACGAGATATTCGAACGGGTCATAGATCGCGTTTCTCACTTTGATGACCTGCGGGTCGTCGGGAAATATCAATGGCAGCTCTTGCTTGAACATGAGAACGCACGAGGGTATGGGCGCGACGATGTCCCACCCTTTAGCGACCCACCTGGCTAGCTCGGGAATGTTGGCGTCCTTGGCTCGGGTAATCGCTTCCAGGTCGCCAAGTTCCAACTTTGGCATACCGCAGCAGCGCTCCCTATCGGGGAGCCTCACGCCAATACCGTTGTGCTGGAAGATGGCGATCAGGTCTTCGCCGAGCTGTGGTTCATTGTAGTTGCCATAACACGTTGCAAACAAAACGGCGCGTCCGTGTGTGGGTCCGGCTGGATGTGCCTGAATCGTCTCATCGATCAGGCCCGGTGCGCGCTTGCGCAGTGTCCGACTATGATACCTCGGCACCGCCGCCTCGGGGTGAATGCCCAGGGTCTTGTCCATCAGCTCGCGCACAGCCGGACTCGCGTTGGCGGCGTTGACCGCCTGCACCACGACCGGAATGCCCGCCAGTGTGCCTACCACATCTGTCGAGGTAAGCAGTTTGTCGCGTTTTCTGATGTCGCCCTTGCGAAACTTGACTGCCTTAGCGCGCAACATCAACTTGGGGAAGTCCACATTCCAAGGATGCGGTGGCACATATGGGCATTTGGTCATGAAGCACATGTCACACAAATAGCAATGATCGACGACATCCCAATAGGTCTTCTTATCCACACCATCAAGCTCCATGGTGTCGGACTCATCGATAGCATCGAAAAGGGTTGGAAAGGCGTTACACAGGCTGAAGCAGCGCCGGCAACCGTGGCAGACATCGAACACCCGCTCGAGCTCCTTGAGCAGGTTGTCCTCACGGTAGAACTCGGGATTCTTCCAGTCGAGCGCATGACGTTTGGGCGCCTCCAGGCTCCCTTCGCGCTGCCCTTCTTGATTAGTACGAGTCACCATGACCGGCAATTTTTCCAATCAGATCTATTCGCAAACGTACGCGGGGCCGGGTTTTACTGGCCCCGATATCGCACGAACGCACCGCCAAGATCGCAGAGAAATCCCCAAAAACTTCGAACGCCGAGGCGTCAGCAACGGTACCAGGATGTACTGTTTGCGGACCTAACGATGGAAAGATGCCGAGGATTTGACCTAGAAACCGGTCATATTTAGTATTCTTTGCGCCTTAGTGTCTTTGCGTTAGGTGTGTCGTGTGCTTCGCGCTCTACGCTGAACTGTTCGGGTTAGATCAGTCGAGGGCGTCTAATGCCTTCTGAAAACGATTTGCGTGCGAGCGTTCCGCCTTGGCCAGCGTCTCAAACCAGTCGGCGATTTCGTCGAAACCCTCCTCGCGCGCCGCTTTGGCCATCCCCGGATACATGTCGGTGTACTCGTGGGTCTCGCCGGCGATTGCAGCCTTCAAGTTGTCCGCTGTGCCACCGATCGGCAGGCCCGTGGCCGGGTCGCCCACCTGCTCCAGGTATTCCAGATGGCCGTGGGCGTGGCCAGTTTCGCCCTCGGCGGTCGAGCGGAACACCGCCGATACGTCGTTGTAGCCTTCTACGTCCGCCTTCGAGGCGAAGTAGAGATAGCGCCGGTTGGCCTGCGACTCTCCCGCGAAGGCATCTTTCAGGTTCTGCTCGGTCTTGCTGCCTTTGAGTTCCATAATAACGCTCCTAATACAAGTTGTTGACAAATAAAGCTAAATCGCACTGCTTGAATTTAGAACAATTCTAAATCTAGCCGTGATCGATGTCAATTACCCGTGCCGCTCCATCACCCCGGCATGCACCGGCGCGGTCAACGTGCGGCCCCGAGGGCACGTTGGTGCGATCAGGTGGGGACTCCAAAAATGATTTGGCGAAGCCAGGTATCTCAACTAATATCTAACAAGGTGGGCGCGGCGGTTGCGCATAACTGCCGTTGACCACGCTTACAAATGCAAAATCCTATTCAAATCAATTAACTATGGCAACCCCGAACACGGCAACAAGCATAGGCGGACTGGCGTTGCGGCTGGTGCGCGATAACTTGCTCAGCACAAGCGACGCCGAGCGCATTCAGTCCGAAGCCACCACGCAAAAGGTCCCGTTCGTCACCCAACTGGTTCAAAGCAAGAAGCTTGACAGCGCCACGGTGGCCAAGGTCGCTTCAGACGAGTTCGGCGTTCCGCTTTTTGACATCGCCGCACTGGATCTGGAGATCACCCCAATCCAGCTGGTGAGCGAAAAGATTATTAATCGTCATCGGGTGTTGCCGCTGTACAAGCGCGGGACGCGGTTGTTCGTCGCCATCGCCGATCCGACCAACATACAAGCCCTCGACGAGGTCAAGTTCCACACCGGTCTGGGCACAGAGCCGATCCTGGTCGAAGAAGCCAAGCTCGCGCTCGCCATCGACAAAGTGCTCGAAGCCGCAGACACCAGTCTCAGCGATCTCGCGGCCGATGATAGCCTCGACCTGGAGATCATCAACGAAGAAGAAAAAGGCGACAGCAGTGACGAGGAAGGCGTGAACGACACGCCCATCGTCAAGTTCGTCAACAAGGTACTGCTCGACGCCATCAACCGCGGTGCCTCCGATATTCACGTTGAACCGTATGAAAAAACCTACCGCGTGCGCTACCGTCAGGATGGCGTCTTGCACGAGGTAGCATCACCACCGCTTGCCTTGGCCGGGCGTATCGCCGCACGTCTGAAGATTCTCTCCCGGCTGGACATCGCGGAGCGCCGCGTCCCGCAGGACGGGCGCATCAAGATGCGCATTTCGCGCAACCGTGCTATCGACTTTCGTGTCAGCACGCTGCCCACACTTTACGGTGAGAAGATCGTGTTGCGTATTCTTGACCCCACTTCCGCGACCCTCGGGGTGGAAAAGCTGGGCTTCGAGGAATATCAGAAAGACATGTTCCTGGACGCGATCGCCCGCCCCCAGGGGATGGTGCTGGCCACCGGACCGACCGGCAGTGGTAAGACGGTCACGCTTTACACGGCATTGAATATTCTAAACACGGCCGACCGCAACATCTCTACTGCCGAAGATCCGGTCGAAATAAACGTGGGCGGGATTAATCAGGTCCACATCAATGAGAAGGCCAATCTGACGTTTGCCTCGGCGCTGCGCGCCTTTCTACGCCAGGACCCGGACATCATCATGGTTGGTGAGATTCGTGACCTCGAGACGGCGGAAATCGGCATTAAGGCGGCCCAAACGGGCCACCTCGTGCTCTCGACCCTGCACACCAACGACGCGCCCGCTACACTGACCCGGCTCGTTAACATGGGCGTGGCCCCGTTTAACATCGCCTCTGCGGTGCACCTCATTATCGCCCAGCGCCTCGCGCGGCGATTATGCGAGGGTTGCAAGAAAGCGATAGAGGTGCCCGAGAACGCACTGCTGAAGGCCGGTTTCAAGAAAGAAGAGCTCGGTGACCTGAGCCTGTATGCGCCGGTCGGTTGCGACGCGTGCAGTGAAGGATACAAGGGCCGGGTCGGCATCTATCAGGTGATGCCAATCTCCGAGGCCACGGGCCATATCATCATGCGCGGCGGCAATCAGTTGGACATCGAGAAGCAGGCCCGGGAAGAAGGCGTTTTCGATCTGCGCACAGCCGCGCTGCACAAGGCCAGCCAGGGAATCACCAGTCTGGCCGAGGTTGAACGGATAACGAGTCAATAGCTATGGCACAGGCAGCAGCAAAAAAACCCAAGCTCGACACATTTACATGGGAAGGTGTCGACCGGAAAGGGAAGAGACTCAAGGGTGAGATGGATGCCGCGAGCGTGGCATTCGTTAACGCGATGCTTCGTCGCCAGGGTATCAACCCTGTAAAGGTGGGCAAGCGAAGCAAGCCCCTTTTCAGCCTCAAGAAAAAAATAACGCCCAAGGACGTGTCGGTGTTCACGCGCCAGCTCGCGACCATGCTGAACGCGGGTATTCCCGTTGCGCAAGCCTTTGATATCGTTGGGAAAGGGCACGAGAACCCGAGCATGTGCGAGCTTGTCAATAACATCAGGCAAGATATCGAGTCGGGCACCAATATGACCGAGGCGCTCGGCAAGCACCCGTTATACTTCGATGAGCTCTACTGCAACCTCATCGCCGCCGGTGAGCAGGCCGGTATCCTCGATACCATCCTGGACAAGCTTGCCACCTACAAGGAAAAGATCGAGTCGATCAAAAGCAAGATCAAGTCGGCGCTCTTTTACCCGACCGCGGTGATCGTGGTGGCCTTCATCATCACCGCAGTCTTGATGATCTTTGTGATTCCGCAGTTTGCGGCCCTGTTTCGGGGTTTCGGCGCTGACCTTCCGGCATTGACGAAATTCGTGATGGACTTGTCCGGCGCCTTTACCGAATGGTGGTGGGCGATCTTCGGTGGCATTATCGGCACCGTCGTCGTGTTCTCCTACAGCTACAAGCGCAACCTCAAAATGCAACACTTAATGGATCGTGTGCTGCTGCGTGTGCCGATCATCGGGGAGATCATCAGAAAAGCGACGATTGCGCGTTTTTCGCGCACGCTCGCCACGATGTTCGCCGCCGGTGTTCCGCTTGTCGAGGCACTCGACTCCGTCGCTGGCGCCTCCGGCAACCGTGTTTACTTCGAAGGCACGATGGCCATTAAGGCGGACGTCACTACCGGCACGCAGCTGCAATCGGCCATGGGCTCCACGGAGCTCTTTCCCAACATGGTGGTGCAGATGGTCGCCATTGGTGAAGAGTCGGGTGAGCTCGATTCCATGCTGAGTAAGGTGGCGGATATTTACGAGCAAGAGGTGGATGACGCCGTCGCCGGTCTCAGCAGCCTGCTCGAACCCATCATCATGGTTTTTCTAGGCGTAGTCATCGGCGGCCTGGTGGTTGCCATGTACTTGCCGATCTTCAAGATCGCCGCCGCAATCTAGTGTACCTGCTCGTTGTTGATCCGACGTTCTAGCAGGGCACGAAACCACAGTTCATGACGTCCATCACGCTATGGCTCGATAGCAATGCGCTGCTGCTGTGGGGTGCGACAGGCGTGCTGGGGCTCATTGTCGGCAGCTTCCTGAATGTGGTGGTCTACCGCTTGCCGATAATGTTGCAGCGACAATGGGTGCGCCAGTGCCGCGAGCTCAGCACGGATGATGCCGTCCACGATCGAAAGGAAGAGGCAACTTTTAATCTCATTATCCCCAGCTCGCGTTGTCCGCATTGCAGTGCATCCATTAATGCCTTGCAGAACATCCCGGTGATCAGTTTTCTCTGGTTAAGAGGAAAATGTGCCGCCTGCGGTCAAGCCATATCGCCACGCTACCCCATTGTTGAGCTGGTCACCGCCATATTGTCTGTCATGGTCGTGTGGCATTTCGGACCAACGGGCGCGGGCCTGGCAGCTCTGGGCCTGACCTGGGCCTTGATTGCGCTCGCCGCCATCGACATGGACCACCAGATCCTGCCGGATGCCATTACCTTGCCACTTATTTGGGCCGGGCTGATCGTAAACCTGTATCCGGACCCCGTGTTCGCACCGCTGGAAAGCGCGGTAATCGGCGCGGTGGCCGGCTACTTGTCGCTCTGGCTGGTGTTCCACGTATTCAAGCTGCTCACCGGCAAGGAAGGCATGGGTTATGGGGACTTCAAGCTCTTTGCCGCTTTCGGGGCTTGGCTCGGCTGGCAGAGTCTGCCGTTGATTATTCTGCTCGCTTCCGTGGTTGGCGCCATCATCGGCATCGTAGCCATCATCGCGCTCGGCCGCGATCGGCGCTTGCCCATCCCCTTTGGGCCTTTTCTGTGCGTGGCCGCGTGGATCGCCTTGCTCTGGGGTGATGACATTACGCGGTTTTACCTGCAGTTGGCGCGAGTAACGGCCTGAGCCTGCCTGTGACCGCCTGAGGGCATGTTACGCATCGGTCTCACGGGAGGTATCGGTAGCGGCAAATCCTCGGCAGCCGCCATGTTCGCCAGTCGTGGCGTGCCGGTGATCGATGCCGATGAGATCGCAAAGCAGCTGGTCGCCCCCGGACAACCCGCCTACGATCGGATCATCCAATGCTTCGGCAAGGAAATCGTAGATTCCGACGGGTTTATTGACCGGGGGCGCCTGCGGCGGCATGTGTTCGACGATCCGGCTTCACGCCGTGAGCTCGAGGCGATCCTGCATCCTCGCGTGCGCCAGGAGATCCAGCGGCAACTACGGGCTGTGCGTGCGCCTTACTGTGTGATCGTGATTCCCCTCCTTTTTGAAGCCAATCAGCAAGATCTGGTCGACCGTATACTAGTCATCGATGCGGCCGAAGATACACAGGTGCAGCGTGTGGTCGCGCGCAGCAGTCTTGCTGAAGACGAGATTCGCAAGATCATCGCCGCGCAGCTCGGCCGCAATGTACGCCTGCGCCAGGCGCACGACGTGATCACGAACGAGGGGGGCCTCGAGCAGCTCGAGGAGCGGGTAAACGCGCTTCACACGCGCTACCTGGACCTTGCACGGGAACAACGTGAACAATAAGCGCCGTGAGTAAAACGCAGAGCACTGAGGAAATGTGACTGCGCGCATCGCTGTCCCACAAATTCCGGCCTGAAACGCTGAAACTCGCCAGGACAAAGATGCCTTAGGAATCGACTACGCTCGAGAGACACGGATCGCCCCTTGGTATCCGAGACCGTTGCCAGCAGGGATGCTGGCACCGAGCCTACAGGGATGTATTAGCGGCGTGTCTCGGAAACCAAGGGGCGATCCGTGTGTCGGGTGGTTGTGGGACAGCAGTGGACTGCACGGCAAATACCTCAGCGCAGCGCCGTGATATCCGTGTGGCTTGCAATATTTTTTTACAAAAGGGCTTTCACGACATCCTCGACGTGATTCGCCTCCCAGATACCGCTCATCATGGCGAGGCCCTGCGCACCCGCGTCGCGGGCCTGTGGCATATGCTCGGGGCGCATACCCCCGAGGGCGTAGACGGGCAGATTCGCGCCGGCAGTGAGATCACGGAAAGCTCGCCATCCCAGTGGACGCGCCTGCGGGTGACCGCGCGTCGGCAGCACGGGCGACAGCACCACAAAGTCAACCTGTAACCGGCTCGCCAGGGCGATCTCTTCGGCATCGTGGGTAGATGCCGCCACCCAAACCTCCGGCCCCAGCGGGCGCGAGTCGAGCTGTCGCAGCCGCCGAGCGTTCAGATGAACGCCATCGGCACCGCATTCGGCGACCCACGCGGGCTCTGCGTTCAGTAACACACGTGCCTTATGGCGATGACACAGATTTACGATCTCGCGCGCAAAGGCCTTGTAATCAGGTCCGGCCATGTCTGGCTCGCGCAGTTGTAACAGATCCGCGCCGGCTTCGAGCGCACGCCCGAGTCGCTCCATGAACCCAGCCCGGCCGAATTTGCGGGAGTCGCTAACCAAGTACAGCGACGGCAAGCGCACCGCCCGAACAATCGCCTGGTTTGCTGGCGGAAAATCGATTCGCCTCAGCTCATCGCGACGTACCCATGCGATGCTCTGACCTTCCTTTCCTGCGGGCGTGCCGTCGAATTCAATGACGCGCCAGACATCCAGCAACACTCCCCTGTCAGCATATTGATGTTGCACCTGGATCAATGGCACCGCCGAGCGGACCCGAATACCGAGCTCCTCGGCGAGCTCTCGGCGCAATGCCTGCGGCGCCGTCTCATCGCCTTTAAGCTTGCCTCCGGGGAACTCCCATTTACCTCCCTGGTGGCTGGGCCGCGGGCGCTGTGCAATCAGAACTTCCTGGCCCAGCGAGATAATACCGACCACAACGCGGGCTACCGGCTCAGCTGCGGTACTCGGCATTGATCTGCACGTACTCGTGTGACAGGTCGGATGTCCAGATGCGGGCCGAGCGCGAACCGGCTCCCAGCGCCACGCGCACTGTAATCTCGGGCTTGCGCATGACACGCTGGCCGCGGGCCTCCGTGTATTCCGGGGCGAGCGCCCCATCGCTTATCACTCGCACATCGTCGAGATCAATCGAGACCGCGCTCAGGTACAGCGCATTAATCCGTGCCCTGCCGACAGCGGCAAGAATGCGGCCCCAGTTGGGATCGCTGGCAAAAAACGCCGTCTTGACCAACGGCGAGTGCGCAATCGTATACGCGACCTCCAAGCAATCTGCCTCGCTCGCACCCTCGACAACCTCGATGGTGATGAACTTTGTCGCCCCTTCCGCATCCCGCACCAGCGCCTGTGCAAGCTCGGTGCACAGCTCGGATACCACTGCCGTAAACCGCTCGAAGGCTTCACTGTCGACGGCACCGACTTTTGCGGCAGATCTGCCGGTGGCGAGCAATATACAAGCATCGTTGGTGGACATATCGCCATCCACGGTAATACGGTTGAACGAGCGTGCGACGGCTCGGCGGAGACTTTCTTGAAGCGCCTGCGGCTCAAGCGCCGCATCGGTTGCTATGAACGCCAGCATGGTCGCCATGTCCGGGCGAATCATGCCTGCTCCCTTGGCGATGCCCGTCAGCGTGACCGTCTCCGGCCCCAGCTTGAACTGGCGCGACGCGCCTTTCGCTACTGAATCGGTAGTCATGATGCCATGCGCGGCATCACCCCATCCCGATTCGCCAAGACGTCCAACACAGACTGGCAACGCATTGACGATACGACCGACCGGAAGACGCTCGCCAATAACGCCAGTTGAGAACGGCATCACTTCGGTATCCTTGCAGCCCAGCCGGTCTGCCACGGCACGACAACATGCCAAGGCATCCCTGAGCCCGATCTCACCCATGCCTGCGTTGGCGTACCCCGTGTTAATCAACAGCGCACGGGGGGGCGCTGCGGCGAGATGATCTCGCGCAACAATGACCGGAGCAGCACAGAAGCGATTGCGGGTAAAAACCGCCGCCGCTTTCGTGTCCGCTGCGGTCTCGATCAATACCAGGTCGAGGCGATCAGGATAGCGTATGCCGGCGGCACAGGCCCCGAGACGAATGCCTTCAACTGGATGGAGCTTGGGTAACACAGACAATCCAACCGCCACTAGCAGGCTGCTGAAAAACTGTTTTCAGTGGCCTGATAAAGCGGTGCACGGAGGCACCGCCCATTGTAGGCTCGGCGCCAGCATCCCTGCTGGCAACGGTCTCGGAAACAAAGGCGCGATCCATGCATCGGGCGGTTGTGGGACAGCAGTACATGGAATGACCTTTTCAACATTCTACTAGTACGCCTCCAGCGAATGAGGTACGCGACAGACCGGGCCCGGCACAGGGCCATGGTTAGGCGGAATCATCAGCCGGCCGTGCCCACCTGGCTCGGCTTTCTCAATTAAACTTCCCATGGCAGTGTTTGTACTTCTTGCCGGATCCGCACGGACAAGGCTCATTGCGGCCAATTTTTCGGTGTTTGCGCACGACCGGGCGTTGTACGGTAGCCACTTCAGCCTCGCCCGGCTCGCCGCCATCGCCCTGGACCGACGGGTGCGAGAACTGCATGGATCCGTGTCGCCGCTCGTGTCGTTCCAAAGCTTCCACATCTTCAACGGTTTGTATCCTGATCCGCGTCAGCAGACCGATCACCTCGCGCTTTATGCCGTCGAGCATATCCGAGAATAGCTCGAATGCCTCACGCTTGTACTCCTGCTTGGGATTTTTCTGAGCGTAACCCCGCAAATGTATACCTTGGCGCAGATGATCCATGGCCGCTAGGTGATCTTTCCAATAACGGTCCAGGACATCCAGCATCACCGCCTTCTCAATGTGGCGCATGACATCTTCCCCGTACGCCGTGGCTTTTTCTGCGTAGCGTTGCTCAAGCTCCTCGATGATACGCGCGCGCAGTTTTTCTTCATGGAGATCGGCGTCATCTTCCAGCCACTTGGAAATCGCAAGCTTGATGCCAAACTCCCGCTCCAGGCTTTCCTCCAGAGCTGGAACGTCCCACTGCTCCTCCAGGCTTTGCGGCGGTATGCTCTCATCGATGATCCCGTTAACGACGTCGCTACGGATGGACGCTATGCTTTGCGAGATGTCATCGACTTCCATCAAGCTGTTGCGCTGCTGGTAGATAACCTTGCGCTGATCATTGGCGATGTCATCATACTCGAGCAACTGTTTGCGAATGTCGAAGTTGCGCGCCTCGACTTTGCGCTGTGCGTTCTCAATTGCACGCGTCACCCAGCGGTGCTCAATGGCTTCGCCCTCCTGCATGCCTAGCTTCTGCATCAGACCCGATACGCGATCCGAACCGAAAATCCGCATCAGGTTATCTTCCAACGAGAGGTAGAATCGCGACGAGCCTGGGTCCCCTTGGCGCCCGGACCTTCCTCTGAGCTGATTGTCGATGCGTCGCGACTCGTGCCGTTCGGTGCCGATTACATGCAGTCCGCCAGCATCGACAACCTGGTGATGGCGCGCACTCCAATCCGTGTGTAACTGTTTTCTCTGCTCTTCATCATCGCCAACCGCCTCGAGCTCTTTTTCCAGATTCCCTCCGAGCACGATGTCGGTACCGCGTCCGGCCATGTTCGTCGCGATGGTCACCGTTCCCGGCCCCCCGGCTTGGGCGACGATCTGGGCTTCTCGCTCATGGTGCTTGGCATTCAGCACTTGGTGCGGGATGTTCGCTTTCTCGAGCATACTCGAGAGCTGCTCGGAGCTTTCGATCGATGCAGTACCGACAAGGACGGGCTGTCCGCGCCTGTAACAATCCTGGATGTCCTCGAGGATGGCGGCGCGCTTCTCGGCCGCCGTGCGGTACACGAGGTCGCCGAGATCTTCGCGAACCATTTTCATATGCGTGGGTATGACAACGACCTCGAGACCATAAATCTGCTGAAACTCAAAGGCCTCCGTATCGGCAGTACCTGTCATTCCCGCGAGCTTCTCGTAAAGCCGGAAGTAGTTCTGGAACGTGATCGACGCGAGCGTCTGGTTCTCGCTCTGTATCGGCACACGTTCTTTGGCCTCCACCGCTTGATGCAGGCCCTCCGACCAGCGTCTGCCCGCCATCATGCGCCCCGTAAACTCGTCGATGATTACGACCTCATTGTCCTTGACGATATAATCGACCTCCCGTTGGTATAGCGAATGGGCGCGCAATGCCGCGTTCAAATGATGTAACAGCATAATGTTGCTGACATCGTACAGATTGCTGCCGGTTTCCAGCAGTCCTGCCTGTCCCAGCAGTTTTTCAACCCGCTCGTGGCCGGCCTCGGTCAAAAACGCTTGCCGGGTTTTCTCGTCAACCGTGTAATCACCGGGCCCGTCTTCGCTTTCCTGCTTCTGCAGTTTCGGAATAATGCTGTCGATCTTGCTATAAAGATCGGTGCTCTCTTCGGCCGGACCGGAGATGATCAGCGGTGTGCGGGCCTCGTCGATCAAGATCGAGTCAACTTCATCGACAATGGCGAAATTCAGCCCGCGTTGGAACCGATCGTCGGCGCGGAATGCCATATTGTCGCGCAGATAGTCAAAACCAAACTCGTTGTTCGTGCCGTAGGTGATGTCGGCTGCATAGGCCTCACGTTTTTCCTCGGGCGGTTGATGTGACACAACTACGCCGACGCTCAGACCCAAAAAGTTGTAGATCTTGCCCATCCAATCGGCATCACGGCATGCCAGGTAATCGTTCACGGTAACGATATGCACGCCCTTGCCGGTGAGCGCGTTGAGATAAGCGGTCAATGTCGCAACCAGGGTTTTGCCTTCGCCCGTGCGCATCTCGGCGATCTTGCCTTGATGCAACACCTTGCCGCCGATCAACTGAACGTCGAAGTGGCGCATATTCAGGGTACGCTTGGCCGCTTCGCGTACCACCGCAAATGCCTCGTGTAACAGGGTCTCGAGGCGCTCGCCTCGAGCCAGTCGATCCTTGAACTCGTCTGTCTTGGCGCGAAGTTCCGCATCCGAGAGCGGCACGATACTGTGCTCGAGCGCGTTAATGCGCTCGACCTCGCGCGTCATAGTGCGAATCAAACGCTCGTTTCGCGTGCCAAAGACTTTGCTTAGCAGATTAGCAACCATGGGTATACAGAATGGGCGGCGCACACGAAGTGCCCGCATACGAAGAAAATGGGGGATTATGGAGCAAAAATAAAGAGGCTGAAAGCTCGTTAGCGCCTTTTGCGCCGTATTGGGATTTTCAACCTATTTCGCACGCGTCGCCAACCGCGTGCGCCGGTCCAGATACGGGCGCGGGTCGACCGTGCGCC